>JASFQI010000018.1:0-28466 GCA_050115555.1 Desulfobacteraceae bacterium
GAACCCCCTTTGAAACAGGGGTCATGCGGAGTGTGAAGGGGGAGATTCGGGACATTGACCAATGATGCCGTGCTGAGTTCGGCCGAGGAGAATAGCGTGGACCAAGGAACGCACCCCATTCATTACGATCTACGGCTGGAAGTGGACCTCGAGCGATCCCTTTTCCTGGGATCCGTGATCATCGATATCCAGGCTCAAGGGGCGGTCCAGTCCGTGGAACTCGACCTCGTCGAACTGTCTGTCCAACGTTGCGCCGTGGGTCGGAAGGAACCAAGGCCCTGCGAATTCCATGTGGATGAGCAGAGAAAAATACTTCACATCGTGCTCCCTGAGACCTGTGAAGGAACCCTGACATGCCGCGTGGACTTCGAGGGCCAACTCAAGGACGGCATGATCGGGTTTTACCGGAGCCGCTATCGCCTTCCCGACAAGTCGGGGTACATCGCGGTTACTCAGTTCGAGGAGAGCGAGGCACGGCGAACGTTTCCCTGCTTCGATCATCCTTCCATGAAAGCGACCTTTGACGTGGTCCTGGTTGTGGACGAAGAACTCATGGCGGTTTCCAACGGGCCGGTGGAGGAGGAGCAGCCCCTCGGAGACGGGCGAAAGGCCGTACGTTTTCGCCGTACGCCTCGCATGTCCACCTATCTGCTGTTTTTCGGTGTGGGGCCTTTCCGCACGTTGACGAATGCGGGGCGAGTCGAGATGCGCGCTTTAGCCGTGGCCGACGGCATCGAGAGGGCACGTTACGGGCTGGAGTTCGGCCGCAGATCCCTGGAGTTCCTTGAGGCCTATACAGGGCTCCCCTTCCCGATTCCGAAGCTGGACCTGATTGGAATTCCGGATTTTGCCTTCGGCGCCATGGAAAACTGGGGGGCGATCACGTTTCGGGAAAACCTCCTGCTGCGGGACCCGGGCAGCACGTCCCGGGCGGGAGAGGAGCGAATCTGCGAGGTCATTGCCCATGAGCTGGCGCACCAGTGGTTCGGGAACCTGGTCACGCCATGGACATGGAACGAGTTGTGGCTGAACGAAAGCTTCGCCACGTACTTCGGGTTTTATGTGCTGGATACCTTTTTCCCGGAATGGGAGGCCTGGGACCGTTTTCTGGAGGGACAGGTGCACACGGCGATGGAGCGGGATGCCCTGCGGGAGACCCTTGCCGTGGACATCGCTGAAGAGGAATCGGTGAAGATCAATGCAAGCACGGCCCCCATTATCTACAACAAGGGAGGCGCGGTCCTGAGGCAGCTTCAGGCCTGTCTGGGGGAAACGGAATTTCGCGAAGGCGTTCGTACCTATTTGTCGTCACACGCCTATGACTGCGCATCGAGCCGCTCGGCCTGGAAGTCCCTGTCCAACGCCTCGAGTCGGCCTGTGGAACCCATGATTCGCGAATGGGTGGAGCAGCAGGGCTTTCCTCTGGTCGAGGCCCGAAGAGAGGGGAGCCGATTGGTGCTGATTCAGGAGCGCTTCACTTTTTTGCCGCTGGACTCTGACACGCTATGGCAGATCCCGATTCGAGTGCTTCTCCTGGAAGAAGACAGGTCCACGCGAACCGTCGAGACGGTCCTCGAGGAACGAACCGGTTCGTTGGACCTGGGTTCCTCGGCCGCAGCCTTTAAGGTGAATTTCGGCCAAACTGGATTTTACCGGGTGAAGTATACAGACCAAGAGGCGCTCGAAAGGCTTGGTCAGGCCGTGGAAGAGCATTCCCTTTCGGCGTGTGATCGATGGGGGATTCAGGATGATCTCTATGCCTTACTCAAGCGGGGGGATCTCACCCTGCAGGACTACCTCGCCTTCGTGCACCACTACCGGGACGAGGACGCGTACCTGCCGCTTGCCGGCCTGGGAGACAACCTGCATCACGCCTGGCTGGTTTTCGAGGAATCGGGGTGTGAACAGATCGCCACGCTGGCCCTTCAATTGCTCGAAGGGGCCCTTCAAAGAATCGGGATGGAGCCGAAGCCTGGGGAAGCCCTCCCGGTCAGTCGACTGAGGGATCAGGTTCTTTGGCAGGCGGGCCGGTTCGGAAGCCGGAAAGCGCGGGCGTTCGGGCTGGATCGGTTTTCAGCGCTCACAGAGGGAGGAAAGGTCCACCCGGACATCCTGGGCGCCGTCCTGCGAACGGCTGCCATGGAGCTCGGCGAGCCGGCCTTTGAGTGGTTCGAGGACAGGCTTTCCCGGTCGCAGAGCGAGTTCGAGAGGACGATCGTGCTTGAGGCCATGGGGTGCTTCGGGGATGAAGACACGGTCCAGAGAGCGCTCGGCTATGTGCTGGAACGGGTGCCTGCGCGAAACAAGTTCGTGCCGGTTGCGCGAATGGCCGGCAATCCTCGGGCCCTTCCCCTTCTCTGGGACTGGTACGTGAAACATTTTGAAAGGATTCGGGGCTTTCATCCCCTGCACCATGAGCGAATCATCACCTACACGGTGCCCATGGGAGGTCTCGGCCGGGAATCGGAGGTCAAGCGGTTTCTCGAGGCCGAGGTGGAGAAGTCGGGGTGTGTGGCAGGGGATGTCGTTCGCTTATCCCTGGAATGGCTCGAGGTCCATCAGCGGATGAGGGCACGTGGCGCCGAAGCGGTTCGTTTCAAGGGCGAAAGGGGACCCGTTTCCTATGATCGACTGGATGCACAGTCAAAGAGAGCGTGACGGACACGCCTTTCCTTTCGGGTTTGGTGTGCTGAAAAACGCATGACCTGAAACGATGACACAAGGGAGCGGCATGCCTCTTGGTGTCATGAGTGGCGCTGTCAGAACGATGACGGTTTTTGACGTTTGATTTTGGTCGAAGGCGCACCGTCCCTCCCAAAGGAGGGGGAGCCGGTGTGGGCTTTCCACCCCTTGCTTTTCTGCAACCCCTCCTTGCCCCATTCCGATTTCCACATCCAGATGAAATTTCAATAGATCCAGTCGGTTGGCAGATAAAAATCCGTGCAATCGACGCCCTTGTTTCGACCCCGAACGCCCCAAAGCGTCACTTTCCAACGGCCTCATCGAGCATGGTTCTTGCATAATTCTTCAAAGAGGATCTTCAGGGGGGAATTTAGAACCAGGAGGGGGAATGAGATTACGCCTAGAAAAGGACTGGGGAAAGAATCCATTCAAGGGACCAGAGAACACAGAGCATACCGAACTCGAAAGCCGGCTCATTGCCTTGAATGCTGCGATCGAGGCGGCAAGAGCAGGGGATCCGGGTCAGGCGTTTTACGTGAGGGTTTCCTCGTATCTCCAAGGCATTGGAAGCCTGTTTGCTTCGGGCCGGGGAGACAAAGGCTAGTCCTTCCACCGGTCGAGAGCCCGGTGGGCTTTCTGTAACGTTGGTTGCCAGACTTCGCGAACGTGCTCCCAAAAAAACGTTTGGGCCAGGACGAAGCGGTTGTGCTTGCAGCCCGCTCCCTTCATTCTTCGATTCCATTTTTCCTGGAGTTCCCTCAGCCGTTCCCTCTGGCAGGGATCGTCTGTGGAGTTGATGACTTCTTCGATCAGGCGCTTTCGTTCCCGCTCAAAGGCAAAGCGATCCTCCCGAAACAGGCGGGAGAGCTCCTTGTGTCTCTCCAAGGCCTCCTGCTCTCTTTTTTCCTTGTTTTGACTCCAGTTCAGTGCATCCATAATTCCCTGCTTCGTATGGGTCCGTTTCAGAAATTCTGCTCCGTTTCCAGGGAGAAACCGTGAGGTGAGATGGAACGGAGGAAGGAAATCGAGCAGTCTGTCAACCCCCTTCAGTTTGTTATTCTTTATACAACCGATAGGGGTTCTTGTCAACCAATCATGCACATCTTGAAGGCTCCTGCCGCAGTGTCGAATTCTCCCCGGAGTGCGTAAATAACCCTGGGAAAGGCGTGCCGGGCCTGGAGGGGGTGAGTTGTTTTCGTCCTCGGCAAGGCACCCCCCCCCGGTTCGAAAACCGGAACAAAACCGGAATGAAAAGGCTTGGCTCATTCCCGCTAGAGCAGGACCGCAGGGAGAAGGACTAAGAGAGGTTCATTCGATTTTCTTCAGGAGGTTTTGGTTTGTTTTTGCCCGATGATGGGATACCATGCCAAGTCGGCATCGATGGTCTCAGGAGGAAATATGGATATCAAGGCGGCTATTACGACGCTGAGCCAGGGGGAAAAGATCAAGGCCGGACTCATCTGGACTTCCCAGTGCCTCGTCATGCTCGAAGGCCTCGGTGGTGTGGAACGAGGGGGAGGTGTGCAGGTGGTGCGCGGTCTGATCGCGATGATCGGCAGCGAGGTGGCCCTGGCCCGAACCATCACGGGAGAACCGGGGTGGGGGGAGATCCCCCCCGCGCTGGAAAGGGCCATGGTGATGATCGACTCGGGGGTGCCACAGGAGGCCAACGGCCACTTGGCCATGGCACTCAGCAGGACGACTGGCATGCTTGAGAGGGCTGTGGCGTTTCTTCGGGATCAGGATATGTTTTAGCGGTCATAATTCATGAATTCATGTTTTTTCCATTTTGAATAGCTTTTTTTATTATTTACTGTCTCCTTATTTGTTATAATCTTTGTTGTATTTGCAGTGAAACGCTTCATTTTTTTGTCCCACATAGGGTGCCTGGAGATCACGACGCGGTAGCAGGGGCCGTTCCGGTGGGACGGCCGGAGGAGCGGAGTTGCAGGAAGACCGAATCAAGGCCCTTCTCCTGGATGTGAAGCAAGGGCGGGTCAATGTGGAGGAGGCGATCGCCGCACTAAGGGATCTCCCTTTCGAGGATATCGGGGTGGCGTGCATTGATCACCACCGCGAGCTTCGCCGGGGTGCTCCGGAGGTGATTTTCGGAGAAGGCAAGCGGCTCGAAGACATCCTGGCGATCATGGGGCGAATGATCGAGAGGAAGCAAAACGTCCTGGTGACCCGCCTTTCCGGAGACAAGGCCTCGCGTGTTCGAGAAAAGCATCCAGAGAGCGTGTACCACGAGCGGGCCGCAGCCCTCACCCTCACCTTCGAAACCCCCATAATGAAGGGGCGGGACACCATCCTGGTCATCAGTGCGGGGACCTCGGATATCCGCGTGGCCGAGGAGGCTGCGGTCACGGCGTGGTTCATGGGAAATGAAGTGGATACCCTCCACGATGTGGGCATCTCCGGGATCCATAGGCTCCTGGCCCATCGAAAGAGGATCACCGAGGCCGGGGTCATCGTGGTGGTAGCGGGCATGGAAGGGGCCCTGCCCAGCGTGGTGGCAGGACTCGTGGCAAAGCCCGTGATCGCTGTTCCCACCAGTGTGGGATATGGCGCGAGCTTCGGCGGTCTGGCTGCACTCCTTGGCATGCTCACCTCCTGTGCCGCCGGCGTGACCGTGGTGAACATCGACAACGGGTTCGGGGCCGGCTATGCCGCAGCCCTGATCAACCGCGATCCCGCATCGGGATGAGCCCTTCCTTTCTTTCTCCCGGGCCTTCCGTCTTTTGGCCTCGCTTATGCCGTACTGAATCCTTTTGGTTCACCTGCGCGGGGGGCTCGAAGGGCCTTGGCATGCGTACGCAGTTCGGCCACCCGGGAACGTTGGTCCGGGTTCCAGCAGGGGATCAGCGTATTATTGTGATACAGGGGCTCGGAAAGATCCCACGAGGAGGCTTGAACCGCACGGTCCCAGAGCGTCGTGTGGGGCATGGGGGAGTACTCGGCAAGATACGGCACGGCACCGGCACGGTCCACGGTCTCGAGTGTTTTTCGAACCGAGGCCACACTCTGTCCGGGAAGCCCCAGGAGCACGTACACCCCGACGTCTCTTCGCCCGAAACCGGCTTGCCCAAGGAGCCGGACAGCCCGTTCAAAATCCCCTTCCCCCACCTTGTTGTCGAGATTTCCGCGAAGGTTCGGGTCGGACGTTTCCAGGCCGAGACGGATCGTTCGGAATCCGGTCTGCCGAAGCAGGCGCGCTGTGTCCAACGTAAGCTCGCGCACGTGCAGGGCATTGGGTGTGTGAAAACGGACATTCAGGCCCCTTGAAAGGAGCTTTTCCAGCAGGATGTTCAAGTGAGTGTCTGCGTTTACGAGCAGAGCGTCGTCGTAAAAGGCCACATCCCGAACCCTCAGGTGATCATGCCAGTAGAGGATCTCAGCCAGGACCTCCTCCGGATCCCTCTGGATGAACGAGGGCTGGAGATAGGCACTCGCGCAGTAGCGACAACGGTAAGGGCAGCCCCACGAGGTGGCAATGCAGACGTACTCGGGTCGACGCAGGAGATCAAAGGCCGGGTAGGGTGGGGGTGCGTTTTGCGGGGGATGCGCAGGGAGCGGAACCCCAAGGCGTTGCAGGGTGTGGATCAGCGACTCCATTGGGAACGTGTCTCCGGTATCCGCCACGTAGTCCGCGCCGGAACAGGACTGAGCGTGGGCGCGGCAGAGCCGGGCATAAACTCCGCCCAGAAGTACCGGGACGTTCGGGTGAACCTGCTTGACCATTGCCACGGCCTCCTGCACGCCCGGGTACCAGTAGGTCATGAGGGAGGTAACGAGCACGACGGAAGGGGATTCAACCCTTTGAAGCGCTTGAACAAAGAGATCGGGGGAGATACCGTACCGGCTGAAAGGCCTGGGAACGTGGGAAAGAGGTGCAGGCCGCTCGACTTCCTCACGCCAGAACTTGCCGGTCCCGTAAGCGCGCCGGGTAGGGGCGGTAAGTCCGCTTCCCGTTATCATTCCGGGATGGTGAATGTCCAGGCAGTCGATGAGGTGGACCTCGTACCCACGGCTTCGCAGAAATCCGGTCAGGGAAAGGAGCCCGAGCGGCTTGGACCAGAGATCGTAGGCCGCAAAGTCATAGATCCAGGGGTTGATCAGGAGGACACGGGGGTTCATGGGATTCGTTTCCATGGTGTAGAGAACCTTTGAAGCAAATCAGTATTTCGCTGAGATTTGAAAAAGTAAAGAGGGGAATCCTTTCAGGCCGGGAGTTCAGGAGAACCCCATTCCCTTGACAGACATGCCCGTTTTGGCATAGAGGCATCGTACCATGAGAACCGCAGGCGATATCCTTGAGATGGATTTGACATCCGGCCGTTCGACTCGGAGATGTTATCCCGATGAAGTCCTTGAAAAGGTACTGGCCGGACGGGGCTACAACGCCTCTCTGCTTCTGGGGGAAGTTACGCCTGAAACGAATCCTCTGGGTCCCAAGAATGTGCTGGTTCTTTGCTGCGGCCTTCTCACCGGGACGACTGCGCCTGTATCTTCCCGCGTGCATCTCGGCGCACTCTCTCCGCTTACCGGTTTGTTGGGTAGCTCCAGTATAGGGGGGGACATCGGCGCCGCGTTTCGATCCCAAGGGGTGCAAGCCCTGGTCCTCCGCGGAAAAGCCCCCCGCCCCGCGTGCCTTGTGCTCTTTGAAGGGGCTGCATGCATCGAGTCTGCCGAGGATCTCTGGGGGCTCGATACCGTTGAGACCCAGGAGATCCTTTTCGAGCGCTATGGTGCGGGTAAGACGTCCGTCCTGGCCATCGGACCGGCCGGAGAGAATCGGGTGCGTTTCGCATGCGCCATGACCGACCGAGATCACGCTGCGGGCCGGACCGGGATCGGTGCGGTCATGGGGTCCAAGAACCTCAAAGCCGTTGTGGTGTGCAGAACCGCATCAGCGAGGACCCGACTCGCACCGGAGGTGCAGCGAGCTTTTCGATCCTATGTCCGCGGCATTCGCGAATCGCCGGAGTTTGAAACCTTCCGAACGTATGGGGGGGCAGGGTATATCCACTGGTGCAACGAGTTGGGCCTCCTGGGAACCCGCAATTATCGACGAAACCGATTTGAGGAGATCGACGGCCTGGACGGTCGCAGGCTGCACGAGAGAGTGATAAAGACCCGGGGGTGCCGGGGGTGTCCCGTGCGATGCAAGGCCGTCTTGCGCTTTCAAGGGAATGCCTCAGGAAGCATAGGGGCACGCCCGGAGTTCGAGTCCATGGTGAGTCTGGGCGCCAATTGCGGACTGAGCGACCTCGAGACCGTGATCCGCCTGGATAATCTCTGCTCCCGACTGGGCATGGATTCCATCTCTGCAGGCTCGGCCGTGGCCTTTGCCATGGACCTCTATGATCGCGGGCTTCTCACCCGAAAGGAGACCGGGGGGCTGGATCTCACGTGGGGCCAAGGCGAGGCCATGGAGATCCTGCTCGAGAGGATGGCCCGACGGGAGGGCCTGGGAGCGATCCTGGCCGAAGGTGTCCGTCGGGCGGCATCCATGATCGGGCGCGGCTCAGAACGGTTTGCGCCGCACGTGAAAGGGCTCGAGCTTTCAGCCTATCATCCGGGGCACATCATGGGTACTGCGCTGGGGTACATGGTCTCGAGCCGCGGGGGGGATTTCAGCTCGGTGTACCCCTCCCTGGAGTATGCATGGTCAACGGACAAACTGAAGACGAATCTCGGGATTCAGAGTACCGCCGATTTCCAGGGGACCGAAGGAAAAGCGCTGCTGGTCAAGAGGGCCGTCATTGTGAGCCTGGTTCTGGACTGCCTGGGATTGTGCAAGGTCCCCGTTCTTTCGATTCGAAGCCGGTTCGACCTGGAGGCCGAGGCGGAATTGGCACGTGCCGTAACCGGACGGGAGTGGAACGCCGAAGAACTGATGGCGATCGGAAAACGGGTGGCCGACCTGGAACGTCGATTCAATCTGGCACACGGTGCGCGTATGGGAGACGATCGTTTGCCGACGATGTTTTTCTTGGAAGGGAATGGAGACCACAAAAATGGCACTTATGAGTCCATGCTGCACGAGTTCTATCGGCTCATGGCATGGGACGAGCAGGGGCGGCCCGAGAGCGGGGACTATGATCCCGAGATCTGCTCGAGCCGGGGCCGGCCCCTCCTGCCTGACTCGGACATAGCCGTCCTCCTCCCTGGGTCGGAAGACCCGGAGCCCAGGGAGAAGCCAGCAGAAAGGAGAGAGGGGGATGGATGACAACGGGCGGCGGATCGGACCGTACCTTCAGCTTCTTACCTCGGAGGAGCGGGAGAGAATCCACAGGGCCGTGCTTCACATTCTAGGGCGCATTGGTATGCGCGTTTTCCATGAGGAAGCCCTTGCCCTTCTGAAAAGTGCCGGCTGTGGGCTTGAGGACGAGACTCGTGTCCGCATCCCCGAGAAACTGGTGCAGCGGGCCATGGAAAGCGTGCCGAAAACCATCGCCATACTGGACCGGGAAGAGGACGCCGCCATGGACCTGGGTGGGTTTCGGTCCTACTTCGGCCCGGGATCGGATCTCCTCTACTCACTGGACAGTGCGACGAACGAGCGCCACCGATGCCTCTTGGAAGACGTAGGGCGGGCCGCCAGGGTCTGCGACGCGCTCCCCAACCTTGACTTTGTCATGTCCTATGCCCACCCAAGTGATGTCCCCCCCGGCGAGGCGTACGTAGAGAGCTTCTGCGCAATGGTGGAGAACACATCCAAGCCCGTTGTGACCACGGCCGAAGGAAAGGAGGACCTGGCGGCCATGTGGGAGATCGCCTCTGTCGCCCGCGGAGGGGAGTCCGCCCTCAGGGACCGTCCCTACATCCTCCACTACGCCGAACCCGCAAGCCCCTTGAAGCATCCCTTCACCAGCATGGACAAGCTCCTTTTCTGTGCGGAAAAGGGAATTCCCCTGGTGTACTCGCCGGCCCCGATTGCAGGTTCTACGGCGCCCATGACGATCGCCGGGCACGTAGCCCAGGGGGTGGCCGAGTGCTTCTTCGGGATGGTGGTTCACCAGCTCCGCGCCCCGGGGGCCCCGTTCATCATGGGGATGGGACCGGCCGTGCTGGACATGGCCACGGCACAATGCTCATACAACGCCCCGGAGTATTCCCTGGCCTACGTGGCCCTGGTGGAAATGAGCCAGTATTACGACATCCCCAACTGGGGATATGCAGGGACCAGCGACTCCCAGGTTCCGGACGGGCAGGCAACGTTCGAGGCCGGTCTTCTGACGTTCCTTTCAGCCATGATCGGGTCGAACCTGAACCACGACGTCGGATATCTGGATTTCGGTCGCACGGGGTGTCTGGAAATGATCGTGATCCTGGACGACATCATCGACCAGGCTCGTCGGTTGAAGCGGGGATTTGCAGTGGACGACGATTCCCTGGCTCTCGATGTCATCGACGAGGTGTCCAGGAAGGGAACCTTTCTGGAGCACTCCCACACCCTTCAGCACTTTGCTTCCACACAGTGGCGGCCGAAGCTCATGAATCGATATGGATTTCCCATGTGGGAGCAGAAGGGAGGTGCGTCCCTTCTTGAACGGGCCAGGCAAAGGCTGGATCTTGTTTTGAAGACCCACACACCGGGTTCGGTTTCCCCAGATTTCGCGCAGTCGTTGGAGGCGCATTCGAAGATGCCTATTGTACGGGGAAAGGCGGGCCGCACGTACTGAGAGACACTTTTTTCGAGATGAAAAGAGCCCCGGTTCAACGAACCGGGGCTCTTTTATGATCCAAGGATTGCGGGAGGCTAGGCCGCGCTTTCGTGAATGACCGGATCGATTTTTGCCAGTTCCTCCAGCGGAATGTGGCAGAGGATCCGGTGCCCTTTCTCCGTGGCTCGCCAGGGGGGCACCTCGGTTTCACAGATTTTGCCTCCATCCGGCAGCATGTCCCTTCGAGGGCAGCGCGTGTGAAAACGACAGCCCGAAGGGGGATTCAGCGCGCTGGGAACGTTACCGCTCAGGCGCAGCTCCTTCTGCTCCGCCCCGGGGTCGGGAATGGGCACGGCGGAGAGGAGCGCTTCGGTGTAAGGGTGGTAAGGCGGTTCGTAAATGGCATCTGCCGGACCGATCTCCACCACCTGCCCCAGGTACATGACCGCGATGTCGTCCGAGAAGAACCGCACCACGCTCAGGTCGTGAGCGATGAAGATCATGGACGAGCCGAAGGTGTGCTGGATCTCGAGGAGCAGGTTGATCACGGCTGCCTGCACCGAGACGTCCAAGGCGGAGACGGGCTCGTCGCAGATGATCAGGTCAGGGCGGCTGGCCAGGGCACGGGCAATCCCCACCCGCTGCTTTTCCCCTCCACTGAGCTGACGGGGGAGCCGGTCATAGTAGGCCGCGCTGAGGCGGACGGCACGCAGAAGCCTTAACACCTCTTCTTTCACCTGCCCCTTGGGCACGGTCTTGAACCGCCGTATGGGCCGGGCGATCTGTTTTCCGACCGGGTACGACGGGTTCAGGGTCGAGTCCGGATTTTGAAACACCATCTGCATCTCCTGGATCAGCTTGGTGTCCCGGTCGGACACGGTGTCATCCACCTCGAATCCCATGAACTGAAGATCCCCGTCCGTTACCGGTTCGAGCCCGATGAGACCTTTGACGAGCGTGGACTTGCCGCAGCCCGATTCGCCCACGACCCCCAGGGTGCGGCCCCTCTCCAGGCGAAGGCTCACGTCGTCCACGGCCTTGACGTACCTCTTTTCTCCCAGGCCGAAGAGGCTGGCCACGGACTGAGACTCCTGGGGGTAGTACACCTTGAGGTGTTCGATGTTCAGGATTTTCTCATGTGTGGGGGATTCCTCCTGTGCTTCGATCAGCTCTCCGCGGGAACGACGCCGCGCGGTGCGCGGACGCTGGTCGATGTCCTGAGCGTAGATGCACCGGGCCACATGGTCGTCCTCCCCGCCCGAAATGTCCACGAGCTTGGGCTTGGCTTTCGTGCAGTCGTCCGTCGCGTAGTCGCACCGGGGGGCGAACACGCAGGCATCCTTGGGCCGCTTGGCCGGAGGGGGAACGCGACCCCGAATCGGGGTCAGGATGGACTCCAGCTTGCTTTCTCCCAGCTTGGGCACGCTGGCCAACAAACCCAGGGTGTAAGGATGGCAGGGCCGCTTGAATATTTCCTCGACCGAGCCTCTTTCCACGAGCTCCCCGGCGTACATGACGCACATGTGGTCGCTGACGCGGGCTACGACCCCGAGGTTGTGGGTGATGAAGATATTGGCGGCGTGAAAATCGTTCTTGAGGTCCTCGATGAGGTCCAGTACAGCCGCTTCCACGGTCACGTCGAGGGCCGTGGTGGGTTCGTCCATAATGAGCAGGGCCGGGTTGTTGAGCATGGCCATGGCAATGACCACGCGCTGCTGCTGTCCCCCCGAGATCTGGTGCGGGTAGCGGTTCATGACGTCGCCCGGGTCGGGCATGTACACCCGCCTGAGCATCTCCACGGATCGTTCCCAGGCCTGCTTCTCCGTCAGATCCGTGTGAAAGGTGAGCACCTCCGTGAGCTGCTCCCCCAGCCGAACCGATGGATTGAGCGCCTGCATCGGGTCCTGGTACACCATAGCGATTCGATCGCCCCGAAGCCGCTTGAGCTCGGCTTCGGAACGGCCCACGAGCTCATTGCCCTGAAACCGGACGCTCCCTTCGGTAATCTTGCCGTTGGGGCCCAGAAAGTTCACGATGCCGAACGCGATGGTACTTTTCCCACAGCCCGACTCTCCCACGAGCCCCATGGTCTCGCCTTCCCGCACGGAGAAGTTGATGTTGCGCACGGCCTGCACGTCTCCAGTTCGGGTCTCGTAGGCGATCCCGAGGTTTTCGATCTCGATGACCGGCGCGCTGTCGGTTTTGCCGGATGAATCGTTCATGGCGTCACTCCGTGTCGTGAATGAATAGGCGCCGCTCGCCGTTTCCTCGCTCCGCGTGAGGAGCGGGGCGAGGGGGTCCTCCCCGGCGGCCGGGGCCTTTCAAGCGATCCAGATCGAGCTACTGGTACCGCATGGACTCCTCGCGGAGGCCGTCCGCAAAGAGGTTCAGGCCCACTACCAGGGTTCCGATGGCCACCGAGGGCCACAGTGCGGCCCACGGGCTGCCGGCCAGGATAAACTCGCGGCCCTTGGCGACCATGCTGCCCCAGTCCGGAGACGGGGGCGGGAGGCCCAGACCCAGGAACCCGAGGGTCCCCATGGCGAAAATGGCGTAACCCACCCGCAGCATGGCGTCCACGATGATCGGGCCGCGGGCGTTGGGCAGGATCTCCACGAACATGATGTACCAGGGGCTCTCCCCCCGGGTCTCAGCCGATCGGATGTACTCGCGGGTTTTGATGTCCAGGGCCAGACTGCGCACCAGCCGGGCAATGCCGGGTGTGCCCACGATGGTCATGGCAATCACCACATTCACGGCGGATTGCCCGAGTGCCGCCATGATGATCAGAAACAACAGGATGATGGGGACGGCCATCATGGCGTCCAGAGCGCGCATGACAAGCTCGTCCAGCCATCCTCCGTAATACCCGCCGACAAGCCCCAGGAAGATGCCCACGATCAGCGCCACAAGCACGCCCCAGATGGCGGTGCCCCCCGGAATCCAGTACTTCTCCGAGACCGGAAGGATCACCAGGACCACCCGTGCTCCGTAGATCAGGCGCGACCAGAGGTCCCGGCCCAGCTCGTCGGTCCCCAGGATGTGCTCGGCGGACGGTCCTTCGTTGGGGGCCTTCCAGTCCTGCTCGAGGGGCGTGTAGGGCGTGAGCAGGGGGGCGAAAAGGGCGACGAAGACCCAGAAGAACACGATAAAGAGCCCCACCATGGCCGTTTTGGAGGCGAAAAGGACCCGCAACCCGCCCCATACGCGCTGTAGATGCCGCGTCCTCGGTGCGGTTTCCTCCGGAGCGATTTCCTGGTCTCCGCCGGCGGTTGCTTCTTGGCTTTCCGTCATGACGTATCCTCGTGCGTCAAAGGGTTGTTCGAGAGGGTCCGGGTGCGAAGGGTGGCCGCATCGTCCGGTAGATCCGTTCCGGGGAGCGGGTCCCTTGCAGGCCCCCCGGGATCACGTGTACCGGATCCTTGGATTCAGGAACGTGTACACGATGTCTGCGATCAGCTGCGTGCCTACGGCCAGGGTTACGAGGATCATGGCTCCGGCCTCGAGGGCGTTGATGTCCTTGAACATGGCCGAGTCCAGGAGGTACTTGCCCAGACCCGGATATCCGAACACCACTTCCACGATCACGATACCCCCCATAAGCCAGTTCACGTGAAGCATGATCACCGTAATGGGGGCCATGAGGGCGTTCCTCACGGCATGCTTGAACACGATGCGCCAGTAGGGAAGCCCCTTGAGAAACGCGGTTCGGATGAAGGGGGAGCGCATGACCTCCACCATGCTGGCCCGGGTGATGCGAAGGATGTACCCGAGCTCCACCAGCGTCAGAGTCAGCACGGGCAGGATGAGCATGTCGGGACGCTCCCACGGGGCCTGTTCTCCGAAGACCGTGGCACCAGGGACGAGTTTGAGCCACACGGCCACGATCAGGATCAGGAAGATACCGGTGGCGAACTCCGGGATCACCGAGAACATCATGCCCCCGATGGAGAGCACCCGGTCGCGCAGGCTGCCTTCTCGAAGCCCTGCAATCATACCGAGGAGCAGAGCCACGGGCATAACGAGTACGAACGCGATGCCGGCCAGCACGAGGGAGTTCCTGAGACGAATGAAAAGGGCTTTGCTTACAGGCCGTCCCGTGCGAAGGCTCAACCCAGGATCGCCCCGGATGAACCCTTTCTTGAGGGGAATGTACTCCACCGGACCGCCCGAGGTCTCCATCCAGCCCGTGCCGATCACAAAGGACCAGACCTTGATGTCGGATCCTTTTTCCCACCGAACGGCGTGGCTCTGGGTGTCGAGGCCCCAGAACGTGCTCACCCCTTTTTCGTTCGTCTCCCAGCGGTCGTTGTCCTTGTACTCGCGCAGGGTCCCGTCTGCGGCTTTTTCCACCGCGATCAGATCCTCGCCCTCGAGCTTCCATCGAATGAAGTTCCCGTTGTCGCGCTTGGCCCACCACTCCACGAACCCCTTCTCGGTCATTACGCGCTTGAGGGGGAGGCCCACCTTGCTCTCGGCCTGCCAGTCGCTGCCCACGAGCCAGTAGACATACCGGACATACGCAGGCTTATCGAGGCCCATCTGCGCCAGAAACGACTTTTCCTGCTCCGGCGTGATAAAGGCCCCGAGCACGTTCCGGGCCACGTTTCCCGGTGAGGACTCCGTGATCAGGAAGACGGCGATGGAGACCAGGAACATGGTCAGGAGCAGGAGGAAAAAGCGCCTTACAATGAACTTCGCCATACCCAGGCCCCTTTCCGGTTGCGGTTGAATCGGGTGGGGGCGGCCCGGGATTCGGGCCGCCCCGGATCAGGCTGTTTTCAGGCCGGGTTTTACCGCGCAGGTCGCCTTGCCCCGGTCCTGAAAAAAGCGAGGAGGGGTCAGCTGGAAAGCCAGACCTCGTTCAGGAAGTAGTAGCCCGTGGGATGAGGCTCGGAGTCCTGGACCCGCTTCGTGGTGACCTGCCAGTTATACTGCCAGAAAGGCGCCCCGATGGAGCCGCGCTCCCACTGGATCTGCTCCAGCTTGCACATGATCTTACGCCGCTCGTCCACGTCCAGCGTGCCGTTGGCCTGCTTGAGCAGCTTGGTGAACTCGGGGTCGGACCAGTTGGTCTCGTTCCAGGCCACAGGCTTGCCCTGGTCGTCCGTGACGTAGGCCAGGTTCAGGACCATCGTGCCCAGCGGACGGTGTGTCCAGGGTGTGACCCCCAGGTCCACCTCGGTCCACTTCTCCCAGTACTGACTCGTAGGCATGGTCTGGATGTTGATCCGAAGGCCGGCCGGGGCCGCGTCCTGCTTGAGAACCTCGATGTATCGCACCACGTCGGTCCACTCGGTGCCCACGGCGCAATTCACGTCCAGTCCGTTCGGGTAGCCTGCTTCCTTGAGGAGTTGCTTGGCCTTTTCCGGGTCGTACTTGGGCACGGGCTTTTCACAGTACTCAGGGTGGACCGGCGAGACGTGGAAGTCATGCCCGAGCACGCCCTGTCCGAAGTAGGCCAGGCCGAGGATTTTCTCGCGGTGCTGGCACAGCTTGAGGGCCATGCGCACGCGGTTGTCCTTCCAGGGGTCCAGGTCCACGCGCATGCGGAGCAGGCGTACCTGGGCCGTGCCGATGGGTTTGACGTTCACGGCCGGGTCGTCTTTGAGGGCCTTGTAAGCGGCGGTGCCTCCCGTGGTGGCCAGGTCGATGGAGTCGATCTCACCGGCCTTGATGGCGGCGATACGCGGGGACATCTCATCGCCCATATCGATGAACTCGATGCTGTCCATGTAAGGCAGGGGCTTTCCGTCGGCCCCCTTCTGCCAGTAGTCCTTCCGCGCCTTGAGCACGCACCGCTCTCCCTCGCGATAGGTGTCGAGGAGGAACGGACCCGTCCCATGGGGGGCCTTGACAAAGTCGCCTTCAAAGGTCTTGTGATTGAGGATCAGGGCAGGGTAGTGGAAGAGGTGCTCGGGGACCGCGATCTCGGGAACCTTCAGGTTGAGCTTCACCTGGTAGTCGTTCACCTTTTCGATCCCCGATGGGTCCAGGTAAGCCCCCATCATGCCCTTGATGGAGGATCCGACGTCCTCGTTCAGCCACTGGTTCATGGTGAAGACGACGTCGTCGGCGTTGAACTCGTCGCCGTTGTTGAACTTAATCCCCTTCCGCAGGTTCAGGGTCCAGCTCTTGAGGTCGTCGCTGGCTTTCCAATTCTCGAGCAGGTAGGGATGGGTGATATTCTTGTTGTCCGTCTTGGTGAGGTACTCTCCCACCTGGCGGAACATGTTGGAAGGCTCCACCCATGAGAACTGAGCCGGGTGCGTCACCTTCTGCACGGACGAAGCGATCTTCAGGGTTCCGCCTCGCTTGATGTTTGCGGCACGCACTTTTTGGGGAAAGGGGAGCCCCGCAATGGAAAACGCCGCTGCAGCGCTCATCCCCAGCAGGGTCGAGTACCGCAGGAATTCCCGTCGACTCAGCTTCCCTTTCTCCATCTGGTCGACCAGTTCCGGAATCAATGAATGGACCTCGTTCTCCTTCTTCATGGCCTCCTCCTTTCTTTCTCGTAACGTGTTGTTTACATGGGGGGAAAATGCCTTGCTCGCGTATTCCGTTCAGGCATCCGCCGCTGGAACGTGGGATCCGCGAGCGATATTCACGGTACCGGAATGTATCGTCATTCAGGATTTCCTGTCCCGTTGAAGCGGATGGGCAGGGATTCCAATCCCGAAAGATGTTTGGCTCGACGTACCGGTCAGGGAACATACCCTTGTGGTTTGGGTTTGTCCCTGGGCCCGGATGGAGCCTGTTGGGTCATCTTGAGTGCGAGCAAACGAAAGCCGCGGAAGAACAATCGGTCACTCGGGGTTGATGTCGATTTGAAGTGAAATAGGTACGGCGGATAATCCTCTATCTCTTTACCATAGAAACAGATGTTTTCCTACCCTTTAATGTATTTTATTGGAAAAACCTGATGGTTCCCCTTGGAAATACAAGAAAACCACTGAAGGCCTGTCCCGGCGAGTGAACGAAAGACCACGGTTTTCTTATGGATTGAAGGTTTATTCGCCTCACTCGGAGCCGCGTTTGGGCTCGGCCAATTCGTTCCATGTTCCGGATCCGATGATGGGCCAGGCCTCGATCTCGCTGGCCTCCATCATGTCCACGATCTGCCTGAGAACCCTGTCGATGGCCTGTTGTCCCTCGTCCGGAAGAGAAGCCAGGCGGGATGCAAAGCGTTCCTGCAACGGCCAGGGCATGTCCCTGGCCATGTGCTGTCCTGTATCGGTCAGGGAAACAATGACCTGGCGTCGATCCGGGCTGTTCCGGCTTCGCCTGATCAGGCCACGGGCCTCCATTCGATCAAGAATTCCCGTGACCGTAGCCTGGCTGATAAATACCTTTTTTGCTAAATTTCCAGGTGTTATTGGGCCGGATTGGAGTATTTGATGTAAACAGACAAGCTGCGGTACAGTAAGGTGGTGGCTGCTACTGAGCTGTCGACTATGCTGATCAATGGCTCGAATGATTCTTCGAAGAGAGCGAAGGATGCTCTCGGCGTATCCTCCCGCACCTCGTCTCCTTTCCTCTGGGGAGGAAGGGAATGAAGTCGGAGCGTGGGGTTTAGGATTGGATGAGTCGGAGTTCATCTGGACCTGTTCCATCGATTGAAAGCCGAATAAAACATTTTGAGTACAAAATGTTTGCACTCATAATACAGAAGCCTGCAGGAGTCAATCTCAAAGCGGGTAATTTTTTTGGAATGCCTTGCTTGTCAACCCTCTATAATGCTTTAACCGTGCGGTATCTATGTTCTAATGCCATTTGAATCCACGGTTGTGTTGCTTTGAACATCCCGAGCCGGTCAGGAGATGGTATGACAGGCGGGCGAGCTTTCGCGGGAACCGGTCGAAGCTGAGCGCTTTCAAGATTCGAGCATTTGTGGCATACTACACCCCGTCGAGCCTGTCATCCTAGGGTGCGACGGGTGCTTGGCCGTTCGAGAAAAAAATCCGTGCGAGGTGCTGGAATGGGAGGCGACGTGTGAGAGCTGTAGTGCAGCGTGTGCAGGAGGCCCGTGTGGAAGTGGAGGGACGCACGACCGGCCGGATCCATGCCGGCCTGCTCGTCTTCCTTGGAGTAGGGGAGGGGGATACGGAAAAGGACTGCGCCTACGTTGCCGAGAAAGTGGCTCATCTGCGCGTGTTCCCGGACGAAAATGGAATGATGAACCGCTCGGTTGTTGATCATGGAGGGTCGGTGCTGGTGGTCTCGCAGTTCACCCTGTTGGGGGATTGCCGAAAGGGACGACGCCCCTCTTTTGCCCATGCGGCTGCGCCGGAAGAAGCGCGGAGCCTTTACGAGGAGTTTGTTCGTCTCCTCCGCGTCAAGGGACTTCCTGTGGAAACGGGTGAGTTTCAGGAGATGATGGCGGTTTCCCTGGTCAACGACGGTCCGGTGACGCTTCTAATCGACAGTGCCAAAGCCTTTTGACCGGCTGAAAAGGAAGTCGGGGCGCCGCGGGTTTCCCGGCCGCAGCCGAAACATCTTATTGCCGACGGACACCGTGCAGCCAGGAGTCGGCGACCGGGCCGTCGGTGCGAGCGTTGAGCATGGCGTTGGGTAGGGACAGACACAGCGATCCTACCGGAGCGTCCCGCACGCAGGCAGGGGAGGCGATGGATTGGAACAAGGTCATGGGTTCGGAGAGTCGCGCAGAGAAGGGCTCCGAAGCCACGGGGATGCAGCCCGGGAGTGAGCCCATTGAGCCCCGCGGGGGATCCACGCCGCGAAAGGCGTTTCTTCGTTGGGTCCTGTTCCTCGTGTTCGTGGTCTGGGCGGTTCTCACAGCCTATCACGAACCGATCCTGAAGACGGTCGGGGGCTTCCTGGTAGTCTCGCACGAGTTGGAACCCTCGGACGTGATTGTCTGTCTGTCAGGCAGAGCGGTGGAACGCGGATTGGCCGCCGCAGACGTCTACAAAAAGGGGCTGGCGCCCCATGTCTTTATCATTCGGGAGATTCCACCGGACGGATATGAACTCTTAGAGCGTGCCGGGATCCACGTTCCTGAAACGGTGGATATGCTGCAAACGATTTTGACCGGGATGGGAGTTCCGGAGACGGCCGTCATCGAGAGCGAGCATCCGGCGCCGAGCACATTCAGTGAGGCCCGTATGGTGCGGTCCCTTGCTGAAGAAAGGGGCTACCGATCCCTCATCGTGATCACCTCACCTACGCACACGCGCAGGGCATGGCGGACACTTCGTCGGGAGCTGGAAGGGGACAACGTACGTATCCGCATGTTCCCGAGCCCGTATTCAGGGTTTCGTTCCGAGGACTGGTGGAAGACGAGACGGTATGTAAGGGAAGTGATCACGGAGTACCAGAAGCTCCTCTACTACGAACTCCAGGCGGTCCTGTAACCGGATGTTCTACCCGCTCTTCAACCTCGGCGGGGCCCCTTTCTGGCGGCAGGACACGAAGACGCCGCGTCCCGAAGCGGGCAAGCCCTTTATAATGCGCCTTTATTTCGTTGTCATGGTGTAGACCCCGTCCCACCCAGGCCCCGGGGGATCGGCCTGGAGGTCCCGACATCGCTGAATGTACAGTTGCGCCGCGTAGAGGGTCTGATCCATGGCATTGACCCCTTCGAAGACGTGGATGGCGCGATCCCACTCCTGGGCCTTGTACCATTGAAGGCCCTCGTGGAAACGGGCGATCGCTTCCATGTCCCTGGAGGGAAGCGCTTTTCGACTCACGAGCTCGTAGATGCGAACGGGTAGGTTTTTCCCCTTGACCCGCACGCTGTCCAGCTCCATACACACGAACTCGTCCCTGACCCGCGCGTAGGTGGATTCGCTGATGAGAATGTGGGTCTTGTACGACTTGTTCGCTCCTTCCAGGCGGGAGCCCAGGTTCACCGCATCCCCCATGACGGTATAGTCGAAGCGCTGCTCCGAGCCCATGTTTCCCACCATCATCATCCCGGTGTTGATCCCGATCCCGATGTCCAGGGGGGGCTTTCCTTCATTGATCCACTTTTCGTTGAGTGACTTCAGACCTTCCATCATCTCCAGGGCCGATGCGCATGCCCTCTGAGGGTGGTCCGACTGTTCCAGGGGGGCCCCATAGATTGCCATGACGGCGTCCCCGATGTATTTGTCCAGCGTGCCTTCGTACTTGAACACGATGTCCGTCATGACGGTGAGATATTCGTTGAGGAGATGGACGAGGTCCTCAGGCGTCATGCCTTCCGACAGGGACGTGAAGCTCCGAATATCAGAGAAAAGCACGGAGAGCTCCTTTTTATCCCCTCCCAGCTTGAGCCTGCTGGGGTCCTTGAGCATTTCGTTCACCACCGAGCTCGAAACGTAGTAACTGAATGCCCCCCGAATCTTCTTTCGCTCCCTTTCCTCGGTCAGGTAGTGGTAGACCGTGAGTGCCGTGTAGACAAGCAGGATGGCCAGCAGGGGATAGACCATGTTGACCCAGAATCCGAAGCCCACGAAGAGCCAGCGGCTCAATAGGATGTAAGAGACGAAAAGGACGGCTGCCGAAAGGATGGCCTTGATTGCGCTGAGTCTGGGGACGACGAGGCCCGTGAGCAGACCGAGCACGATGATGGCCATCACATCGAAGATCGTGGCCCACTTGGGTTTGCTGAGGTAGTTGCCCTTCAGGATGTTGTCGATGACCGTAGCATGGATTTCAAGGCCCGGATATTCGCCGCTGCTTGAAAACGGAGTGTTTCGAATATCACCAATACCAATGGAGGAGGCGCCGATGATCACGATTTTGTCCTGAAATGTTCCCTGAGGCAGTTTTTCTTGAAGAACATCGCTCAGGGAGTAATGGGGAAAGGTGCGCTCAGGCCCCAGGTAGTTGATGCGCATGTACCCCATTTCATCCGTTGGAATGAAGTTGTCGCCGATTCGAATACCCCGGATTCCGTAAGGCGCAACCTTGACCATGAGCTGGGGGCGATCGAGATAGTTCCAGACCGCCTGAATGGACAGGGGGGCGTACACCTCGGTCCCGCACCGGTACATGAGGGGCATGGTTCGTACGATCCCGTCCTGGGGATCCGGCTCCATGTTGAAGTAGCCGGCCCCTGTGGCTGCATCGTGCAGGATGGAAAGATTGGGCTCCGGTGCATAGGCGGTTCGAAAGGGCTGGAAATCCAAAGCTTCCAGATCGTAGATGATCAGCGGGTATTTGGACTTGCGGATGTGGTCAAGCCGGGTTTCGACCTGCTCAGGGGTCAGTTCGTAGTCGAGAAAAGACTGGCTCATGTAAAAAAAGTAGCCGAGCACGGTGCGGAGATCCACACGATGCATGCTTTCCGCCAGGAGGCGGTCGTTATCGGCCAGCAGTCTTCTTTCTTTCAGGAAAGCGTTCAGACCCTCGTTTTCGAGCTTGAGCTCGCGAAGCTCGTTGTCAAGTTCCCGAATCAGCCGCAGGTTGTTGTTCTCATCGGGTTCGATGAAGCCGATATCAAAAGCGACCACTTTGGCCCCGTCGCGGTCCAGGATGCCGAGGATCTCCGCAAATTTTGCGCGCGGCCAGGGCCAGCGGCCTACCTCGTCCAGACTCCGTTCATCGAGGACCGCGGCAACTACTCGCGGGTCCGGTTTTTCGATCCCCCTCGAGAGGAAACGAAGGTCGTAGGTCTTTAGCTCCATAAAGTCCAGGAAAGGGAAACCCAGAAGAAAGAGTGCCAGGACCAGAAGGATGCCGATGGTTGTGATGGATTTCGGGCCGAAACTGAAACGGAGTTTCAAGCGGTTCCGGTTCATTGCGGAGGCTCCGATCGATACGAGATGTTCCGAGGTCGGAAAAGCGCCGTCCCCTTGCAGCGCCCCGTGAGCAAGGGTCTTACGCATTCCCTTTGCTTCTGGTTCTCACCTGCCTTGAAGTCGGCAATGAGATGACGAAGAAGCGGTATTCCCCTCGGCGGGGTGCTCCACGGTGAATGTCTGCAGGAAGGATCGTTTTGATTTTTATAGGGAAAGGTGTGGACAAAGTCAAGCAGAGGAGCCTTACCCTGTTTCACTGTTTGAAAGGTTCGAAAGGGGTCGATTCCTTCCACGGGCCCTTTCCGGAGAATAATGGCGAACAACGTGTAGGAAGGAAGTGGAATCATTGACAAAGGATTTCTTTTGTTTTAGCATATTTTGTTTTGCATAAGGCAACCGCATCGGAATGATTTACATCTTAACCATAGCCGGTTCAGATTCATGTGGAGGTGCCGGCATCCAGGCCGACATCAAGACCATCCACCGTCTCGGCGCTCACGCTCTGACCGCTGTCACGGCGGTTACTGCTCAGAACTCCGTCGGTGTCGCGGCGATTCATCCGGTTCCAGCCTCTTTCCTATCCAAGCAGGTCGAAGTTCTCGTCACCGATGTGTTTCCGCATGCTGTGAAGCTCGGGATGCTCTGTTCGGCGGAGGCTGTGCGTGAGGTCGCGCGCCTCATTACCCGTCACGGTCTTTCGAATGTTGTACTGGATCCTGTGTTTCGGGCTTCTACGGGCCAAGGGCTTCTGGAGGGGGAAGAAGCATGGACCTCTTTACGCGAGGAACTGCTTCCTCTCGTCCACATCGTCACGCCGAATCTCGAGGAAGCCTCGATCCTCACAGGAAAAAAGGTCCAAACCCTGGAGGAAGCCGAAGCCGCGGCGCAGGACCTTCATGCGGCGGGACCGGATGTTGTCGTGACGGGAGGGCATCTCCCGGAAAAATGCACGGATGTTCTGTGCGACGATTCGGGCCTTGTCGGCTTCGAGGGAGACCGGTTGAATACGCCCTTTTCTCATGGAACGGGGTGCGTGTTCTCGTCGGCCCTGGCCACCTTTGTCG
This sequence comes from Desulfobacteraceae bacterium, assembly GCA_050115555.1. GTDB lineage: Bacteria > Desulfobacterota > DSM-4660 > Desulfatiglandales > HGW-15 > JASFQI01. The sequence continues at coordinate 23,164 of JASFQI010000018.1, forward strand.
CCGAAGGGCACGCGGTTCGGGATGCCGTGGTAAGGGCCCGAACCGTCGTACGCAAGGCCTTGCACGAAGGATATCCCTGCGGTAAGGGTAGAGGTGTGGTGAATCCTCTGGGTGGTGTCTCTCCGGACGTTCGTGAATCGGAATCCGGTTCGAAGGATGCAGGTAGGGCCTGAGGACGCCTGGTGGATTTTATTCAAATAGAAGGGTGAGGGACAGAATGCCATGACACAGATCAAGCAAGCCAGGGAGGGCAAAACCACCGAGGCCATGCGGCATGTGGCCGAGGTAGAACAGGTGCCCGTGGACTGGCTCAGGGACCAGATCGCAAGAGGCCGCGTCGTTCTCCCGGCCAATGAGCGCCATGAGGGCCTCCGGCCTTGCGGGATCGGAGAAGGCCTGGCCATCAAGGTGAATGCCAACATCGGGACATCGTCGGACCGGGTTTCCCTGGAGGACGAACGAGAGAAGCTTCAATCGGCACTGGAGGCCGGCGCCGATGCGGTCATGGATCTTTCCACAGGCGGGGACATTAATGCATGCCGCAGGAACGTCATTGCGCATTGTCCGGTTCCCGTCGGGACCGTTCCCGTCTATCAGGCGGTCGTGGAAACGGTCAACGAGCAGGGGGGGCTCGTTCACCTGACGGTGGATCGGATCTTTGATGTAATTGAAGCGCAGGCAAGGGACGGGGTGGATTTTATCACCGTTCACTGCGGCCTCACGCGGGCCGCCCTGGAAACCCTTCGCGCACAGGGACGGGTCACGGACATCGTCAGCCGAGGCGGGGCCTTTCTCACGACATGGATGCTTCATCACGATCGGGAGAACCCGCTTTTCGAGTACTACGATCGGTTGTTGGAGATCGCACGGGAGTACGACGTCACGTTGAGTCTCGGGGACGGTCTGCGCCCGGGATGCCTGGCCGACGCCACGGACCGCGCCCAGATTCACGAGTTGATGACGCTGGGGGAGCTGACGGAGAGGGCCTGGGCACGGGACGTCCAGGTGATGATCGAGGGCCCGGGACACGTGCCGCTGGATCAGATTCGATCCAACATCCAGCTCCAGAAGTGCCTTTGCCGGAACGCGCCCTTCTATGTGCTGGGGCCGCTCGTCACGGACGTCGCCGCCGGGTACGACCACGTGGCCTGTGCCATCGGAGGGGCCGTGGCAGGGGAGGCAGGAGCGGATTTTCTCTGCTATGTGACCCCGGCCGAGCACCTCTGCCTCCCCGGACCCGCAGAAGTGCGGGAGGGGGTTGTGGTCACGAAGATTGCAGCCCATGCCGCGGACATTGCACGCGGATACCCCCTTGCCATTGAGCGGGATCGGAGGATGTCCGAGGCCCGTAAGCGTCTCGACTGGGAAACGCAGATGTCCCTGGCCATCGACCCCGTCAAGGCCCGCACTCTGAGGGAGGCCAGTCCGCCCGGGGAGGACGATGTCTGCACCATGTGCGGGAAGTTCTGCGCCATCAAGCAGGTGAGGGAGTACTTCGGGAAGAAAGAAGACTCCACCTCTTGAGCCTAGGCTTCCTCTTGATGCATGGACCCAGGCGGTTGAGATTCGCCTGAGTTCCGGGATCCGGCGGTAAGGCATGTGAAGGTGGAAGTGTCGGTGTATGTGTATTAAAGGCATTCGGGCTTCAGCTGGGAGGGGGGATCGCTCCTGAGCTCCCGGGCCGGTCTTCGCATCGGACTTGCCCGCGGGGGAAGCCGCCCCCTCCCTGTTCCATCCCCGCCGGGTGCAGTTTCCCATCAATCAAACGCCTGCGCGGTTCGTAACGTTTCATCCCTCCCATTTTCAGCGGTTCGGCGGGGACTGGCCAGGGGGTCCCCCACGGACAAGCCCGGCGAAGACGAGGCCCTTCCGCAATGTCACGATCTCCCATCCCACCCCTCCGCCCGGTGTCCACATAGGTCCCTGGATTGAAGTCTCCCTGATTCGCGCAGGAAATACCATTCCGGCATAATCCAACGGAAACAATGAGAAAAGGCCGGGCGTTCGTCTATAGGGTTTTGCGCTTCCCGGGATGTCGAGGAGGCTTGCAGGCGAAGGAGGGAGCCCCTTTCCTGGCGACCTGATGGCAGTCCTTCGTGATGGCCAGGGTTGCGGCTGGGGGATGCGGCTGGGGGAAGCCGCGGCTAGTCCCGCCGCAAGGCGGGATGGAACGTGGAGTCCCGCACAGAGTGCGGGGCGGGCACAACCCTATGCTATCGCCAGGCCGGGAGACCGGGAGCAAGGCGAGGGGCTCCCTCCGGAGCCCATGCACAAAGGGATGTGGATGTGAAGGTGTAGGTGAAAAACCAGAATCCCACTCATTGGGACCCAGGCCGGGCCACATCCCCAGGGGCAATGGGCGTTAGGGTCTTCTAAGGGCGGATTGACCGCCTACCGCGACATGGCCAGCTTCAGGCTCATGACGAGCCGATTGAAGGCGCGGGTCAGGACGCCGATCTCATCTTTTCTCGTCTCCTCCAGGACGTCCAGGTCCATCCGGCCCTGACTGATCTCGTCGGCCATGATGGTGAGCTCGTTGATGGGCCGGGTAATGCTGTTTCCAAGAAAGAGCCCGATGAGGACGGAGATCGCGAGAACGACGATCCAGATGATGATGATCGTCCTCTGGATGGCGTCCGCGGGCTTCACCACCTCGTCACGGGAGGCCACGATGCCCATACTGGCATTGATGGCCTGAATAGGCGCGAACGCGATGTAGCGGTCCCCTTCCTCTGACGAATAGGAGGCGATTCCGGACCCGCCCTCGACCATTTTCCGAGTGATTTGGTTGAAGGACGGGTTGCTCGTGTGCAGCAAATCGTCCGTCTTGTAGGTTGCGTCCCAACGGACGTCTTTGGGCTTCATGCCGGGACGTACGAGCACGTTCCCCTTGGGGCCCGCCAAAAAGGCGTAACTCCTGTATCCGATGTCCAGGGTGAGAATGTCCTTCTGAATCGTGTCCAGAAGGACATCGAAGCCTACGACACCCGCCAGGTCCTTTTCGGTTCGATAGACGGGAGTGGCGCACGTCACCACGAGCTTTTTTGTGTTGGCATCCACATAGGGATCCGTCCAGATCGTTTTCCCCGCTTCCTTGGCTTTGGCATACCAGGGGCGCTCCGTGACGTCGAAGCCTTCCAGGTCTTCGATGACCCCGACAGTCTCCTCCTTGTCGAAGACGGTCATTTTCGTCTCGGTTCCGAAGTACCCGAGGCTGAGGAAAGGGTTGTTTTCCACAATGCTTTTGAGCACGGCACCGATGCGCTGCATGACGAAGATCTCATTCTGAAGTCGTTGCTCCAGGAGGGGGCTTCCGTAACCGGAGCCGGTCCAGGGCATGAGGATCCGAATCCCCATGTCCCGCGTGAAACCGCCCTGGCTGTAAGTGTGCGAGGCGTAGGCAGCGACTCCCTGCACCTCATCCTTGATGCGGTTGAAGACAATGCCGTATTCGCGGGACTTCTGCCTGGCATGCTGCAGCAGGTGCCTCTCAGCCTGGTCGGAGAGTGCAGTCCGACTTTGTCGACTGGCCATGAATCCCGCTACGGTCAGGCTCGCCAGGACAAGAAGAACCATGACAAGCGTGATCTTCGATTTGATGGACATCCCCTCCACAGGAGGCTTTTTTTTCTTCAGGGAAGGCTTCGATGCGGGCTCGGGCGGCGTTTCCTCAAACGTCAGTTCATCGGCTGACACCGGGGTCGGGGGCTCGAGGGCGGACGAGAGAGAGGGAGTCGGTTCGGGGGGTGGAGAAACCTCAGGGGGGGGTGAGGGCGGAGTCGAAGGGACATCCGGCGGGGAGATGAGGATCACCTCTCCGCAGGCCTTGCATCGGACCCGGACCTCCCGGCCCTGGATTTTGGATTCGTCGACTCGGTACTTCTTTCCACACGACGTGCACTCGGCGATCATGATGCCTCCCTTGAAAATGTTTCACTCGCGCATACCCGGCACGTCAGTGCCGGGACAGCGAGCGATATTCATGTGTGCAGGATCCTTGCCTTTAGGGTTTCCTCGTCCCGCTTCAGCCGGAATGCGGTGAGGATCATAAAACGCTCCCCGGGGTCGGGATTTCAGGCCGACCTCATGGAGGCAAGAAACGCCTGTCTTTTGGATTCTACGAAAATTTTATCCGCAAGGCGGTCAATGAGTTCGGCGGTTCGTTCTTTGGGGAACTGAGCTGCTTCCTCTCCCATGTGATCGATCTCCTCCCGGATCAGGATGACCGCCATAGGCCCCATCACGTCGGCAAGGCGGCTTTCCAGATGCTGGAAGAAGGGAGGGTCCACCGCCTCGCGTGATCTCTGAACGGTTTCAATGAGGTTCAGACGGTGGAGGTGGCTGAGGATTTCCCGAAGCGCATTCATGGGGATCTGGAGGGAACGTGACACGGCCAGCACGGGCTTTTTGCCGTCCAGCTCTCGAAGCACGTCCAGCATGGAGGCACTGAGGGACACTTGACCCATATCTCGCTGAATGCTCGCTCGAAAGACGAGACGGGGAATGTCCTGGGAAGAAAAGTCCATGGAGAGACCCCGCGAGTCGGCGTTATTGCACCGCACGTTGTTCCCTTGGGTGGGTCCGGGTATCCCGGCGGGTGGGGCCGGGGGCACGGATTCGGAAAACCCGAACCGAACATCCCCTGCCTTTTCGGTGGCATTGTATTCAGAGGGATCCCGACGTGTCAAGAATGGAATGGATTGAATGGAATGGATTGCAACAGGCTGACACACGTCGTTTTCGGTGGTCTTTCAAATGTAGAAAGGCTGCTATTTCCCTAAACAGAATGTCTGGAATATGCGGTCCAGGGTCTCTTCCGTGGCGCGCGCACCTGTGATCTCAGCCAGGGCATCGAGTCCGTTGTTCAGATCTACGGCAACGATATCGAGAGGCGCCTCCTCCCGGAAGTGGTTGCTTGCCTGCTGGAACCAATCCAGGGCCTCTCCCATCGCCCTGTTTTGCCGGGCATTGGGCAGAAAATCCATCTCCAACGTTCCGCTGGAATTTTCGAGAACAGCGGTTCGAATCAATCGCCGCAGCCCATCCATCCCTTCGCCGGTCAGAGCGGAAACGGAAACCGTGGCCAAGTCCGCAATCGCGGACCGGGCCTTTGCCTCATCCAATCGATTCGGAAGGTCGATTTTGTTCAGTACGACCAGCGTGGGGATGTCTGCACAACGCTGCAGAACGCGTCGATCTTCCTCGTCGAACGATTGAGACCGATCCACCACGACAAGGGCGAGGTTCGCCCCTTTGAGCGTCTGATCGGTGCGTTCCACGCCGATGCGTTCCACTTCCCCCTG
>JASFQI010000019.1:0-27815 GCA_050115555.1 Desulfobacteraceae bacterium
GCTGCGGTCCCCGCGGATCCGTCATGCAAGCGTCCGATTCTCGTGTGGCGAAAGACGCTCGCTTTCAGGGTGCCGACGGTTTCTCGATCCACCGCTCATGGCACAGCCGGACCGCCTCCTCGTTTTGCTCCCTGGGCGTGAGAAGGGAGATTCGAAACGAGGTGGTGGTGATCCCGGTCACCGGGATGCCGTGCTGCTCGAGCAGGTCCAGGGTGGCCAGCAGGATGCGGTTGGTGCGGTTCAGGCCCTCGCCGATCAGGGACAGGGCGGCAAGGCCGGTATCGAACGCGATCCCGTCACCGATCCGCTCGGCCAGGCCGGATTGGATCGATTCCCAGGCGTACACGCTCTGGAGAGACACCACAAAGGAAGCCCTGGATCGGTCGGGCTCAGCGTCCACATGGGACACGCTCACCTCCTTGATCTGGACCTGCTCCTGCTCGAGTCCCACTACCGCACGCTGAAAGTTCCTCAAGGCGCGCCGGCCACTGAACCGGACGCGGGCGATGTGCCGCTCGCTGACCACGGCCTGCACACCGGTGATCGCCTCGGGCGGCATTTTCCGGACCACGGTTTCCCTGCCCGGGGCAAACGTGCTCCGCGCGTAAATCGCGATCTGTTTCTCCTTGGCGAACTGGACCGCGTGGGCGTTGAGCACCTTGGCGCCGGCCGTGCTCATCTCCTGCATGACCGGGTAGGACATCTCCGGCAGGTGGTGTGCGTCGGCCACGATCGATGGGTCGGCCGAGTACACGCCGTCCACGTCGGAATAGATCTCGCAGCGCTCGGCGTCCAGGGCCGCGGCCAGGGCCACGGCGGTGGTGTCGGAGCCCCCCCTGCCCAGGGTGGTGATATCGCGCTTGTAGCTGACCCCCTGGAATCCGCCCACGATCACGACGCTGCCTCTGGAGAGCTCGTCCTGCACTCGAAAGGGGCGAACCTCGATGACCTGCGCGTCGTTGTGGCGGTCGTTGGTGATGATCCCGGCCTGAGATCCGGTCAGGGAGACGGCTTCGAGCCCCATCTTGCTGAGCGCCATGCTCAGAAGGGCCATGGTGATCCTCTCGCCCGTGGAAAGCAGCATGTCCATTTCCCGCCGCGGCGGGGTGGGGCAGAGCTCGCGGGCCATATCCACCAGCCGGTCCGTGGTCTTGCCCATGGCCGATACCACCACGGCCACATCCATGCCCGCACGCTTGACCTCGGCGATGCGCATGGCGATCTGCTGGAGCCTTTCCAGGTCGGCCACGCTGCTTCCACCATACTTTTGAACGATACAGGTCATGGTCGACTCCGATCAATTTTCTCGAAAAGGTGCAGGAGGCGTAGAGACAACTCGTGGATATTCCTATTCTTGCCGACGTCCCGGCGGCTTCGTGAGAGATATTTGTCCATGGAAATGCTGGTGAGTAAGGAGATCCTGGCTGCTGGAAGATCACCCATGTAGGGGTATACCCTATTTTATCGAGGATTTCCAGACCAGGATAGTCGAGCCGACGAGACCCGTCACACCAGGCCCCTCGGTCCTGCCCGGGAACACCACGGGCGTGCGGTTCCCGAAATCCCGTTTGTTTGTGCATGGAACCGGCGAACGCGGTGCAATGGGTGTGCCGTCCCCTAAGGAGCGTTACCATAACGCTACATAACGTTACTTTGACTTAGTTGAGGCAGGCCTTTCGGGCCTTCCTCCTGCTCTTTCCCATGGGGCTCGATGGGCCGTATTTCAGGATCTTGTGTAATATATGTAAAAATTTCAATTTATTATGGAATGCCTGTCTGACAGGCGTGTGGGAATATTTCCCGGGATAAGGGGAATGGAACGGTTCTTGATCTCTACAGGGGCATGGGATCAAACCGGAACGCGATTCCACCCCGGAATCCTTTTCGGGCATGAAAGAGGGCGATTCCTATGAAACCGCTGCCGATCGAGTCTGAAGAGCAACTGGAAAAAGACCTGGAGAACCGCGTGGGGCTCGTGAGCTTCTGCGTTCCGTGGTCCGCCCCATGCCTGCAGCAGCAAAGGATTCTGAATCGACTGGCCAAAGCGTTTGAGGGCAGGGCGCGGATCGGTGTAATGAACGTGGAGGAGAACGAAGGTGTGGCCCGGTCCTATGGCATTCGGAGTGTCCCCACGCTGGTTATCTTCAGGAACCGCAAGGAGATCCAGCGTTTCACCGGACTTCAGTCCGGGAGTGTGCTCATGGAAGCCTTGGAAGGGCTGCTCGTGAAGTCCCGGTGAGAAGGGACGCCCGCGGGCTTGGCCGCAATCCTGCTGAAAATGCTTTGCTTGCGCATTCCTCAAGCTTGCTGCGGGGAGATTCAACAACAACAAAGGAGGTCGGTTATGGAGAGGATGTTTCAGAAGTACCGCTTGGGAAACCTGGAGCTTGCGAATCGCTTTGTTTTCCCCCCGATCAAGACGGGTTACGGCCTTCCGGACGGCACGGTCACGGAACGGCAGTTGCGCTTTTACGGCCGGATCGCAAAGGAGGGCCCCGGCCTGGTGATTCTGGAGCCCGTGGCGGTCGCTCCGGACGGACGGGAGCATCCCAAGCAATTGAGCGTTCACTTCCCGGAAAGCACGAGTCAGCTCGCACGCATTGTGGCGACGATTCACGATCATGGCCGTCTGGCCGCTCTCCACCTGAACCACGCCGGGGCTGCAGCCAATCCCAGGGCCACTCAGACCCCTCCCAAGGCCCCATCGGCCGTCACCTGCGGGTCCACCGGACAGACCGCCGAGCCTTTGAGTGAAGAAGAGATCGCTTCCCTGATCGAGGCGTTTCAGGCGGCCGCAGAAAAGGCGGCTTTGGCGGATTTTGACCTCCTGGAGCTTCAGGGAGGACATGGTTACCTGATCTCCCAGTTTTTGAATCGTAAGATCAACCAACGGGAGGACCGCTATGGCCAGGATTGCCTGCTGTTCGCCAGGGAGGCTCTATCCGCAGTCCGGCGGGGCGCACCGGACCTGCCCGTGATTCTCCGCATTTCCGGGAATGAGATGTCTCCGGAGTACGGGATCGAGAAGGAGGACCTGGAGCCTTTGCTGGACCTTGCCGGTCAAGGCGATGTCGCCGCCGTTCACGTGGGCATGGGGAACTCCTGTTTCAGCCCGCCTTGGTATTTCCATCATGGGAGTCTGCCCGAGCAACCGCAGTGGGACGCGCTTTCCTGGGTGCGCGCCCACACCGACCTTCCGCTCATTGTAGCGGGAAGGATGGGCAGGAGGGAAAGGGTGCAGAAGGTGCTGGATCAGGGAGCCGCCGACCTGGTGGCCTTGGGGAGGCCCCTGCTCGCGGACCCCGACCTGGTGGAGAAGTGGTCCCAGGCCCAGGGCAAAGCCGTGACGCAATGCGGATACTGCCTGCAGGGGTGCCTCCACCGTCTGAAAAACGGGGAGCCCCTGGGTTGCAACGTGAACCCCGAGATGGGCCTGGCCGGGCTGGAGCCATCGAGCCAGCCCAAGAGCGTTCTGGTGGCCGGAGGCGGGCCCGCGGGCATGAGCGCAGCCCTGTATCTAAGCCGCCGCGGCCACAAGGTCACTCTGGCCGAGAGCTCGGACCGGCTGGGCGGGCAGTTCGATCTGGCCTGGAGGGCACCGGGAAAAGCAGCCATGCAGGGGTGCCTCGAGTCGCTTCAACAGGCGGTAGAGGCGAGTGGCGTACAGCTGAAGCTGGGTGTGACGGTCGGAGCGGAGCTTGCGAAGGAGCTTCAGCCGGACCTCCTGGTGTGGGCCACCGGCAGCGGCATTCAGAACATGCCGGAGATCCCCGGCCTGGAAAACCAGCACACCGTTACCTCTCTGGACTTCTTTCGCGGGGACAGAGAGGTCAAAGGACCCCGTGTGCTGGTGATCGGGGCCGGAAGGGTGGGGCTGGAGATTGCCGAGATGCTCGGTGGCCGGGATTTTGAAGTGGTGGCAACGAAGCGGACGGACCCGGTGGGAAGCCACATGGAAATGATCACCCGCAAGCTGGCCCTCATGAGGATCGACGGCATGGCCAATGTCACCCTCATGCCCCGGACCACGGTGAAGGGCTTCCAGGACGGTGCCGTGGACCTGGAGCAGGAAGGGACCCGCATGTCCGTGGAACCCTTTCAGACGGTGATCCTGGCATCGGGGCTCCTTTCCACACCGGGCCCTGACGAGGCCCTCCGGAGCCTGGTGTCCGATGTGGAGATCATTGGGGATGCAGCCGAGGTAAAAGACATTTTCACAGCCGTGCACGAGGGATATCGCGTGGCCGCAGCCCACTGAGGGCAGGGGCCCTCATCCTTAAGATGTTCCCGGGAGCGGCACGCCGCAGCCTGGAAGGAGAGGAGAAAGTATGGAACCTGTATCGTTTTCGGATATCGCGATTGTTTCCTGCGGCACCTTGAGTCTCGAGCTCAACTACCTGAAAAAGGAAGGGTTTCTGGATGCCCCGCAGATCCTCTACACCACGCCTGGGCTTCACGAGGACATTCGGGAACTGGAGCGCCAGCTCAAGGATCGCATTCACAAGGCCAAGGAAAAGTTCCCCAAGGTGCTGGTGGTATACGGAGGCAAGTTCTGCTACGTGAATGCGGACGAGCCCACTCGAACCATGAAGACCCTCATCGAGGAGGAGGGGTCGAGCGTGGCGCGGATCCAAGCCACCCACTGCATGGACATGATTGCGGACGAGTCGGAGCGGGAGCGCATCGCCCAGGAGCTCGCGGGCGGGGAAAAAGTGTGGTGGATGGTGCCGGGGTGGATCCAGTTCCGGGAGTACGTGTTCAAGGGGTGGGACCAGGGACTGGCCAACGAGAACTTCCCGCGGCACACGGGCGGGGCCATTGTGCTGGACGGCATTGGTTATGTGGATCGGTACATGACCGACCATGCAGAGGAATTTCTGGAGTACTCGGACTGGATGAGCATTCCCATCCAGGGGTACACGGTCACCCTGGACCGATTCAAGTCCCTCCTCTACGATGGGGCCCGCGAGCTGGCGTCCCGGTGAAACGGTTGGGCGAATTCACGGTGGGGGCAGGGGCAGGTTTCACCCGCTGGAAGGATGGGTTCGCGCCCGGAGAAGGCAGATCTCTGCGATCGTGCCCTTGCCGGGTGTCGAGTCCAATCGGAGTGTGGCGTTTTGCTCGTTCAGGATTTTCTGGGCGGTGGTGAGCCCGAGACCCGAGGCCAGCGGTTTGGAACCGTAAAACGGGTCGAACACGTTTGGGAGGTCCTCGGCGGGAACCCCCACCCCGGTATCCTCCATGGCAATGCAGACGTAGCTTTTTTTCGTGTGCGCACGGATGGTTAGATCGCCCCCTTCGGGCATGGCCTCGATCGCGTTCTCCATGACCTTTTCGAGGGCCATTCCAACGAGGTCCCTGTCCACCAGGACAGGGGGGAGCCCTTCAGGGATGTCGCGCGTCAGGCGGATCCCTTTGGGCTCGAGCCGGGAGCCCCTCTCAGCAAGAAGGGCGATCAGAAGGGAGGGCACGCTCACGTCCCGCGGTTCGGGGTCCCGAAGGGCGATGAACTCGTGAATGTCCGCCACCATGCGCTCCAGGCGCTGGACCTCGGCCAGAATAATCCGGAGCCAGTTTTGAGGGTCCTCGTCTTCGGCGTAACGCTGCTGGAGCCGAAGGGCGAACCCGCCGATGGTCATGACGGGATTTCTCACCTGGTGCGCAATGCCTTCGGCCAGGCGGGTCAGCTCCTCCTCGAGTCGTTTCCGGTCGGTGATGTCGACCGCGATGGCCCGCACGCCCATGACTCCGCCGTTTCTCACGATGCCGCTCGAATGGACCAGCACGGGAAAGCGGCTCCCGTCCTTTCGCCGCGCCGTGTATTCCGTAGCGCCGACCCGCTCCCCGGCCTTGATACGCTCCAGGTCTTCTCGAACCCGCTGGCGTTCCGATTCCACAAAGAGATGTTCCACGCGCAGGCCCTCGTCGAGGTCCTTGGGTTCGAGCCGAAACGCCTCGAACCCGCTGCGGCTGAGAAACGTGAAACGCCCCTCGGTGTCGGTTTCATAGATGGTCTCGGGCAGAAGGTTGGCCAGTTCCTCATATCGCATCTTGCTTTCCCGCAATGCACGGTCCCTCTCGTGAATCTGTGCGGCCATCGCGTTGACTTCCTCGATGATGGCATCCACGTCCCGCTGCTTTACGGAGGGAAGAAAGTGCTCGTAAGCGCCTCCTGCAATGGTCTGAAGCCCCTGTGTGAGCTCATTCAGCGGCTTTGCGAGGAATACCCTCAGGAGCATGCGGATGACCAGCATCACGGCCAGGGTCACGCATGCCATGATGGCCAGAGCGAGGACAAGCGTGTGCTTCTGTGAGGTGAGAAGCTCATGGGTGGTGAGCGACAACAGGACATGCCCGATGTCCTGAGATCGATGGCGGACGGTCCTGGAAACCGTGATCTGCTCGGACGGTTCGTATGGCTGTACTTCATACACGACCTCTCCGGTGTCGTCCACAATCCGCAAAGCGACCACGTTTTCCGTCTGCGCATAGGCGTCTGCGATCAGACGCACGGCCTCATGATCCACATTCCAGAGAGGCAATCGAAGGACTGTAACGAGCTTGTCGGCCATGTCCGTGGCCCGCGTTTCCAGGCGTTGTTTTTCCGCGGTGATCGAAAAGAAATACCAGAGCAGGCTCAACGTAACCGTGACCGTTACAATGGTGAGGGAGATGCCGACGGAAAGGTCGCCCCCGATGCTGCGCTTCTTGATGGGCACCTGTACTCCTCCCAACCGCGAAAAAATCACGGGTTTCCGGCCGAGGCAGGATGGACGTTGCGTGGGCCCGGGCCTTGTGGCGTCAGGGAGCGCCCAGATTGTGCTTCTTTCGGATGCTTTCCAGCGTGCCGTTTTCAGAAAGGGCCCTCAGGGACCTGTTGAAGTCCGCCACAATAGAGTCGTACCCTTCGATCTTTCTTGAGACCCCGACGTAGAGGGGCTTTATTTGAAGCGGTGGATCCATGGGCTCCAGGACGTCCCTTGCCTTGGGAATGCGGGTTTCGAGGAGATGCTGCGCTGTGTACAGGTCGACGACCGCGAGGTCGACACGACCTCGATAGAGCTTTAGGAGGTTGGTTTCATCGCTGGTGGTGGGCTCTTTTTCGAGGTACGTCGCGGCATCGAAAGCGGGCGAGTTCACGTATCCTCTCACTACACCGATGCGATACCCCTCGAGGTCCTGAAGCCGAGTGTAGGAAATGGGATCCTCCTTCCGCTTGTACAGGACGAGTGGGCTCCGGGCAAAGGGATCGGTCAGTGCATAGATGCGGGAGCGTTCCTCCGAGAAATAGGCAGGGTACATGGCGTCGTATTCGCCTCTGGCCACGTGGCCAAGCACACGTACCCAGGGCATGAACGTGACGCTTGCCCGGTACCCGGAGTGTGCGAACACCCGGGTTACCATTTCCGTGGTGAAGCCGTATCCTTTGAGATCTTCTCCAACATAGGGCGCCCAATTGAGGGTGGCGAGGGAAATGCGTTTTTCCTCCGAGCCCCAGCAAGGAATGGAGATGAAAAGGATTGCGATCATTGCGTGGACGAGGACCGCACGCATGGCGCCCCCAGGGGAGTGATTGAAGATATACATATTCATTCTACTTCAGCGAGATCCGGAAGGAAAGGGCAATGACGCCTCGTTCCGGCCGGGGAAGGGAGAGGCCTTTCATGTACCTCAGGCACGGGTCGTCCAAACACGCCTGTCGAAGAAACGAACTTTGTGAATTTTTTCCATTGACACAGGAACCCCTGCTCGGCTACGTTGCATCCGCACCCGTGAGGGCTTCTTATCTTTGTTTTTTTTGCAATACGGATCGCCCAAAGTGCAGCGAAAATGCAATTCCATTCCCTTCCCCAAATGGGTTCTGATACCCTTTATTTTCTTGATATTCCAACGAATTCAAGGGGTTCAGGTGTGTCGTCCCCTCCGGTCGACCCTGGCACCGAACTTGCTATTTCGGGGTTGATTCAGGGGTCCTCCCAAGATGGGATTTTCAAGGGAAAGGAACAAGGAATGTGAAGGGAAAAAGGCCGCTTCGATGCGCCCTTGCTGGTTTCCATAAATCGGAAAAGAAAGGGAAGTCATGAGTTTTCAGAAGCGATTGGCATCCGGTGAATTCGTGGTCCTGGCGGAGATGGACACGCCTAAAGGCGTGGACATTTCGGAATTGATCACCAACGCCCGGCGAATCAAGGGACGGGTCGACGCCGTCGTCATTCCGGACATGAGCGATGGGATGATGAGAATGAGCGCCCTTGGAGGCGGTGTTCTCATGCATCAGCAGGGTATGGAGGCCGTCATCCATGTCTGCCCCAGGGATCGAAACCGACTCGCGCTCCAGGCGGAGCTCCTGTCCGCGCACGTCCTGGGCATCCAGAACCTCGTGGTGGTCCATGGGGAGGATATGGCCTACGGAGACCACTTCGACGCCAAGACGGTGGATGACATTGACGAATTGGAGCTGCTTGGAGCCATCCGCTCCCTTCAGGACGGCGCGGACATGGCCGGGATCGAGCTCAAGGGCGTTCCCAGCTTCACGGTGGGCTGTACCATCGAGCCGTACGTGGATGACAAGGCCCTGGAGGAGCAACTGGCCATAGCCGAGAAAAAAGTGCAGGCCGGTGCGCAGTTCCTGATCTCCCCACCGGTTTTCGATCTGGAGGTCTTTTCTCAGTTTCACGAAAAGGCCAAGGGACTGGGCGTGCCGATTCTTCCGACGGTTTTTCTCCTGAAATCCGTTGGAATCGCCCGATACATGGCTACGACCTTACCCGCGTACCATATCTCCGAGGGCCTGATTCAGCGCATCCGTCAGGCAAAGAACCGTGAGATGGAGTGCGTCCGGATTGCCGGGGAGACGATTGCGAACCTGAAAGGCGTTGCCCAGGGCGTTCAGATCGTCACGCTCGGATGGGAGCACGAGCTTCCGAACATCCTCGATTTCGCAGGCATCTAGAAGTGGACCCGCAGTTTCGGGAACCAATAAACACACAGCAACAACAAGGGAATCCATGAACGATCAAGCGCGTAGACCATCCAACAAGAAGGTGCTTGTTGTGGGTGGGGGCATGGGAGGCATCAAGACGGCCCTGGACCTGGCCGAGGCCAAAAGGGACGTGGTCCTGATCGACAAGGCCCCCTCCATCGGCGGTCTCATGACCCAGCTGGACCGGACGTTTCCCACCAACAACTGCGATTTGTGTACCCTTTCTCCCCACCTCTCTGAAAGCGGTCGCGAGCTCCACCTGGACCTGATGACACTCACTCATGTGAGCCGTGTGGAGGGACAGGCGGGGAACTTTCGCGTCACATTGAAGACCGAGCCGCGCTACATTGACACGGCCAAATGCACGGCGTGCGGGGAATGCTATAAAAAATTTCCCGAGTGCGTGCGTTTTTCCCCGGGCCTGGATCACCGGGCGCCCACCTGCATGCGTTATCCTCAGGCCACGCCCTATGCGTACTCCATTGAAATGGAAAAGTGTGATCGCGTGGATGAGCTCGTGCAGGTTTGCAAGGACGGCGCCATCGTGCCCGACGATCAACCCACGGAGCGCGAGGTGGAGGTGAGCTCCATTGTGCTGGCTACCGGGGCGGAGCTGTTCGATCCAGGCGTGGTGGCCAACTGGGGTTATGGACACTTTCCCAATGTGGTCACGAGCCTGGAGTACGAGAGGATTCTGTCGGCCTCCGGCCCCACGCTCGGCCAGCTGGTGCGGCCGTCGGACGGAAAGCTTCCCAAGCGCGTGGCCTGGATCCAGTGCGCAGGCTCCCGAGGCATCAACAAAGGGGATGTGCCTTACTGCTCGAGCGCCTGCTGCATGTTCGCCCTCAAAGAGGCCATCGTCACCAAGGAGCGGTTCCAGGACGATATCGAGGCCGTGGTCTTTTTCATGGATATGAGGACCTCCGGCAAAGACTATGAACTCTACTATCAGCGGGCAAAGAAGGATTTCGACGTCCGGTTCGTGCGCTGTCGACCCCACAGCATCGACCCTGTTCCGGGGTCCGGGGATCTCTCCATTACCTATGTGACAGACCAGGACGACGGTCCCCAGAAGGCGGAGTTCGACATGGTGGTCCTTTCCACGGGCTTCCGTATCTCCCCGGATTTCCCCGAGCTGGCGGAAAAGCTCGGCATCGAGCTGAACGAGCATCAGTTCGTCAAGACCACCAGCTTCGCTCCGGTATCCACTTCCAAGGACGGCATTTACGTGGCCGGCGTGCTCCAGAGTCCGAAGGACATTCCGGAGACCATGGTCCAGGCAAGCGCAGCCGCGTGCCTGGCCTCCGACTACCAGGGCGCCACCGAAGGGGCCGCGGAATCGGGGGATGAGTATCCCGAGGAGACCGTGGAGGAGTTCCCGCCGGAGAGGGACGTGCGGGACGAGGATCCCCGCATCGGCGTCTTTGTCTGCGAGTGCGGGTACAACATCGGGGGCCTCATCGACGTGGACCGGCTCGTGGACTATGCCGGGGGCCTTCCGCAGGTCGTGTGCTCGGAGAAGGTGGGCCACGGCTGCTCGCGTGAATCCCTGGAGCACATCCAGGAGGTGATTCGGGAAAAGGGCCTCAATCGGGTGGTCATGGGGGCCTGCTCCCCCAGAACGCACGAGACGCTGTTCCAGGACATGGTCCGAAAGGCGGGGTTGAACAAGTACCTCGTAGAGGTCGCCAATGTGCGGGATCAGGACACCTGGGTCCACGCGGAAAATCCGGAGGAGGCCGGGGACAAGGCCAACGACTTGATTCGAATGGCCGTGTTCAGTGCCGCGCTCACGCGTCCTCTGGTGGATCACGAGCTTCCCATGAACAAGGACATCCTGGTCGTGGGCGGCGGTGTGACGGGGATGAATGCTGCGCTGAAGCTCGCGGACAAGGGCTACAAGGTCTACCTGGTCGAGAAGTCCGGGGCGCTGGGAGGCGTGGCCGCGGGGATTCGAAAGACCCTCGAAGGAGAGGACGTGCAGGCCTACATGCAGGACCTGATCGAACGGACGCAGAACCACGTTCAGATTCAGGTCCTCCTGAATGCCATCATCGTGGACCACTCCGGCATGCCGGGGATGTTCACCACAGGGCTCCAGATCGGGCCGAGACTGGCGTACCGACAGCTCAACCACGGGGCCACCATTCTGGCGACCGGGGCCCTTCCTCACCGGCCGAACGCGTACCTCTTGGGCGAGCACGATGCCGTGACCACCCAGCTGGACCTGGACGGCACGATCGAGGACCGGCCCGACGATGTGGCGGCGTGGAAGAGCGTTGCCATGATTCAGTGCGTGGGATCGCGCTGTCCCGAGAACCCCAACTGCTCCCGGGTCTGCTGCCAGTCCGCCGTGAAGAATGCCCTGAGGATCCTGGAGCGGAACCCCGAAGCCCGTATCTTTGTCCTGTACCGGGACATGAGGACCTACGGCTTCCAGGAGGACTACTATCGCAAGGCCCGGGAAAAAGGCGTCCTGTTCGTGCACTACGATGAGGACGACCCGCCCGCGGTGGAAGCGGCCGGCGAACAGGTTGCCGTCACGTTTACCGACCCCGTGCTGGGACGCAAGATCAAGATGTCGGCCGACTGCCTGGCGCTCAGCACCGGTTTCATGGCCGACGACGAGGCCACCGAGGACCTGGCCGCGATCTTTCACCTGAACCGGACGGGAGACGGCTACTTCCTGGAGGATCACATCAAGCTTCGGCCGGTGGACCTCTCTGCGCCGGGCTTTTTCGTGGCTGGAACGGCGCACGCGCCCAAGAGCATCAGCGAGAGCATTGCACAGGCTCATGCCGCGGCCGGCCGCGCCCAGACGCTGCTGGCCCAGGACGTGATCAACATGGGCGCTTCCGTGGCCAAGGTCACCCCGGAGAAGTGTGCGGCCTGCCTGATTTGTGTGCGCATCTGCCCGTTTGACGTGCCCTTTATCAATGCAGACGGCTACTCCGAGATCGATCCGGCCAAGTGCCACGGGTGTGGGCTGTGCGCCGCGGAATGCCCTGCCGGGGCTATTCAGTTGATGCAGTATGAGGACGATCAGATCATGGCCAAGGTGTACGGCCTGCTGGAAGGGATATCGTCATGAAATCGTTTGAGCCGGTGATCATTGCATTTTGTTGTCACTACTGCGCTTACACCGCAGCGGATATGGCGGGCAGTATGAGGCTCGGCTACCCGCCCAACATCAAGATCATCAAGGTGCCGTGCTCCGGGAAGGTCGGCGCGATTCACATCATGCGCGCCTTGCAGAACGGGGCCGACGGGGTCTACGTGGCCGGTTGCCTGGAGGGGGACTGCCACTTCAAGGACGGGAACGTCAAGGCGGCCATGCGGGTTTCGCAGGTGAAGAAGATCCTGGATGAGATCGGCATCGGCGGGGAGCGCGTGGAGATGATGACCATGTCTGCCGGCATGGGGGAGCGCTTCGCCCGGACCGCCACGGATTTTACGGAAAAGATCCGGAGCCTGGGGCCGAATCCGGTGAAGGAAATGGTCAAGCAGCAGGCCCAGGCAGCTGGCGCATAGTCGCTTTCTTCGTGAAAGCGCACTAAAGCCCCTTCCCTCCCGGGCGGGACAGGATGTCTCCCAACGGATGGGGAATGGACCTTCTTTAGGATCGCTCGCATCGCCTTGCGGCAGGAGCGCAAGGCAGGCGAGGGCTCTGCATGTTCAAGGAGACAAAAGGAAATGATTACAGCCGAACGGAAACCCCTTGAAGAGATCCTCAGTTACATCGAACCCTATGACCGCATCCTCCTCGTGGGGTGTAACGAATGCGTGACCGTGTGCGCCGCCGGGGGCCGAAAAGAGGTGGCCTTACTCTCCTCCGCCCTCCAGATGGCGCGCATGAAGGAAGGCAAGACCCTGGGCGTGACAGAACTCACGCTCGAGCGGCAATGTGACCCGGAGTATGTGGAAGAACTGGTCCAATCCATCGACCGGGCCGACGCAGTGGTCTCCATGGCCTGCGGCTGCGGTGTGCAGGAGGTGGCACGACGGTTCAAGGAGGTGCCGGTTTTCCCGGCCGTGAACACCAAGTTCATGGGGGCCTCGGAGCGTCAGGGTGTGTGGGCGGAACGGTGCCAGGGATGCGGAGACTGCCTCCTCGGGCTGACCGGGGGGATTTGCCCAATTGCACGGTGCTCGAAACGCCTGCTGAACGGTCCCTGCGGCGGCTCCACCAACGGCAAGTGCGAGATCAGCCCGGATGTGGACTGCGCATGGCAGCTGATCTGGGACCGCCTGAAGGCACTGGGTCTGGAGGACCGGTACGAGGACATCGCAGAGCCCAAGGACTGGCGAACGAGCCGGGACGGCGGCCCGCGCAGAATTATAAGAGAGGATTTGGCCTCATGAAAACGGAAAGCACACTGGAAAAGGTATTGGCATCAGGCAAGCTGGCGGTCACCTCTGAGTGCGGCCCCCCCCGGGGCTCTCTGCCCGACAAGGTCAAGGAAAAGGCGGAGCTGCTCAGGGGATATGTGGATGGCATCAACGTGACGGACAACCAGACCGCGGTCGTCCGAATGTCCAGCCTGTCGGCCTGTATCCTGATCAAGCAGATGGGGCTCACCCCGATCCTCCAGATGGTGACCCGGGATCGAAACCGCCTGGCCATGCAGAGCGATATTCTCGGGGCCTACGCCCACGGCATCGACACCATGCTGTGCCTGTCCGGCGACCACCCGCAGTTCGGAGACCATCCCATGGCCACGAACGTCTATGACCTGGACTCCATCCAGCTCATCCAGGTGGTGAAGAACATGCGGGACGAAGGCCGTTTCCAGGGCGGAGACGAGATTCAGAATCCGCCCAAGATGTTCATCGGTGCGGCGGCCAACCCGTTCGCCGATCCCTTCGAGCTGCGCGTACGCAGGCTGGCCAAAAAGGTGAAGGCCGGTGTGGATTTCATCCAGACCCAGTGTATTTACAATCTGGACAAGTTCGAGACCTGGATGAAAGGCGTGAGGGACCGGGGTCTGCATGAAAAAGTGCACATTCTCGCAGGCATCACCCCCATGAAATCGGCCGGTATGGCAAAGTACATGAAGAACCGGGTCCCTGGCATGGACGTGCCCGATGAGGTCGTGAAACGGTTGTCCGGTGTTCCCAAGGAAAAGCAGGCCGAAGAGGGGATCACCATGGCGGTGGAGGACATGCAGCGGCTGAAAGAAATAGAAGGCGTCCGCGGCTTTCACATCATGGCCATTGAGTGGGAGAAGAAGGTCCCCGAAATCGTGGAGCGGGCGGGACTGCTGCCGCGGCCCGAGGTGTAACGAATTTCCCGGTTGACCTTTTCCCGGTCCTTTTTTTAGTATCAGCAATGAGGCTTCGGTTGCGCCAAAGGGGAACCGTTCGGTCAACACGGTTTCCGGTGCCAGGGCGGCGCGGAACGCTTCGCCTTTGCTTGCGAAATTGATCCCGTGCGATTCGACGTGACATTGGATCGGTTACACTCTTAAGAGATGGATAAAGGAGGCAGATCATGGCAGAGGAACTCATTCTTGTCGTGGATGACGACCCGGATCTGGTAGAAGCCGTCTCCATGAAACTGGAGAGCAAAGGATACCGAGTCGCCAAGGCCTACGACGGCAACCAGGCATGGGACAAGATCAAGGAGGAAAGACCGAAGCTCCTGATCCTGGATGTCATGATGCCGAACAAGAACGGCTACCAGGTGTGCGACGAGATCAAGAAAGATCCGGATTACAAGGATATCATCGTGGTCCTTTTGACTGCGGTGGGTGAAGCCGTGACCACGACCCGTTATATGCACAGGGACGGCATCACCACCCTGGCCGATGACTTTATCCCCAAGCCCATTGACTTGGACAAGCTCATGGAGATTGTGCAGTCTTACACCGCATAAGCGTAAGCGTTCCTTTCAAAAGGGTGCCTGTCGGCGCGTGAGGAGCATGGAAAAGATTCGGATCGAGGGGATCAAGCTCAGCGAGGAGCTTTGCCAGGTAAACCTCGTGAATCACCCTCATCCTCAGCGCTCCCTTTCCCGCGTGTGCCGACTCTTTTCGGAAAACCGCATCAACATGCCCTTCCTGGCGGCAACGTGCCGTGGCAGGGACACGCAGATGTGCTGCTGCGTGTCCCTGGAAGACCGTAGCCGGGCGCTGGACCTTCTCGAGGCGGAGCCGGACCTGACGCCCCATGTGGGCGTCCTTCCTTCTGTAGGCCTTCTGTCGGTTTTTCCTCACCAATCCAGCATACAGCTCTTAGGCGTGTCCCTGGTCGCATTCGGCGAGGCGGGAATACCCGTGTACGGGGTGGCGTCTTCCCTGGCTCCCATCACCCTGGTGACCGACTATGCGCGTCTCGATGAAGCCGTGGCCGCCTTGGAGGACCACATGGAGCTGCCTCCGAATCAACGGCCGATACGGGCAGCAGTCCGTGTGGTCCAGAGTTCCATCACACGCGAGGAGGACGGCGGCTCGGAGACCTGAACCGGTTTCATTCAGGAGCGGGTTCAGGAGATCTGTCCTGTGTAAGAAATGGAATCCGGGACACGCATCCGGAACGGACGTTGCCTGTTGGAGACAGACCGGTGGAAACCATTGCCGTTTACTGGGAATCCCAGATCAAGACGTACGGGCTGAACGAGTTCGACGGGCTTGCCCACGTCCAGTTTGCCTGCCCCCCGAAGCAGATGGCGCCAGTGGGGCAGCTCGTTCGTGAGATGGAGGAGCCCGGCATGCGTATGCTCCTCGTCGTGGGGCAGGCGGCCGGAGACGGCCTCCTGGGGCTCGGTCTCCTGATCGGGCAGCAATGGGAGAAGGGCGTGATGCGCAAGCTCCGAGGGCTCCTGGGCGAGGAAGCGGACTCGTCCCTTCACAGCATCTCGCCCGTTTCGTTGATTTTTCTGCACGGACCACACTTCGGGGACCGATACGGGATTGCGGATGCGGCAGTGGGGGCGCTCACCAAGAAGGGAATTCCTATCGTCGCCCTGGGGTGTACAGCATCCTCCATCTACCTGGTCATGCCCGAGGATCAGCGCGAGGCGGCCGGGCGTTCGCTGAAAGAGGCCTTTTTGATGCCCTCGTCGTGACGGCGGAAGGCGTGTTTTCCACGACACTTCTTCAAAGGTATCGGACCCCATGGATTCCGAGAGAGACGACATCACCCAGGAGAAGGAGTGGAGGATCCGGGTCTTTGACTCCCTGTCCTTTCCGACGCTTATCCTGAGCCCGGACAAGGGCATTGTGAATGTCAACCACGTCTTTTTTGAAAAGCTCGGCTGCTCGGAAGATGTCATCGGGAAGAAGTGCTACGAGGTCTTTTATCAGTCCAAAGAGCCCTGCCCGGTGGATCGATGCCCCCTCACCCGCGTCCTTGCAGACAAGCAGGCCCGCACCATTCTGATCAAGACCTTTCAGGAGGACGGCAGGGAGCGCTGGGAGGATCGTGTGTTTTCCCCCATTCTCGATGATGAGGGCAATGTCCTTTACATCATGGAGAGCATTCGCGATGTGACACGGCTTCGGGTTCTTGAAAAGGAGCTTCGCGAGACCAAGGAGTTTTTCGAAGGGGTGTTGCTGAGCTCTGCGAGCGCCATCGTGGCGGCCAAGCGCACCGGAGAGATCCTCTTCATGAACCGCGCGGCGGAAGACCTCTTCGGGTACCGTATGGAGCAGGTCCAGGGAAAGAAGAGCGTGGAGCAGGTCTATCCTTCCGGCAAGGCCAGGGAAATCATGAGAATGCTCCAGGACGAGGCCATCGGTGGAAGGGGGAAGCTTCCACCGACCAAGATCGTGATCATCAACGCGGACGGGCAGGATATTCCCGTTGAGATGACGGCGGCCATTATCTACGAGGGGGAGGAGGAGGTGGCCACCATGGGAATTTACAACGACCTCCGGGAGCGGCTCGCCGTGGAAAAAAAGCTGAAGGAGGCCCAGGTACAGCTTGCGCATTCCGAGAAAATGGCCTCCCTGGGACAGCTTGCTGCGGGCGTGGCCCACGAGCTCAACAATCCCCTGACGGGCATTCTTCTCTACCTCAATCTGGTGCTCGAGCGCCTGGAGGAGGGCAGCGATTACAGGGAAGACCTGGAGTACGTCCTGGAGGACGCGAACCGCTGCAAGAACATCATCAAGGATCTCCTGGCCTACAGCCGGCAGGCCGCTCCCCAGAAGGAGATCTTTCAGGTGAACTCGCTTGTAGAGCAGGGGCTGGGCCTCATTCGCGATCAGAAGCTCTTCATCAACATCGACGTGGTCAAGGAGATGTCGGACGAGATGATGTTGATCCACGCGGACAAAAACCAGCTCAGCCAGGTGATCATCAACATGGCCATCAACGCCATTGACGCCATGGACCGAAAGGGCGTCCTGACGTTTCGAACGTATCGGGACAAACCGTCCAGAAAGGTGTTCATTGAAATTTCGGACACGGGCAGCGGAATCTCCGAGGATCACCTGACCAAAATTTTCGACCCGTTTTTCACGACCAAGGAGCCGGGAAAGGGGACCGGCCTGGGGCTCAGCACCAGCTACGGGATCGTAAAGGAGAATGGTGGAGAGATCCACGTCAAGGACACGGGATCCCACGGCACGACATTCCTGCTGGAACTCCCCCTGTATGTGCCGACGGATACCGATGAGGAGGCCTGAGTGGAGGCCTGGGTTCATTTATATATATAGCTGATTTTTTTATGAAAGGGAAAAATACCGTTGACTGAAGAAACCTCTTTGGAACAGGGTCCGAAGCCGAAAATCCTCGTGATCGACGATGAGAAGCGCATTCGAGACGGAGTGCACCGGACATTGACCCAGGAAGGGTTTGAGGTGGCCCGGGCTGAGAGCGGGCAACAGGGAATCGAAATGATCGAAGCGGAGCATTTCGATATGGTCCTGTTGGATTTGATGATGCCCGGATTGTCCGGATTCGACGTGCTGAGCCATGTCAAGTCGATTCACCCGGAAACCGTAATCGTAGTGATTTCCGGCTATGCAACGTTTGAGCACTCCATCGAGGCCATGAAGAAAGGGGCCTTTGACTTCATTCCCAAACCCTTTGCTCCGGATCAGCTCCGGTTGGTGGTCTACAAGTCACTGGAATACACGCGCACGCTCCAGGACATCGCCCATGAGAAATCCCGGCTTCGGGTGCTCATCAACCAGTTGGACAGCGGAGTCATGGCAACGGACGGAGAGAAGCGGGTGGCCTTGGCGAACCCGGCCTTCAAGCGGATGATCGGGTATCACGGGGGAAGTGTGATCGGGAAGCCTGTGGCTTTCTGCGTGCAGGACGAGAAGCTGATGCAGATGATCGATCAGGCCCTTTCCATGCCCGAGGACCAGTTCGCCGAGTTGAGCGAGGAATTGAGCTTCGAGACCCGCGGCGAGGAACAGGAGATCATCGTGGGGGCCCGCTGCGCCCCGTTTCGGGATCGCACGGGCCGCACCCTGGGCACGGTGACGCTCCTGCACGACATCACCGCGCTGAAGCAGATGGATCAGCTCAAGAGCGATTTCGTGTCCATGGTCGCCCATGAGATTCGCAGCCCCATGAACTCGGTGCTGGCACAGCTCAAGGTGGTGAGGGACGGGCTGGCCGGGGAGCTCACGGAAAAGCAGCAGGAGATCCTGGGTCGGGCTTCGGAAAAGATTCGAGCCCTCTCGGATTTAACCACGGAGTTGCTGGATTTAGCCAAGATCGAATCGGGCTTGATCACTCAGGAGAGAGAGCGCCTGTCCATAGGCGAGCTTCTGAAGGATCAGGTGACCTTTCACGAGGCCAAGGCCCAGGCCAAAGACATTCGCCTGGAAATGGGCTCCCTGCCGGATTTGCCCCGGGTGCTGGCCAACCGGGCCAACATGGAAGAGGTCCTCTCCAACCTCATCACCAATGCCATCAACTACACTCCGGAGGGGGGCCGGGTCACGGTTTCCGCGGACACGGAGGAGGACTACCTGCACGTCCGGGTGGAGGACACGGGCATGGGGATCGCCGAGGAGGAGATCGGCCAGATCTTCAACCGGTTCTACCGCGTGAAAAACGAGAAGACCATGTACATCTCCGGGACGGGCCTGGGGCTGCCGATCGTGAAGAGCATCCTGGACGCTCATAACGGCCTCATTCGCGTGGACAGCGTGGTGGACCAGGGAACGACGTTTCACGTCTATCTCCCGCTGTCCGGCGATTCTTCTACCCCATGATATCCAGAAGGCTCCCGAGCATCTCGTCCTCGGTCTGGATCACCTTGAGGTTGGCCTCATACCCCCGTTGGAGGGGAATCGTGCCTGTGATCTCGCGGGCCATATCCACGTTTGAATGCTCCAGCGTATTGGAGACGATGTGACCCAGCCCGTTGCTCCCCGGGCTTCCGGTTACGCCTGCGCCGCTCTCGGACGTTTCCAGGTACAGGTTGCCTCCCGCCTTTTGAAGCCCCTGAGGGTTGGAAAAGCGGGCCTCGGCGATCTGATACAGGGGAATGGTATCCCCATTGGAAAAATGCCCTTCCACCGTGCCGTCCTGCTGGATCTCAAAGCCCTGAAGGTCTCCAATCTCGCTGGCAGCCTCATCCAGGCGAATGTCCTCGATGGAGCCGACTCGCTCCCCGTTTTCATCCAACCGCCAACCCTGGACCACATGCCCTTCAGGGTTCACCAGCACCCCTTCCTCATTGAAATGGAAATTTCCCGCACGGCTGTAAACGACCTCTTCGCTGTCCGATCGGCGCAGGACAAAGAATCCGTCTCCTTCGATGGCCAGGTCGGTGCTGTTCCCGGTGAGTTCGATAGGGCCCTGGTCAAAGACCTCGTCGATGTCTGAAAGGGTGCACCCCCGGCCGACCTGCGATGTGCCCGAGGCGGTCGAGACGGACTGGGAGGCAAGGTCCTGGCAGGTGCTGGTGCTGCTCTTGAACCCCACGGTGTTCACATTGGCCAGATTGTTGGCCTTGACCTGCATGCTCTTTCCAAAGGTGTTCAGGGCGGACAGGCTCGAGTAAATGGAAGCGATCATGGAGGATCTCCCGTTCCTTTTTCGTGGTGAGAAGGGTGCAAAGCCGGGAGCAGATGAGAAGGAGTTCCGGGGGAGGCCCTGTTTTAGAGGAAAGTGCAAGGCGATGCCTGCATCAGGGAACCCTGCCGCCCTGTCCTCGGAATCCGGGAGTTAGGCCGATGGCTTTGCGTCCCACCCTTTCGGGTGGTTTGCCTTTATCTGACACTTGGTCTATCGGCAGTTGGGAAGGAAAACTTGAGAAAAAAAGGAAAGGGATGCCGGATCAGGCCGTGCCCTTGTGAACGACGAATTTCCCGATGATCAGGGCGTCGAGCCCGGAAGAGAAAAACGTACGGATCGCGTCCTGGGGAGAGCACACAATGGGCTCTCCCTTCAGGTTGAAGGACGTGTTGAGCACGAGGGGAACCCCGGTCCGGGCGCGAAAGCAGTCGATCAACCGGTAGTACAGGGGGTTCTGCTCTTTGGTTACGGTGTGGAGCCTTCCAGAGCCGTCCACGTGGGTCACGGCGGGGATCTCCTCCTGCTTTTCCGGCCGGATGGGCAGCACCTTTTCCATGTAAGGCGTGGGAACCGAGTTCACGAAGTACTCATCCACGTGCTCCTTCAGGACCGAAGGGGCAAACGGCCGGAACGGCTCCCTGTACTTCACGGTTTCATTGACCTTGTCCTTCATGGACGGGTCCCTAGGATCTGCGAGGATGCTCCGGTTTCCGAGTGCCCTGTCTCCGAACTCGATACGGTTTTGAAACCATCCCAGGATCTTCCCCTCCTGGATCAGGGCGGCGGCCTCGTCCGCAGGATCCTCCACGGGCTGATACCGGATCTTGAACTTGTCCAGGGTCGCCCGAATCTCTTCGTCGGAAAAACCCGGCCCGAAGTAGTTCGTGGTCATGGTGTAGGTCCTCGGCTGGTCCTGGATCTGGTGGTACAGGTAGTAGGCCGAGCCCAGACTTCCACCGCTGTCGTCCGGCATGGGAGGGACGAAAACATCCTGAAACGGCGTGTTGGAGAGGACCTTGCCGTTTGCCACGGAGTTGTACACGACGCCCCCGCTGAGGACCAGGTTGTCCAGACCGGTCCGTTCGTGAAGCTGCCCGATGAGGTAACAGTAGATGTCTTCGGTCACTCTCTGCGCCGCGGCGGCAAAGTCGTAGTAATCCTGATTCAGGGGGCGGCCCTTTTCGTTGGGCGGCAGCCCTACGAGCGCAGCGAGCTTGGGATGGTACATCAGGGGGCGATGAAACTGGTAGTGGTTGAAGTAGGAGAGGTCCAGTTCGAATCCGCCCTCCTCCTTGAGGTGAAACAGGCTGTGCAAGGCCTCGTAGTAACGTTGGGGATCGCCGTAGGAGCTCGCTCCCATGACCTTCCACTCGTCGTTTTTCGGTCGAAACCCCAGGTACTCCGTCATGGAGGCATAGAAGGATCCCAGGCTGTGAGGAAACTCCTGACTCCAGATCCTCCTGATTTTATTCCCTTTTCCTTCACAGAAGACGGTCGAGTGCTTCTCGCCGAATGCATCGATGGCCATGATGGCGGCTTCCTCGAACGGGGAGAAAAAGAAGGCGGACGCATGGGCCAGGTGGTGCATGATGTAGTAGATGTTCAACTCGACGCCGTCGGAGAACGAAATGATTTGCCGGGAGTAGTCGGCGGCTTCGTTCGGTTTGAGCGACATGAGGTGGTTTGGGACGTTGTAAAGGATTTCCCCCAGGTACCTGTGACGCTGGGACTGCGCAGGGCTGAACGCCTCCAGGTTGATGGCCGGGTTCCACGCGACGGTCACGGCATCGACGTCGTCGAGTCTCAACCCCGCGGTCTTGAGCGCTTCCCGAATGCCCCGCATGGGAAAGGCTCGGGAACGCTTCTGCCGGTCCAATCGCTCCTCTTCCACGGCAAAATGGATTTTTCCATCGATCACAAGGGCTGATGAAGTCACAAACCCAGCGCTGTTCAAACCAAGAATCACGTTGCGTGCCATTCAGGAAGTCCTTTCTCCTTCATATATTGCACCCCCGAGCATATCGGGGGCCATACGATCCTTCCGGGAATCCCCGTGAAAATGCTTCGCTCGCGCATTCCTCATCCCGCCGGAGCGGGAACGCGGGGAGATTCAATTCACCTGGAAGGCGTCCTGTGCAGGACCCTGTGTACCGAAATCGGTCCTCCGTGTAAAGCACCTTCCGGGAGTTCCCCGGAAGTGCAGTGAAGTCCGACCTCTTCATTGCCGGTTGAGGCGCCGGCGCATCCGCTTTGCGGATACTACAGGAGGGAGGGCGGAGTCAAAAGGAAAAAGCGAAGGCGGGGGGGATATGGTGAAACGAGCAGATGGTTGTAATCGGATGGACAACCGGGGCCAATTCGATTAGAATTCCTACCCCATAGACTGAGGGTCACGCATTATTCGCTTCCTATTTCGTCGCGGAGGGTATGCACATGCCGATTGCCGAAAGAATGGTTTCCATGGTCGAGGGCTCCTCGATGATTCGCAAAATGTTCGAAGAAGGTGCGAGGCTGAAGGCGAAGTACGGTCAGGACAAGGTGTTCGACTTTTCTCTCGGGAACCCTGATGTTCCTCCGCCCCCGGAGTTCAAGCAGGCACTGATCGACATCATCCAGGATCCTGCCACGAGCCACGGGTACATGCCAAACCCGGGTTATCCACACGTTCGACAGACCGTTTCGGATTTCCTGAAGGGCGAGTATGGGGTGGAGATCCCCCCCGACCTGATCATCATGACCGTGGGAGCGGCGGGCGCCCTGAACGACGCCCTCACGGCCCTCATCAATCCCGGGGAGGAGATCCTGGTCCCGTCCCCCTATTTTGTGGGGTACAACCAGTACGCCTTCAATGCTCAGGGCGTGATCACCACGGCGGAGACCGATGCCGAGTTTCGCCTGGACCTGGGGGCCATGGAAAAGGCCATAACGGAAAAGACACGGGTCGTGCTCATTAACTCGCCCAACAACCCCACTGGCGTGGTGTACACGGTCGATGAGCTGAAAGGGCTCGGCGAGGTCATGGAAAGGGCCAGCGCCCGATTCGGCAAGCGGATTTACCTGATTTCCGACGAGCCTTATCGAAAAATCGCGTATGATGTGGAGGTCCCTTCCGTGTTCCAGGCCTATCCCCACACCCTCCTGATCACGTCGTACTCCAAGGAGCTGTCCCTGGCCGGAGAGCGGATCGGGTACCTGGCCGTGCATCCCGATGCCGAGGATGCGGGCACGGTTGCAGCGGCCGCGGCCGTTTCCAACACCATGCTCTACGTCAACGCCCCGAGCCTGTTCCAGCTGGCCATTGCCAGAGTCATGGGTGTTTCCGTGGACGTGTCCATTTACAGGAAACGTCGAGACGCCCTGTGTGACGGGCTGCGCAAGGCAGGGTACGAGTTCGTGGAGCCTGAGGGAGCCTTTTACCTGTTCCCCAAGTCGCCCATGGAGGACGATGCGGAGTTCTGCCGTCTTCTGATGGACGAGCTGATCCTCGTGGTCCCGGGCCGCGGATTCGGTAGAGGCGGTCACTTCCGCATCTCCTATGCCGTGCCGGATCAGGCCATTTCCGGCGCCATGGAGGGATTCCAGCGAGCCCTGGAAAAGGTCAGGTAGCTCAGAACCGATCGCTCGTTCCATGTACTCGGACACGTCCCACGTGAGGTCGATTCGAAGAAAAAGGGAAGGGGGATCGGGCAAGCCAAATGATCGTGCCCTTTGGGCAGGTCAAGGTGAAAAAAACCCGCCGTCGGGATGTCCCCCGGCCGGCGGGTTTTCATTCGAGGTCCTGGTGGAGCTGATGGGGATCGAACCCACGACCTCATGAATGCCATTCATGCGCTCTCCCAGCTGAGCTACAGCCCCACGCGGAATGAGAAAAAAGAATAGCAATGCCTCCAATGGCTGTCAACAGGTTATTGACAGGGACTTGGGTTTTTCCCTATACTCATCTCCGTTCAGGACTAAAGCGCCGGAGTGGTGAAACTGGTAGACGCGCTGGACTCAAAATCCAGTCTGGGTTACCCCAGGTGAGGGTTCGACTCCCTCCTCCGGCACCAACAATTTGAAGGGGGTTGGGCGAAATGCCTGGCCCCTTTTTTCACGCCCTGATTTCGCCTGTTTTTACTCCCCTCATGTCGGCAAAATGGAGGATTTTTTCGGGGCCAAATGCACTAGACCTCCTACCCACCAAATCCCATCCCACTCCAAAGGCATTGGGCCACTCAGTTTGAGAGAATGGGGGTTGATTTTTTGGCATGAACCGGATTTCGATCTTCGTTGTTGACATATTATATGCAGTGGGTACAATGATTAAATAATCAAGAAATGATCGAATAATCATAACAGACAAAATCAAGGTAGGGTAAAATGAAAAAGACCGATCTCACGAAATCTATTCCAACGCATATAAAAAGCGAGGAGTTGGTCGAAAAGCGGAGACAGCAGATTGTCCTTGCCGCGATCAAGCTTTTTTCAAGAAAAGGTTTTGTTAAGACGACTCTGAAGGATCTGGCGGAAGAGGCCGGTCTAAGCTACGGAAACATATACGATTATGTGGGGAATAAGGAGGACATCTTTGTTCTTGTTCACGAGTTTTTGACAGGTGAGGCAGACCAGGGGTTGAACAGGGTCATGGAGAGCATAGATGATCCGCTGGATAAACTCAAAGGCATGATACACAACGAGTTCGAGTTGTCGGCCAGGTGGTCCGATGCCATTTTATTCGTGTATCAGGATATCCATGTCTTGAAAAGGCAGCTTTTGAAAAAGTTACTCAGCAAAGAATCTGAGCACGTTAGAAAATTTAAAGATGTACTCGATAAATGCATAGAAAAAGGATATATTAAAAATTGTAATACACATATAATATCCAATTTAATAAAAGCAATGATAGATGCATGGGTTATAAAAAGATGGGATCTTGATGGAGTGACTCAATATCAGATCGAAAAAGCTATTTTAAATTTATTTTTGGATGGATTACGCACGAAAAAGTCCATCAAGAAGCGATCCCGAGATGGTGAGCCGGAATTCGAGGGAAAAACCATTTTGATCGTGAATGGAGGCAGTATCTTTGGGAGTGCACTTTCCTCGTTCATGTATTCCCGCGGTGCAAGCTTGGCGATATACGATCCCTGCGACGAGATGACGAACCATTTGAGGAGTTCTCTCTCTCCCGAGCAGGAAGGATACGGGGAAATAAAGACCTATTCATTAGAGGAATACGGACCGATGACCCAGCGGTTGCTTTTGCAGATACAACGTGAATGCGGACCGATTGATATTTTTATACAGGATATCGGCGTGACAGGAGGGTATATTGGGAGCCAGGATAAAAGAAAAGCTTTACTGAATAAGCAATTAGTAGAAAATTTGCATATGGCAAGGAGTATTTCAAGCATATTTATAAGAGATAAAGATAATATAAAACCAGAAAAAATTCTTTATATCACCCCATGGGCATGGGATAAATACATTGATTCGATTCTGTATGAGACCGTGAAGGCCAGTACCATCGCTCTGGCCAAGGCCAACAGCGAAAGAATGCGCGAATCAGGGGGCACGGTCAATTGTCTGGTTCCGGGTCATATAGGCGGGATCAGGGATTTAAGTGTCCTCGATGACGGGGCTTCGCAGTCTGTTGTGGCGTCCATACTGAAGTGTGAAAGCCTTGGGGATGTCTCGGATATTGTAAAAACGGCGGCCTACCTGGTTTCAGACTCGGCAAGGTATGTGACGGGACAAGTGATCACAGTGGATGGCGGAATGCCTTGATTTTCCCTTCGTACGGCGACCCCTGTATTCCGATTAATGCCGAAAAATCAGAAAGATACAAGTCAAGGAAATATATCTTGACAAGAAAGCGAACGTTTTTTATTCTGATTGATAAATCACTATAAGATTGAGTAATCAATATTATTCTCGTGATGGTTGAAATAACGATGGGCAAAGCAAACACGATGCCCTCTCCTCATTTTAGGCAACGAGTCGAAATCATTAGGATTCATGAGAACCAGGAGGTGTTATTCCGTGGACGCTTTCACAAAGACGATAGGTGATGTATTTGATGGCACAGTAGAAAAATTCGCTTCCAAAGAGGCGATTCGATATCAAGGCCAGGGTCTTACCTACGAGCAGCTTGCGGATAAGGTGGAAAGCTTGGCCAAGGCCCTAATGGAGTTGGGAGTTGAGCCGGGCCAGAGGGTGGGTATCTGGATGCCCAACTATCCCGAATGGATATACGCAAATTTGGCCATTGCCAAGATTGGTGCTGTGACCGTTCCTATCAACATACGATTCAAGTCTCGCGAGGTGGCCTATATCCTGAGGAACGCCGAGATCACCGCGCTCATCATGGCGGACCAATTCCTGACGAATACTTTTAGCGACATCCTTTATGAGATCTCTCCAGAATTGGAAAAGGCAAAACCGGGAAATCTGAACCTGGAATCGCTTCCTCACCTGAAAAACATCATCTGCCTGAAAGAAATGCCTGGAATGTTCGGATTCGATGACATCGCCAGAATGGGCCATGGGCTGATGCTGGATCAAGAACTGAAGTCCAGGCAGAGGGCTGTCCAGCCGACGGATGCTGTCAATGTCTTCTATACGTCCGGCACCACAGGCCTTCCCAAGGGGGCCATGGCGGACCATAACATCCTGGTGAACATTGAAAACTATATCCATTGGATGAATGTCACTGAAGAGGACGTCTTTCTGATTCCCTCCCCTCTTTTTTATACGACTGCCAATTACTGGTGCACGCTCTGTCCCATCATGGCAGGTGCAACGATGAGCATGGCCACCTATTTCACCCTGGAAGAAAAGCTGGAACTCATAAGCAAGGACAAGGTCACCTTCATGGTGGGGATGGCTAAGATGTGGGTGGATATGGTGAGTTACCTCCGGGAGCATCCCAGCGACACGAGTTCTCTTCGCATCGGATGGACCGGGGGTGGTCCGATTACCGTCGAGGAGCTGGAGGCCGTGACGAAAAACATCGTCGGAAACATCGTGGGTCTTTACGGAATGACGGAGACGGGTGGTATTACAACAATGACGAAGAGAGAAGACCCTCTGGAGGTGTTAGCCAGTACAGTCGGAACGCCCCTGCCAAACTTTGAATTAAAGGTGATTGATCCACAGACAGGTGAGGAACTTCCCGACGGGAAGCCGGGTGAGCTTTGTGTAAAAGGACCCTATGTGATTAAGGGGTACCTGAATATGCCGGAGAAAGATCAGGATATCTATTTTGAAAAGGACGGATGGTACCACACACAGGATATCGTTCTTCGGCACGAGAACGGATACTACTCCTTTGTGGGCCGAATTAAGGACATGATCAAGGTGGGTGGGGAAAATGTTTCTCTAAATGAGATCGACGATTTCCTGCGGGGCCACCAAAAGGTAAAAATGGCCTGTTCCATAGGTGTGCCAGATCCGGCCAAACAGGAGGTAGCCCTGGTATTCATCGAGCCTGCGGAAGGCGTGGATCTTTCGGAGGGTGAGATCATAGACTACTGCAAGGGGAAAATAGCATCCTATAAAATACCGAAATATATACGATTCACATCTGATTGGCCGACGACAGCAACCGGCAAGATTCAAAGATTTAAACTTTCTGAAAGAGTGGAAGGCGATTTTAATTCTTAGGAGTAGAGAGAACAGGCAGAATAAAAAACACGTGTATTTTCATGAAATCCATAATTTGTGCCTGGTAGATGTATAATATTTGACAATCATTAAAGGAGGAAATGATGAATCATTTGTTGAAGAAATCCGTTTTGTTTTCCATTTTCTGTATATTATGTATTTCATTTTCATTTAATTCTGCGTTAGCAGCCAAGAAAGAGAA
>JASFQI010000020.1:0-27704 GCA_050115555.1 Desulfobacteraceae bacterium
GGTTTCTCAACCGAATCGTGAAGGCTTTCAAAGGGGCATCCGCAATCCGCCCCCCTTTGACATGAGTTGCCGGGGACCCGTCGCCGTCCATCACACCGGTTTTTTTCGCGCGATGTCCAGGTCCATGCACCCCATGGGGGTCTCCAGGGTGCGGGAACGAACGGATGAAAACCCGGCCTTGAGCATGGCATCGGCAACGAATCCCTGGTCCAGGAGAAAATCCGCGCCCGTCCGGAGCACGTCCATCATGTGCCCGAGCATGGTGTCAGGCCGTGTCTGCTCGTGGGTCATGCCGTCCTGGAAGCTGAGGAAATAGCCGCCCGGATTCAGGGCGTCATGGACTTTTTGGAGCAGGGCATCCACTTGGAACTTGGCGAAGTTCAGGGTGGCACTGGCCCAGATCAGGTCATATCCCTCTCCGATATCATCCATGAGGTAATCGCCGGCCTTCACGTCGACGCGGTCCGCCATGCCGTATTCCTGAATAAACGATTCCGCGACCTTTACCACGGCCGGCCTGTCAAAGACTGTGCCTTTCATGTCTCGATGTGCATTTACGATGTAGAGCGCAAAGACCCCGTGTCCGCCTCCCAGATCGAGCATGCGCTGAAAGGACCGGAAGCCCGAAAGTCCGGATACGATGCGGCTGATCCGGACCCCTACGTTGCCTAACGCGTGGCCCGAACTTGCTCGGGCGCTCTCGGCCCATAGGGCTTCGGAGGTCATGTCTGTCTGTAACTTTTCGTCTGCATAGGCAGGGATTTCATCAGGCGTTCTCCTTTTCAAAGGCGAGGTGTACAATTCGGTTATTGAATCGGTTCTTGAAGGCCGGAATACGGGCAAGCCACCCCATCCATCGCCACCGCTCCCGGTAAAAGTCGAAATAGTTCCATTCCTCTATGAAGCGGATGCCGGGGTGATAGGCCGCCGCCTCCCTGCCGTTGCGGATTCCCCATTTGAATATCGGATCCTGTACACCCCCTTTGTGAGCCGCGTCTGTCTTACTCACAGCATCATGATGCCGGCTGCGCTTGACCAGGCTCGGTGTCATCATTTCAAGGAGCATCTCAGCGCCCGGAAATGTACTCATGAGATGTACCAGAAGGTCCCGCACCTCGGTTTTTTCAAAGTACATCAGCAGCCCTTCGGCGATAATCAACACAGGTCGGTCTTCCACACGGACGTCATCGATCCACGAGTGTTCAAAGATTGATCCTTCGATCATGCGGTATCTACAAGATTCCTTAAAAAAGGATCGGCGCACCCGAATGGGTTCGGGAAGATCCACCTCGAACCAGTGCAGCCCGCCATTGTCCAGTCGTAAAAAGCGGGTATCCAGACCGGCTCCCAGGTTGATGACCACGGCCTCCGGATACTCCTTGAGAAAGCTTCCCACGGCCCGATCCAGGATCAGGGTCCGGATGGCGACACCCGTCTGAGACATCCAGGCCTTGTCAAACCTTGAAAAATCATAGTCCATCTCTCGGACAAGTTTTTCGGCCCATGCGTCAAGGAAAAGGGGGTCCGGCCGGCGGGTTTCTTCCGCCCTTGCCCAGAGCGGGATGAGCAGGGTTTCGGACACGCCTTCCAGGCGGTTTCCTCCGGTCCCCTTTTCTGTTTCCATTTCCATTCTCTGCCTCCTTCGTATCCGGCGGCGTTTTGTCCTCGCCTCTTCAATTTTTCAGTTTTTTCTCTCCATTCAGGAGGACAAATGAAGAGCCATCTATCCCACAAGCAGTCATTCAGAGCACGAAGAGGTCTGCACTAAATCATATGATTTTTATAGGTCTTCCTTGCTCTCGGCCTGTAAAAAAATGGCCGCTGTGAAAAAAATAGCTTGACATCATATTTGACAGAACGTATTAAGTTTGGCAAGCCTAATATCTCGGGAGATGAAATTTTTTGGAGACCATCAGGCGGATCCGTCGCACTGAGAGAATGAATGGAGGGCAACCGGCGCCCGCTTCCTGTCGGCCGTTGCCTGTGGATCAGGGGCCGGTCCTGGAGACGCTCGATTCGCTCTACAGGGAGCTCTATTTTCACGACGGGTATGGGGAGTTGAAAGTCCGGATGCGCCTTTTAAAAAAAGGGCAGAAGGAGATTATCATTCAATTCGGAAAGGAGTACCGGTTCGTGGTGGACTCACCGCATCCGCCTGTCCTGGACTGAGACGGGAAGGGGAATAGCCCCACGACTCGGCATCCTTATGGTCACCGAAAGTTCCTGTGGCCCGGGACGTTGACTTCCGGGTTGCCGGGAACAAACAGGATGAAAGGAGAAGGATGAAACGAAGAACCGTTCGGGTGCCGGCATGAGGCCGGAAGAACGGTTTTCCGATCGATAGCCTGAATCGTGATTTGATATGGCAGGCCCGGCGGGCGGGTTGCCCCGACATGGTCAACCAGAGCCAAACCCCGAGTGATCGGGGGACGGAAAGCCACGGGTCTTGCTGAAAAAGACAGCCGGGTTGCTCAAGAAGATCAGAGCACCCGGCTTTTTTTGGGTAAGGCCCCCAGGCGAGAAAGGAGAAACGGGATGAAAAAGATCGTGTTTTTACTCATATCCGCCATGCTTGCTATCGCTTTTGGGAGCACGGCCCATGCCGCCATCGTGGATCTCACGGCGGATGACTACGTAACCGTGGACGGCACAGAGTATGAGCTTGTGACGGCCAAACCCACGGAGGACGGCCCGGACATCCCTGATGGGACCGGCTTGATGTGGGAATGGAATTCAAGCTCAGGCGTATGGAAGGCCTGTATCTGCAAGATGACCGCCTTCCGGGCGCTTCAGGCCGTGGGGCAGTATCTGGATATCGATGATTTCAGCAGTTCAGACACAGAGATCCTGACCGGGTGGAACACGGACGGCCCGGAGGAGCTGTTTGTGGGAAACATGCCCTGGGTAATGGGGACCAACTTCTCCTATGCCGATTCCATGCCCGAACCAGCCTACCTGGACCTGGTCGATGCCTGGTATGAGTTTACCATAAGCGGCCAGACCTACCGGGTCCAGTCCGTGGCCGATAACTACACCTTTATGGATGATACAAGCCATGCCGGGTATCAAGAAGGGTGGGATTTCTTTGATTACCGCACCTACTTCAAGACCAACAGCGGCATGGATGACATCAAGATGTATTTCAGAGACGTGGTCCGGTCCCAGATCGTGGACAACTTTAAAGGGGCCACGAGCTTCGACGTCACCCCCGTGCCGATCCCCGCGGCCGTCTGGCTTCTGGGTTCGGGCCTTGGACTGCTTTGTCTCAAGAGACGTCGCCCGTGAACTGAAACCAGGGACCATGCTGACGCCGAATCCTTCTGAAGACCGCACGCACCAGGAGATCCGGGGCAAGATCCTGGAGCTCTACGCGGAACTGTTCCGCCATGAAGGGTTCGGCGAACTCAGCATCCGCATGCGCTTTGTCAAGAGAAACAAGAAAGAGGTGGTGATCCAGTGCGGTAAGGAATACCGCTTCGTGGTGGACTACCCCTGAGAACTGAGAGTGAGGCACAAAAAGAAGCGATCCAATGACCAGATCTTCTCTGGCGGCGCATGAAGAAAAAAGGGGACACCCTTTGAGGAAAGGGGTCCCCTTCTACCGTCAAAAGGCGGGTCGTTACGTCAGAAGGAGTTTCGACTGTTTTTCGAAGACCGCATCGACCCGATTGTTCATTTGCAGAAGAATGAGCGATTCAGGACAGGAACACTCCTATTGAAGCCCCTCCTGAAACCCCACCGAGGGTTCTTCCGCCGGTTTCAGCTTGCCCCTGTTGAATTTCTCATAGGCTTCACGAACGCTTCCCCGGGCCCCCAGATAGACCTGAATCGGGGTGTCCCGGATGACAACAAATGCGTTGTACCCCACATCGCCCGTGACGACGGCACGAACTCCCCTGTCCACCAGAAACTTGATCGCATCCATGCATGCGGCGTCCTGGGCCGATGCCCCGGGGTTTTTGAATGCATTCAGTTCCTCTGTCTGCGTGTCCACGATGACAAAAAAGGGGCTGCGCGAAAACCGCTTCTCAACTCCAGCATTCCATGTCTTTCCCTTTGATGTGAGCGCAACCTTCATGGTCCCATTCCCACGTCAGCCGATGCAATGAGAATAGAGGAAACTGAAATTGACACCGCCAAGGCCGAGTGCTATAAGAAGGCATGGCGAAAAGAAAAAGCGAAATACAGGTATTTCGGGAGTTTGTGCGAAAAAAAGGCCTTCGAAATACGCCCGAACGGGAAACGATTATAAAAGAAATTTTCGCCACCCACAACCATTTTGATGTGGATGAACTGTACCTGCGTTTAAGGAACAAGAAAAAGTCGATTTCCAAGCCCTCCATCTATCGCCTCATCCCCCATCTGCTGGAAGCCGGCCTGATTCAGGAGGCCTATTTTGAAGACGGCCACCTCCACTACGAGCACATCTACGGCCATGGGCAGCACTGCCACCTCCGCTGTTTGAAGTGCGGTAAGATCATTGAATTCCAAGAGAAGGCGTTACAGGAGTTGGAAGCGGATCTGGTTGAAAAGTATGATTTTTCGATCAAAGGGCACAAGCTTGAGGTCTTTGGCTATTGCCCGAAGTGCAAAGAATGAAACGATTTTTCTTTATAATTCTGTCTCTTCTCTGCGATTCTCCTTCCAATACGCCTGAATTTCCGACAGCCTGAACCGCAGGGTCCCGAACTTCTTGAACGGTTTCGGAAACCCTGGGTCCCTGGTCATCCATTCCCGGATCGTTCGAACGGATACACCAAAGAACTGCGCCACTTCCCGGATTGAAACTGCGTTCCCAGTTATAGAATCTTCATTCATCGCCTATTCGCCATACCCGTTCATCGTGTTGATCGCCCAGTACTGCTCCACCTTTGATTGCTCAAACCTGAGCGTATTGAACTTCTTAAAAGGTCTGGGAAAACTTTCATCCTTTTTCATCCACTCACGGATCGTCCGGGTGGATACATTGAAATATTCGGCGACATCATGGATTGAAAGAGCTTTTTCGTTCATGATCCGTTCGCAGGCGTTTGCTATATCATGGAGCTGAGATGAATCGATGGATGTTCTTTTTCGTGAATCTTTCCACAAATCCGGCCGATTCGGGAACAAGGCGCAACCATCCGCCTGGAGGCCTTTTGATAGGCGTTCCGCGGCTCCCGGTGAGAAAGCCGAATCGCTTAAGATATTCCTTATTATTTTAGTTTTTCCTAAACGCCCGTATCCTAGCATCGCCGACATATTTGTCAAGCCTTTTCTCAATATTTACACAGCCCTAACCCGGGCCATGAAGCGGGCCGCCGATCCTCCCGCTCCCCTTCCGGATGGGCCGAAAAAAAACAATGCGCAGCCATACCCCGAAGGGAAAGGATCAGGGCAAAACCGGACAGGACCGCCCTAAGATTCTCCCGTCTTTTCTTCCTCAAGGAGACGATCGATCACCCTTACGAAGTAGTTTACGGGGTAGGCCCCCTTGATTTGTACGCCGTTGACGAGGAACCGCGGGGTCCCTGTCAGACGGAGTTTCCGGGCCTGACCCAGGTCGGCTTGGATCATTGCCTCGATCCGTTCCGAGGAGCGGTCTTTTCGGAACTTCGCCATGTCGAGGCCCAGGTCGGAGGCCAGTTTGTCATACAAGTCGTCGTTCAAGGCGGAGCAGTGATTGAAAAGAACGTCTTGATATTCCCAGAATTTTCCCTGCTGATGGGCCGCCAGGGCCGCCCTGGCCGCAGGCAGGGCCTGCTTGTGCATCTTGAGCGGATAATTCTTGAAAACCACCCTCACCCTGTCCCCGTAGCGCTTTTTGACGACATCGAGGGCTTTGGCTGCCCTCGAGCAGTACGGGCACTGGAAGTCCGTATACTCGATGATCGTCACCGGCGCGTCCGAAGGGCCCTTTTGCGGATGGTCCTTTGTCACGGTGTCCTTCAGGCGTTGTTGAAAGCTGGCCTCGAGCTGCTTCTCCTGCTGGGCCTTTTTCCGCTCCACCGTATACTGCTTCAACGTTTCCAGGATGAGCTTCGGGTTTTCCCGGATCACTTCCTTGACAATGGCCCGAATGCGTTCATCTTCCGGCGCGGGCCCGGATGCCGGGGTCGCGGCCGGGGCTGCGGCAACGATCCACGCGGCGCCGGCCATTGTCGTCAGGTACTTCATCACTCGCGTCATTCCTTTATTCCTCCTCAACCTGTTGTTTTTAAATAAGTTTGGGGATCATGCGCCAGGGGACTCGCCTTTGATAGGCCCGGTATTCCTCTCCGTATTGCTCGATCAGCATTCTCTCCTCGAAATGGATAATCAGCAGGAAGCCGAGAGAATAGGGGATGGAAAAGAGGAGGGCATAAAGGGAGTTCATCAGGAGCGCCATTCCCAATGCCAGCATGCCGTTACTCATGTAAAGCGGGTGTCTGACCACACGGTAGATACCGTCCGTGACCAGCGTTCCTTTTTGCTTGAGGGCCGGGACCGCCCCGATCTTTTTCTGGCTCATGATCTTGATGACCACGTTTGCCGCAAATACCGCGCCCCCGGCGACCGCGGCCATCCACAGAGGCAACCCGATCTTCGGTC
This sequence comes from Desulfobacteraceae bacterium, assembly GCA_050115555.1. Lineage (GTDB taxonomy): Bacteria > Desulfobacterota > DSM-4660 > Desulfatiglandales > HGW-15 > JASFQI01. The sequence continues at coordinate 6,571 of JASFQI010000020.1, forward strand.
CCCGGGCAAAGGGCAGGGCGACAGGCGGCAGCATGATAAAGATCATCATGAACGCCACGATCATCCCCTTGGGGATGCGGGTGTATACCAGGTGCCGCATTTTTCCGGGGCCCAGGGAAGCCAGGGTCGCGAGGTAGCCGGCGGCGCAGAGCGCCGCCCAGAACCAGGGGCTGCCCAATACAGTCATTCGAGGATCCTTTCCAGGTGCCCGGCCAGACGCTTTGCCAGGGCCACGAGGGTCAGCACCTGTGGAGACGCCAGGGGTTTCGGCAGGACACTGGCGTCGCAGACAAAGAGGTTTTTGACCCTTGTCTCCAGGTTCGGGTCCACGACCCGGCCGATGGGGGCCGTTCCCCCCGGGTGGGCGCCTCGGATCCTGGTGGACAGGATCGTGGATCTCTTGACGCCCGCTTCTCCCAGGATCTGCCCGGCCAGGGACATGCCCCGGTCCATCCTTTTCAGGTCTTCCATGGACAGGGGTTTGGAAAAGGACCCGTCGTCGTGGACGCGCCCATCCGGGGTGTCCTTGATCTTGACCAGGATTCCCAGGATACGGCCGTATTCGAACCACCGAGGCAGGTATTTTACTCCCTTCAATACCATCTGAATCGGAAACATGAACCTGGGATCCACGAAGTCCGCTAGGAAGATCCCTTCCCTTTCATGGAACTTGAAACTGCCTGCCGTGTTGGGGATGTCATACCCGTTGCCCATGTTTTGACTCGAGCCGTAGATCATGACCATGGGGTCGCAGAAAAGGCTCTCTCCGGCATCCCGGATCCCGGATTTCCGCAAAATGACCGGGGTTCCAAGGCCCCCTGCCGCGACGACGATCGTTTTGCCGAACACCTCAAAAGGGCGATGGTTCATTTTTCCGCGAATCCCTATGGCCTTCCCTTTTCTCTGAAGGATGCTCTCCGCCGTGCATCGGGTCTGGAGGCAGCCCCCGTTTTCCGTCGCCTCCTCGATATAGTTCCGAGCCGTCCATTTTGCGCCCCGCGTGCACCCGAGCATGCAGGCCCAGCAGTCCGGGACACACTTCTTGTGATCGACGAATTTGGGGAAGACCTTCCACTCAAATCCAAGCCTGTTGGCGGCCTCCATGATTCGGCGGACACCGGAACCCACAAGATGCTCCGGTGTGGGGGTCGGGTTCAGGTCGGTCTCTGTATCTCTCACCTGACCCTTCAGATCGATGCCGTATTCCTGTTGAAGCCACACCGGCGGTCTTGTGGCGCAGGCCCCGTAGATCAGCGTGGAACCGCCGGTGGTCAGTGCCCTCAGGATGAGCATCCCCTCCCGTGACCGCCTCAGACCCATCTTGTCCGTGTAAAGGCCGGCCGCCAGGGTGTTGCCGATCCATTCGTGGTTCCGGCCGGACTCCATCAGGAGGACCTTTTTTCCGGATCGGGAAAGCTCCCGGGCCACGGTGGCCCCCCCGGCGCCCGAGCCGACCACGATGGTATCCCATCCCTCGGTCTTCATCTGTCCGAAATCACCCCGAAGAACGCGCCGGTTCTTCCTCCCCCGTTCCTGCGGAAGTCTGACCGGCGACGTGCGGCTCGGGCCATGTGACACAGCCGTTGGATTCGGTTTTCAGAATGATATTGCAAGGCAGGTTGAGTTTGGGTGTGACCCGGATGATCCCTTTCACCTCCATCCCCTGAAAGACCCGGAAGGCCGTATCGCCGACAATCTCCTCCACCGTGCGGACCGCTGAGTCACATCCGAGCACGACGGCTGCCTCGTATTGCCGGGCACGCTTCAACAGACGTCTGCGCTGCCAAGAGGACCACATGCACATCATAGGAACAGGGAAATCGCTCTGGAACACCCCGGTTCGAATCCCCAGATACCTCAAGCCCGATTCAAGGGAGCTGACGGCCCTGCCGTAGGCCGGAGTGCCCAGAAAATGGGTCAGGAGTTCCAGATACGCTTCGTGCTGGGCAACGGCCAGGCTGATGGCCGGACAGACCCTGCAGGGCACGATCAAAACGGACCGGTACCCGGCCAGCTCGGGAAAGACGTCTCGATTTTCGAGATAGACAGGCATTGTTACGACGGCCCGCTGCGTCCCTTCCCGTCGTCCTGTTCGGAAAAATCCTTTACGCGATAGCCAAAGCCTTTCACGGTTTCAATGTAGTGGCCGGCTTTTCCGAGTTTCCTTCGCAACTTCATGATTTGAAAAGTGACGGCGCTCTCCTCTACATTGCAGTTGGTGCCATGGATGGCGCGAAGAATCTGCGTCCGGGTATAGACCCACCCCGGACGCCGGACCAGAAAATGGAGGGTGTTGAATTCAGCGTTCGTCATCCGGATTTTTTTTCCGGACAAATAGACCTCACGCCGGTTCACATTCATGACCAGATCCCGAAGACGAATCGTCGATTCTTCGGGAGAGGACGGGGCAGAGGCTTCACGCCGCAATGAGGCGTTTATTCTGCCGACGAGGATTCTCGGCCCCAGATTCGCTTCGTCCAGGTAGGAGAGGGTCTTTTTTTCCGGCGGCCCTGAAAAAGCGGTATCTTCCTGGCTCGGTTTCAAGGTCATGGCATCGATGTTTTCCACTTCGAACGTCTCTTGTAGCCGCGCCATGGTCTCTTTGAAGTCTGAACGCCGGATGACCAGGTTCAGGAGAATGACATCGGGGTTCGAGGCGTTTAAGAGGTCGAAGGCCTCATCCCCCGACGCCTTCATGACGACCTCCTGATGGTCGGCCATGAGACCCTTTGAGCGCTGTTTCGGTATGCGAAAATGTAACTTTTTTGCTACGGATGTTGTGTTTTTCATCTTGCACCTCATAAAAATGGTTTCTGTCTTCTTCGAATTGCCCTGAAACACGGCATCCCTCTTGAGACCGCCCCCGGCAGGGGAAGGATTCGGGGGCCTTCACTCAGCAGATACAGCCGCCTGCGCTGCTGCGCAGGCGAAAGGCAGACAAGCGGGATGCGAGATGTTCATTCATGTGTTGTGGTGCACAAGGACAATCCATCCGGCCAGGCCTAACGCGTTGCCACTGCCCGGTCCCGGGCGGCCGAGCTGAGAAACCGTCTACGGCCTTCCGTATGGGATGCGACTCCTGCCACGGCCGGGCATATCCTGGGAGGCATGATGCGCACGGAACTGCAATCCCAGGACTAGGGGCGTCTTTTCGATTTTCAAGAGAAAACGGCAAGGCAAGGCTCCTTTAACGGGAGATGTGTATTCCTCGATGCCACTCAGGCGCAAATCCGGGGTTCAGATCCATGTTTCGCCCGGATGTGCTGTTCCAATCCGATTTTCCTGACACCGCAGTAAGGGCAGACCGGGATCTGCAGGGTGCCGAACAGGTCCTTGCGGGCCATGACCAGCCAGAGCGCAAAGGGCAGCAGATAGGTATTCAGGAGAATCAGCCCGGTCAGCAGCTTAACGGCAACGGGCCACTTGAAGATTGCCAGGATCACCTGAAAAATTCGGAAGACCACGTGGACAAAGGCGAGGATCCCCAAGCCGGTCAGCAGGCTTTTGATTCGGGTACGACGATCAACGGCCCTGGTGGCCAGGGTCAGGCCGGTGAATGCAATCAGGTTGAAGGTGTTGGGGTAGAATCCCTCCATATTGGGAGAAAGCCTGAGGTCGTAGCCCCACAGCTTGAACACCCCCTCCACGATCCAGGCATCCAGCAGGACATAGCCGCGGTGCAGATAGAGCCAGAGCGCAAAGGGAATGGCCGTGATGGCCGTAAAGCGGATAAGAAAAGCCAGGGGTGCGTTTTCTCCTTCGGGCCTGGCTGTGTACCGGAGCCACAACAGGCATGCGGCAAAGACCATGACGATCATGAACATCTGTCCAAGGTAGATATGGACGTACTCGAACAGGGCCGGGAAATGACGGCCGGTCAGATAAACGATCACGAGGCGGATGAAATTGGCGCTGAGAAGCAGCGGGACACCGAAAAAAAGACCCATGGCTTTTTGTCTTGGAGCGGCCGGGTAGGCCAGCACAAAGGCGCAAAAGAGAATCAGCACCATGACGGCGGAGCATTCGGTGATGATCTTGGCGCTGAAACCGTCCAGGGAGAGAAACACCCCGTTAAGGACCGGCTGGAAGCCTGACAGGGCCAGCAGAAAGGCCGTCATGGCCGCCGTGTATCCGTTAATGGGCTCGAAAAAACGGTCCGGCAGGCAGGTGCACATGCCGTAACCCGCAGCGCAAAGCAAAAGAAACGGTAAGGCAAATCGCTTGAGAGGCGTTGGTTGCGCCTTGAGGCCTTTTGTCCCTTTCAGCGCCCTGTCAGGCATGTTTCCTTTGCAACCAGGCGGCCCCCAGAATCGACAGGAGCAGCAGGGTCAGCAGAGCGCCGCTTCGGGGCATCGCGTCAACGGTCAGGGGATGAGAGGCAGGGTTCGATGGGTCGGTTCCTCCATCGATCTCGTCGCCGTCCGTAAACCCGTCATTGTCCGAATCCATATCGAGGAGATTGACCATGCCGTCCGCATCCGGGTCGGCATCCCAGTCTTCGCCCCAGTAGGCGACTTCATCGCCGTCGTCGATCCCGTCGCCGTCCGTATCGGCCGCATCAGAATCGGTCCCGTAGGCATCCTCCACGCAGTCGTACAGCCCGTCGCCATCGGTGTCCGTGTCTGCCACGCCGCATCCGCAGACCCCCGGATCGGTCTTACCGGGATCCTCGGGGCACCCGTCGTCCCAGTCCGGGGTGCCGTCGCCGTCCGTATCCGCATAGATCGCCTGATAGGCGTTGATACGGCCGCTGCCCAGCTCGCCGGCATAATCGGCGTTGCATGTGAGGGAATCGATGGCATCGGCGCTTGCCAGCAACTTGTCTTCGACCTCTTGTGCGGTCCAGGAGGGGTGGGCCGACCAGACCAGGGCCGCCACGCCGGCGGCCAGAGGCGTGGCCATGCTGGTGCCGGACGACTGGGCCATGTAGTCGGTGTCCTCGTCCGAGTGCAGGTGGTAAAGGCTGTAGATATCGACTCCGGGCGCGGAGAGTTTGACCCAGCTACCGTAGTTGGAGAACTCGGCCTTGCAGTCATCCTCATCCGTGGCCGCCACACAAATCACATCGCCGCGCCCGCACATGTAGTCGGCGGACGAACTGTCGTCATTCCCCGCCGCCTTGAAAAGAATGCCGCCGCTGTTTAAAAAATAGTCCACCGCGGCGGCCAGGCCTCCCGTGTTCGACGATTCCCAGGAGCATGAGGCGATGTTGGCGCCGTTGTCGGCAGCGTAATAGAGCGCTTCGGCAACATAGTCCATGCGCACATAACCGACTTCCGAGCCGTAGTAATCTGCCGACCAGCCCACGCGCAGCGCCATGATCCGCACGCCGTCGGCCGCGGCCTGCTGCGATCCGCTGCCCCAGCCGCCGGCCGGTCCGGCCACCGCATAGCCGTTGTTGGTGATGGCGGCCACGTTGCCCGCGCAATGGGTGCCGTGACCGTTGAAGTCCCTAGGGTCGTTGTCCGGATCGTCGCAGTCCTCCCCGCTCCAGCAGGAGTTCGCGCCGTTGACAAAATCCCAGCCGATCCAGTCGTCCACATACCCGTTGCCGTCGTCGTCCGCATCGGAGGTGCCGTCGCGCTCGGCCGTGTTGATCCACATGTTGCCTTCCGCGCCGGACGGATTGCTGTACGAAACCCCTGATCCCCCGAGATCCTTGTGGAAATAGCGCACGCCGGTATCCAGCACGGCGACCACGACGTCGGCATCGCCGGTCTGCCCGTCCCAAGCTTCCGGCATGTCCATGTCCGCATCGCTGTTTTGGGAGAGATGCCACTGACTGCTGAAATATCCGTCATTGGGCGTGGCGCAGGTTGTATGAATGCCGATGGGCTGGACATCCAGCACCTCGGGCCGCTTGCGGTAGGCGGTTACAACGGCATCGAGATCCACGTCCCCTTCAAAGGCGATCTTGTGCCAGCCGGAAAGATCCATGCCTTGCCGGTCGTTTTTCTCCCTCGCACCGGCACCGGGAAACTGGGGACGAATGGTCACGGCCCCAAAGGTTTCTCCGACCCGGTCGAAAGGGCCGAGGCCGGTTCTGCCCCGGCTCAGGGAAGCCCGGTCAAATGAAGCTGCTGTCTCTTTTGAAACGCGGACAACGATCTGGTCCGGGACGTAGCCGATAAAGCCCGGGGCCCTGTGCCGCTGGATATGGATGGTCTCGATGCCTGCCGCCGAAGACGGAAGGCCCCAGGCCAGCAGGCATGCCGTTGCAAGGAGCTTCACACCCCAATATCTCATGATGGTTTTATTCAACCGCCCGCCCCTGTCCCTGTATAACCGGTGACGGGTTGCCGGAGCCCTTGAATGCCTGGCCTCCAGGTTCTCGTTCGCCGGATCGCCAAGAAGGCGGCGGCGAGCCCAAGGGCCGTGGCGACCAGGGTGCCGGTGAGTACCGCATGAAAAGGGATTTCCAGAAAAACCGTCATCATCATGAAGTTGATGGAGATGTTTGCGATCAGGGGGGTGGCGGCCAGGGCCAGCAGGCCGCCGGCAGCGCCCATGACGAGGATGCGCACGCCGCCGGCGATCATCCGAGTCCGGCCGCAGTCTTCGCAGTCGGTCCTGAGGCGGATGGTATCATGGCCCGGACCGTTCACGGAATCGACGATGTTGTAGAGGATCAGGGCACCAACCAGCAGGTACAGGGCGCTGACCAGATTGAAGAACATCACCAGGGGGTTGATGGCCTCGGATTCGTGCCGGTAGTACTCGACCTCGGACTCCACGATCACGCCCGGCACCTCCGGGTTTTCCATGAGCAGGGCCTCATAGGTCTTTCGGACATACCCTGCAATGGATTCCATGGCCTCCCGGGATTCGGACCGAAGGGTGACAAACGAGATATGATCCCGATTGGTCGCTGCCTGGACGTCTTCCAGACGCGCTGCGATCCCGGAGCCCATCACGGTGAGCCGATCCTCAAAAAGACCCACAACGGTCCACTGCTCTCCCTCGAAGGGGATCCGGTCCCCCACGTTCAGGGGCCTTTTCACCTTGTCCGACAGCAGGATTCCGATCATGATTTCATTCCTGGCCGCGGGCAGCCGGCCCTTGATCAACCGGGACTGGTCGTACATGCGGTCATACATCCGGTCCACGCCCTTTACCACGGTGAAATGCCCGTACACCAGGCTCGCCAGCTCCAGGCAGCGGGTCACCATGGGCTCCCCGTCCATTCGGGCGATGCCCGGGACCGTGCGGATAAACGCATAGGTCTCGGGGTCCAGGTTGGAGAACATGGGCGTATCCGCACCCGCATCCACGACAATCATGTTCCCCGCGGTTCCCTGGTTCATGATCCTGGACTTGAGGGTGATCCCCAGGGTTCGGGCCGATGCAAAGACCACGATCATGCCGCACAGGCACAGGATCCCGGCCGTCAGCAAGAGTGTCGGGCGGTTGGATATCCTATTGTCGTCGCGGCCGGGGGAACCGAGACGGCGAAGGCCCGGGAGGACGGCCAGGGCCGCCAGCCCGCCGGAGATGAGGGATACCAGCACCACCACCCCGAAGACCTGGCCGCCCACATAGATGGGGGGGTGAAACATGTCCGTCCCCACATAGGGATGGCTGAGCGCGGCCAGACAGGCGGCGATCCCTGCCAGGACGCCGCTCAGCACGGAGACGGCGGCGGTCTCCAGGCATGCCGGGGCGATGATCGATCGCGCCCGCATGCCCCGGCTTATCAGCTTGTCGAGGACAACGCGTTTTCTTTTGAGACCTAGAAGGGCGTTGTTTATATGAAGAATGACCAGCAAGACCCCGAGGGCGATCCCCAGGATCAGGATGATGTCCCCGAGGTTCCCCTGGCTTGCCTTGATGCCCTGCCAGAGCTCGTCCTCGGACCGGCACACGATCCTGGACGGATGATCCTTGAATATCGCCTCGATCTCCCGGATCACGCCGGCCTGATCCGCCTCCCCGGGAAGGTCGGTCTTGACCAGCAGGGAGGTGACATACCCCTTTTTTGCCGTGATTTCCTGGAGGTAATCCTTGTGCAGGAAGATCATGGACTCATAGACCGAGAGGGGTTGATCGAAGACGCCTGCCACCGTGAAGACCAGGCCCGCGGTTTTGACCTCGCTCCCGACCTTCCAGCCGAACATCTTGAAGATTTTCCGGCCCACCAGGGCCCCGTTGGGGGTGTTGCGGAAGGCCTGAAAGGCGTCTTCGGGGATCTGTATATCCTTGAACGCCCGCAGCTTTGCGGGATCCGTGGATGTCAGGGTCAGGTTTTTGTTCTTGCCGTAAGCATAGCGCTGCCTGACCTCCCCGGCCACATCCACCACATGGGGAACTTTTGACACGGCGTCTATGTAGGATTCGGGGACCAGGCTGATATACGGGCAGGCCACGTTTCCTTCGAAGACGGCCAGCATGCCCTTGCCCCCCACGTCCCGGTAGATCTTGTGATACCCCCTGCCCGCGCCCAGGGTGACGGCAAACACAAGGGTCAGGACGAAAATCGAGGCAAAGGAGAGAAGATTCGCTCTGCGGTTGTCCCGTATGAGATTCCAGAGGGTTTTCATGGTCAAATCATTTCAAGGACATCCCATGGAGACGGTTCGAGGGCCGGGCCTCAGGGGCCACCTCGGGTTCATGACCGGCTCAGGCCTTGGGATCCATGCCCAGGGCCTCGAGCACCTGCTCCCGGGTGAAAGGTCCCTTGAACACCTGTTTTTCGCCGGCCTCCTTTTCGACCACCACGGTGGGCGTAGAGGTGACGCCGTCCCTGACTGCGGATTCACGTGCCGCCCCGAAATACCCGTTAATGGTAGGGCCGTCCAGGAGCAGACGAATTCCCCGGGCCTGCAAAAGGGATTGCAATCGGCTGCTGTCATTCACCTTTTCACCGGCTAGGTCAAAAAGAGAGGCCCGTGCGTCCAGGATCCGGTCGGGATCGTTGCCGCCCAGCAGGCTAGCGATGAAAAAGGCGATGTAGCGTTTGCTGTTCACGCCGTGCGTGGGAAGATCGAAAAACATGATTCTGGCCCGGTCTGACACATCGCCGATCACTTTGTTGATCACAGGTTCATGACGCCTGCACATTGGACAGAAGTAGTCTGAATAGATTCGGACGACTGGATACCGGCCCGTTTTGCCGATGCCCGGCACGGGGTCCGCCTGTGCCGCGGCTATGGTCTCGGTCTCGGTTGCAGGGTTGGTTGTGATGAATTCACCCTTCACCGGCTGGGACAGGAGCAATCCCATAATCAGGCCCGCAACCCCCAGGTAGGGCCGGGCGGCGGCCCAGCGCCTTCCCGCCAGGCCGGACGGGGCTGATCGCAGGGATCTCAATACTGCGCGCATATCCGAGAGTTCCAGGATCCAGAGGAGCAGAACCACGCCCGTAACCCCCAGGCACATGGGGCAGAGGTCCTTCAGGGTCCATTGAATGGTTACCAGGGTGATTTCAGCGCCAAGGGCCCCGGTGAGCAGGGCCGTTCGGACGGCCCCTGCCCGGACAGACCGGTTCAACAGCACAAGCACGGCTAGCAGCACGAAAAAGAGGATGCCCCAGAGTTCCATGGGCAGGAAAAAGATTTCAACCCCGTGGAGCCTGCTGCATCCGGCAAGGGAACACACGCCGTAATGCGACAGGACCGATAGGGCCAGACCCACCGCGATCAAGCCATAGGTAAGGATCATTTTCAGTTTCAACGTGGATCTCCCATTTCCAAAAACGTGCGGGTCATCTCCTGGTAGAGGTGCACCGCCTTCATCCCGTCGGGGCGCTCCCGGCCTGCTTCGGCCTGGATCTGAAGCAGGGACTGCTTGCAGGCCATAAACAGATCCCGGTGAGTTCGTTGCAGGTCGAGCAACTTTTCCGGGGGATCAAAGGTTTTCAGTTCAGCGAGGGCATCGTCCATCACCGCGATCAGACGCTTCAGCTCCTGCCCGGCCTTGTCGGCCTTTTTTTCTTTTGCAATCCATATGGGATCGAATCTGGGTGAAAAGCTCTGCCTGACATCTTCTCTCAGGCGGGAGATCCGCTCTTCGTATCGTTCAGCCCTGGTGGCACACGAAACGACCGATGCCAGCATGAACAGTAGGATCAACCCATGCAACGGTCTCCATAACGAAATAGGGGACATTTTGCGATTCCTCCGGTCTACATTTATTCTCCACGTGCTTTTCTGCCGATGATCATGTCAACGGGTCCGTGCGCCTCCAGTTCGGCATCGTTGATGATCTGACTTTGCGTTGAAACGAATCCCGCACGGAGCATGGCGTCGGCGACCAGTCCGCGTTCAAAGGACATGTCCATTCTCATTACATTGTCTCCTGGATAATTCATGTTCGATAATGTGCACGGCATCCGCCTTGAAGCTCAGGTTGATCCGGTCCCCGACGTTGATGCCTATCTCGGTTACGGTCTTGCGAAGGCTGTAGCTCACCATGGGAAAGCCGATGTCCACGGCCACTTCCATGAGGATGCCCCGGTCGACGATCTGTGTGACAGTGCCGGGAAAGCGGTTCCCTGCATCCGCCCCATCGCCGTTTCGGGAGATCACGGCGTCCTCGGGCCTCACGGAGAACACCACCTCCCCGCTGTGCATTCCCGCGGCGCGTATGACGGTACTGTCGTGTTCGATGCGGCTACCGCTGCCATCCGGTGCAGCGGTTCCGCGGAAGATATTGCGGGCGCCGAAAAAGCCGGCCACGAACGGCGACCGGGGGCGCGTCAGGATCTCACGGGGCGTACCGGTCTGGATGATGACGCCGCGGTCGATGACGCAGATGCGGTCGGCCAGGATCATGGCCTCTTCCTGATTGTGGGTTACATGAACCACGGTCTGGCTGGTTTCTTCCTGGATTTTTTTGAACTGGATCATCAGGTTTTCCGCGGTATTGCGATCCACGGAGCTGAAGGGCTCGTCCAGGAGCATGGCCTTGGGCCCGCAGATCATGGAGCGCGCCAGGGCCACGCGCTGCTTCTCCCCGCCGCTGAGGTTGTGAACGGAACGGTCCAGGAGCGGGGCAATGGAAAAGAGCTCGCAGATTTCCCGAATGCGGCCGTCCAATCCCTTTCTATCATGGGGCCTGTTCCTCAGTTTCAGGCCGAAGGCGATGTTCTGCCGCACGTTCAGATGGGGAAACAACAGGCCGGCCTGAAACACATAACCAATGTCCCGCTCCTCCACGGCCAGATGGTTGGACGGCCTTCCGTCCACCCGCAGGTCTCCAGAATCAAAGGCATAGTGGCCGGCAATGCAATTGAGGACACTGGATTTCCCCGATCCTGTGGGCCCCACGATGACGAAATACTCGCCTTTGCGGACATGCAGGTTGATATCCTTCAGGCGAAAGCCGCCGAAATGGAGGTTGATGTCTTGAAGAACGATCAATACTGCCACCCTTCCCCGGCGCCGCCGATCTTCTTGAAGAGCAGCAGTGCCGCCAGGGCGATGAACATCATGATGATGGTCAGGGCCACGGCCCCCTGGATGTCGCCCACTTCGATGCGCAGGAAGATGGCCGTGGGAAGGACCTCGGTCTTGAAACGGGCTGCCCCGGCAAAGATCAGGATGGGTACGAACTCGCCCACGGCCCTCGCCCAGGTCATCACGGCGCCGGCGATCATGCCGTTTTTCGAAAGGGGGATCACTACCTTGTAAAAGGCCTGAAACTTGGTGGCCCCCAGGCTGCGGGCGGCCAGCTCGTAACGCGTGTCGATATGATCGTAGGCCGCCTTCATGGCCCGTACGGCAAAGGAGGAGGAGATCGAGAACTGGGCCAGGATGATGCCGGGGACGGTGTAGACCAGCCGCAGGCCGTGGTCTTCCAGCCAGCGGCCCACGCCCGTGTTGAAAAAGACCAGCAGGCTGACCCCCACGATCAAGGGGGGCAGCACGATGGGCAGATCGATCAGGGTATCGATCACCGCTTTGCCCGGAAATTTATACCGCGACAGGGCATAGCCCCCGGGCACGGCAAACAGGACCGCAAGGCCGGTGGAAACGATGGAGGTGAAAAAGCTCAGCTTGATGGCGAAAAAGGTCTCGCTGGACATCAGCGCCTTGATCAGTTCCCCGGACCGGACGTAGAAAACATCGCCCAGCAGGATGGCCAGGACAAAGGCGCCGTAGGCCAGAAGCAGGGCAAAGACGACCACGGTGAACAGGCGTTCTCCGCTGATGCCCCGTGTCCTGGATGTCGGCCGCGAAGGCATCTCTGGGATTGCATGATCCAAGGCGATTATTCCATGTATTGATCCGGCCGGGGCTCGAAATAGAGGCCGAAGCCGTGTTGGTCGAAGATTTCCCTGGCAGAGGGCGTCTGCACGAAGTTGAAGTACTTCATGGCCTTGTCCGATGATTTGGCGTACTTGGTCAGGGCCACGGGAAAGGTGCTGTAAAGGACCCGCTCCTTGTCGATCAGGACGATGTCCGAGCAATGGTCGAAGGTCTTGGCGGTCGCCGTCAGATTGATGGCCGCATCGATGCTGTTCATGCACACGGGAAGGCACAGCTTCGGCGCGGTTCCTCCCACGACCACGACATTTTTCATGAAGGGATCCAGGATCCCGGCCTGTTTGAGCATTTCTTCGGTCAACCGCCCCACCGCCATGGCCTGAAAGTCGCCCACGCCCAGCCGCATACCCGGTTTCAACAGGTCCTCGAGGCGTTGAACATTTTTCGGATTGCCTTTCTGCACCATGATGCAGGGGATCTGATATCCCCCGATGACCATGTGCTCCTCGTCCACTAGGCCCCTTTCCCTGGCCAGATTGAAGTAATGCTTGGATCCGGCAACGAACACATCCCCCTGACGGGTCAGCTCCAGGTTGGTCAGCAGCATGGCCGAACAGAGGTAGGAGTGCTCTATGGTGAGGCCGGTCTCCTGGGTGAATGCCTCTGCAATGGGATCCAGCACGCATTTGAGCCCGGCCCCGCTCAGTATGAAGAGATCGGCGGACTTATTTTTGCCTGCCGGCTCCCGGCTGTCTCCCTTGTTGCAGGCCGACAGGATCGTCAGTGCCAGCAGACCGATGATCAGCGAGATGGTTATTTTCTTCATAAAAGAAGCTCTCCTAAGTTCAGAAGCTGTATTTCAGCTCTGTAAAGACCTCATTGTAGTTTTTGCCCGATCTGTCGAATCGGGAATCAAGATCACCGAAGGCGAGATCCGCCGCGAGGGTGACATTGAATCGATCCGTCACGTCGTAGCCGATCTGGGGCCGCAGCCTCAATTCATGGTCGTTGAAATAGTAAAGGCCCCTGAACTGAAGAAAGAGGGTGTCCTGGAGGAGCTGGTAATCGAGCCGCAGGGTCATCATGGGGTTTTTTTCCTCCAGTTGACGATGCAGCCGCGCATTGAAGGCATCGACCCCGGCCTGCGGGTCGTTTTCGATCACCGAGTCGTCGGCCTCGATGGGCTCCCAGTCCAGGACATGGGTGACCCCGTACTGGACGTTCATGGTGAAATCCTCGAACAGCTCCATTTCCGGACCCGCGATCCACTGAATGGTGGACTTCTGTCTTCCCGGGCTTCGGCTCCCGCGCTCCTTGACGCGGGTGTAGGCCCCTTCCGCACGAAGGATCACCGGGCCGAGGACTGTCGAGACGTCCGCGCCGAAGTTCTCCACCCGGTTGAAGACCGGGATGACGCTCACCCTGGTGACATCGTCGGTCATGACGGCCTCCCCGAGGATGATGTCGGGAAACGGGTCCCACCCGTAGGCATAGCTGATCGAGGCGTCCGTGCTCCCGAGGGTCGCAGCGCACTTGAAGGCGACGGTCGCGTTGTTCAGCCGTCTTGCGGGAAGCTGGGGGTCCTCAATGGTGATTTCGGCCTCCTCCGGAATCCGGGACAACCTGAATTTCGAATCCACGAAAAAGGGTTGCCACACCCCGGTCAGGGTGAACTTGCCCAGATACGCGTCCGCCTTCACAACCGGGACGCCCAGCCTCCGGTCGTCGCTGTCCGAAGAGATCAGGGTCATGTCGTTGGGCGACATCCTGTTCGTGGGATTGATCCCGTCCGCCACGCCCCAGGCCAGGATCTGCTGCCCCACGGTCACATCCAGCCAGTCTCCCCGGAACTGCAGGTAGGCCTCCCTCGCGTCGAATTCCGCGTCCGCATGGTTGCCGATCAGGCTCGCTTCATCCACGTCGCGTCCGATATCCTCGAACCGGTACCGCAGGTTGAGAAGGCCCGAGAGGGCATCGCTGAAAAAGGCCTCCGCCTTCAGCTCATTGGTGACAACGAAGTAGGTGTCCGTGGTCCCGAAGTATCGCTCCGATTCGTCCCCGTAACAGGCCGGTACATGCACCTCGCCTCTGACGAATCCGCCGAGGGTGACGTGGTCCTGCCAGAAGGAAGAGGGCTTCCCTTCCGCCGCTTCCCCGGCCTGAATCGGATCCCCGGTCTCCTGTGCCACGGCATGGTCGAAAATCCCGGACCAACCGATCATCAGCACCCAGAAAAGGCAGATGATCCAGGGGCCGGGAGCCGTTTTCATCTCTTCCGCCATGGAATCAGCGCCCCCTTTCGAGATAGCGGACCGAAAACTCCTTGTCCTCGATGCCGATGTTGATCTGAATGTTGTCCATTTGCAGGATGGTCTTTCTTCCATTCTGATGGTTTTCCATGACCCGCTTTTTGATGAACCACTTGTGGTTCTCCGGGTCCGCTTCGTAGGGATCGGAACAGGAGAGGGTCTTGAGGCGCTCTCCGTCCGGATCGTAGAACATGGCTTTCTGATGCGTGTAGGTGTCCTTGCGGATGTAGTCGGTTCGTTTCGAATAACCGTAATCCTTGAGTACGTCGTCCGATGCGGGTGTGGACTCGATCACCCAGCACGGGAACCCGTCGAGCGTATCCTCCCCTTTCAGTACGTAGGTGTATTCGGATACCTTGGGCCCGGTAATGTCGCCGTAGGAGAACTCCGTCCCCAGAAAGCTGTCCTTTTTGTCGCTTGCGAGCTTGCGCCGGCTCTTTCTCAGGGTCGGCAGGTAGAGCCACATGTGGTCGTCGCCGTCGCTCTGCTCCAGGACCAGAAAACCCGCGCCTTCGAGGTCCGGGGGAAAGTGAAACCGGATAAGCCGTTTCTCGTTGATGCCGTCCTTCATGAGCAGGGCTCGGTTGGTCAGGCGCCGGATCCTCTTTTTTCCTGAATCGCTGAGCATCTGCATGGTGATCTCGATGGACCGGTCCCGGGTGCGGTTCACCTCGTAGTTGCGTTCCATGATTTGAATCACCGACGGATCCCGGGCCGAAGCCGTTCCGGCGATGAAGACAAGGATAACGGTAAAAAGCAATCGTCTCATTCCAGCGACCTCCGAAGGTTTGCGTTCATGTTCTCGCTTTCCCAACCGAAACCTGATGCCTGATCCCTGTCCACGTTCCCACCCGCTTCGATTCGGGGGTGCAGGGGTCGTGAGACCCGTTTTCTGTATTTCACGCCGGCCCCCTGGCCTGCGTGCTCAACGGTTGCTCTTCCGCCCGCTTGAACGGGTGGCAGATCCACGGAATGGAAAGCCCTTTGAGCCTTTCATCCTTGCAGCCGCACGCGGCCATGGTCATGCCCCTCCTGAAGCACAGGTCCTGAAACTGTTCGAGCTTTTCCAGTTTCTTATCGAACGGGAATGAGAACAGGGAGCGGTTCGAAATGGTGGGGGTCTTCTCCGAAAGGGCCGCCATGGATGCCCTCAGAAAGGGGTTTTTCTTCAGCTCCTCCCTCAGGGACTCCGTGAGTACGACATAACCGAGCACGGCCTCACGGACCCCGAGGCCAGCAACGTCGGCCAGAACGCGATCCACGTTCTCCAGTGAGTCGTCGATCACCGGGAACAGGGGGTCCATCCGTACACCGAGGGAGCTCAGCCCCTCGATCCGCGAGAGCTTCCTGAAGTTTTCCAGCCTCTCGTCATAGGAAGGCACGCCCGGCTCGATCAGCCGGTTTCGCTTGTGATCGCAACTGGCGATGCCCACCTGGATGGCCATGAGGTCCGGCCGCATGGCCATCACCTCGAGCACGTCGTCCGTGAACACCCCCTTGGTCAGGAAAAAGACGGACACGTTGTGTGAGAAGAGCTTTTTCAAGACCCTCTTGGTGGATTCCACCATGGCGGCCCCCGCCAGGGGATCGGACGAGTAACACATGTAGACCACTGGGGGGAACTCCTGCTTGGACATTAGGCGGTCCAGCTTCAGCGGGATGACCTCCCCCCCGTAAGCCGGATCGAAGAGGCGGTAGACCTTCTTTTCGAGCGGGGAGAAGATGCAGTAGAGGCATTGATGGGAGCATCCGAGGGAGAGGTCCAGGACGTAGCCATTGCACGCATTGGGTTCATGGCGCACATCGGCCTGAAGGTCTTTCCGGATGCCGAAACGAAGGGTATCCATGGTGTCAGGCCTCCTCCAGCGTCTTCAGGATGAACCGGCACAGGGATCCCATGGTGAACGGCTTGTCCTTTCGCTGCGACTCCCGGTTCAACCAGGTCTCGAAATCCAGGGAGCAGGAAAAACGCTCATTCACGGCAAGGATCATCTCCACGGTGTCCAGGGAATCGAAGTCCAGGTCCGCGGCCAGGGATGTGCCGGGAAACAAGGGTTCGGTGACCTTGAGGGGCGCCACTCGGGGAAGCATCTCCTTGAGGGCGCCGAGGATCGCTTCCTCGGTCCAGGGTTGGAGCGGTTCTTGGGCCGTCAACGGCCTTCCATGGGACGAAAGGTTCATGCGTCTTTTTTCCTTTCATTGACGGTCTCGCTAAAACCCGCTCGACCGCTGTTGGCTACGCTATAAGGCCTTGGAATTGCCAGGGGCAAATCTCTGGGTCATAGCCTTTTGCGACTCCATCTTTCATTCAGATAGATTCGACGACACACCGGCCGCTGGACTTTTCCGCTCGTGGTCTTGGGAAGGGTCCGGGGCGGGACTAGGACGACATCGTCCGGCGTCATCTCGAGCCGTTCCGAGACGGCGCGTTTCACCGTCCGGACCAGTTCTTCGCGCCCGACCGCATCGGTGATCTTCGTCTCGGCCATGAGGATGATCTCCTCCGTCCCCTTTCGGGAAGAGGTCACGCCGAAGGCCGCGGCGGCATTCTTTCGGATTCCCGGTACGGAGGATGCGGCCTGTTCGAAGTACTCCGGCACATAATTCCGGCCCGCCTTGATGATGACGTCCTTAGAGCGCCCCGTGACAAAGACGTATTCACCGACCCGGTAGGCGAGGTCGCCTGTGTCCAGCCATCCGTCCGCGACGGTTTTGGTCGTTGTCTCTGCATCTCCGAAGTAGCCCGCCATGACGGACGAGGATCGAACGAGCACACGGCCCTGGACGCGATCATCCACCTCATGGCCCTCCTGATCCACGATCCTGACCTCGACCCCCGGGATGGGCCTGCCTACGGAGATCAGGCAGCGGTTCTTCCGGTCGTCCCCGGCCGGTTCGGCGATCCCTTCCGAGGCCAACCTTTTCGGATCGATCCGATCCGTCACGGGACCCTTGTCGGGGGGCGTAAAACAGACCGCCACGGTGGCTTCCGCAAGACCGTAAACGGGCATGAAGGTCTGCCTGCGGAATCCCCTGGGACCGAAGGTTTCCACGAAACGATCCAACGTCTCCTCGGTCACCATCTCGGAGCCGTTCATGGCGATACGCCACCGCGAAAGATCCAAATCTCCTGTTTGCAGATCCTCGGATCGGTCCACGCATAGCTGATATCCGAAGTTCGGCGCCACGCCGATGGTTCCGGATTTCTCATGCATGGCCTTGAGCCAGGAGGAGGGCGAGCTGATAAATTGGGTCGGGGACAGCAGCACCAGCCTGCATCCGGCAAAAAGGGCCTGGCAGACGCAACCCAGTAGTCCCATGTCGTGATAAAGGGGAAGCCAGATCACCACCACATCGTCGGGCGTGGTTCCAATGGCCAGGTGCACACCGCGGATGTTGTGGATCAGGTTGTCGTGGGTCAAGGCCACGCCTTTCTGCCGGCCGTTGCTTCCGGAGGAAAACTGGATCATGGCGATTCGATCCGGCCTGATCGCGAGATCCGAATCCCACCGGGCATCGCCCCGGTGCAGGGCCTCGCCGCTCATGACGATCCGAAGGGTGGGGACAGCGGCTTGAACGGCACGGGCCGCCTTTTCGAGGGCGGCATCGGTGATGAGTGCGGATGCCTCAATACCGGTCAGAAGATCCGAACAGTGCCGGATGAAGAAGTCCATTTTCCTGGGCATGAAGGGCGGCGCAACCGCGGCCGGCACCAGGCCGGCCAGTTGTGCTCCGAAAAAGGCCAAAAGGAAATCTATCCCGGTGGGCAGCATGATGGCGACCCGCTCGCCCGGTTTCAGCCCGGATGAACGCATGGCCCCTGCGGCCTGCCGGGCCCCGTGATAAAGCTCGCCGAACGTGAGGGTCCGCTCATCATGGTGGTCGATCACGGTGCAGAAGCGCGTGTCCTTCTGGTGTGTTCCCCGGTGTTCGATCACCTCGCAAAGGGTCTGGGCGTCGAGCAGCTCACACCGGAGTTCGGCCGGGACATCGATCCAGTATTCGGGTGTCATCCTGTATCTCCCCCTGAAAGCTTCATGATTCTCTCTATGTCCTTTTTCCCCCAGAGTTTTTTCCCGTAAAAGAACGGGGCGCGACGGAATCCCTGCGCCATGGCCAGAGCCCAGATGCGTTCCATCTTTTCGGGAACGATGTTCCCGCGACCGAGCGAGAAGCTCTCGTATCGCCTGTCCAGGGCCAGGACAGCGGCCTCCGACCAGCAGCCGTAGAGGGCGCGATCATCGGGAAGCCCCATGTCATAGGGCATGAACACAGGGGTCGAAGATGTCATCAGCCCTCCGGCGAAGAGAAAAATATTCGAATGCTCCACGTCATCGCCCAGGAAGATGTTCTTGGGATACCCCACGTCGCAGACGATGGTCCCCGGCTTGAAATCATCCTGACGAAAAATCGCCTCCACCGAGCTGGCAGCGGCGATCACGATGTCCGACCGGCGAATCGCCTTCATGCGGTCCTGCCCCAGGACCACCTCGGCGCCCCCGGACCGATGCAGCTCATCGGCGAGCCGGTTCAGGTTGAAGGCAAACCGGGAGACCAGGATCAGCCGGTTTACCCGGCTTGCCAGGTACCGGCAGCAACCCGTCCCGATATCTCCAGAGGCCCCCACCACGGTTGCCGTTGTCTCCGAGAGCTTCCGCCCGAACATTGCACACGCGGTGATGACACCGTCCACCGCGGACATGGCCGTGAGTGTGTTCCCAGAGGTCACGGACAGACCCGGAACCTTCTTTGCCACCAGTCTTCCCTGGTCGCCGTCCGCAATGGAGGTAAACCCTCCCAGGCCCGAGATTTTCGCGCCGCGGCTCGAGGCCAGTTTCAGGGAGGCGATGACCTTCTCCAAACACAGGTTCCGGAAATGGGAGTGATTCCCGTCCCCGATCATTTCCGGCAGCAAGGGGCAGATGATGAGGTCTCCGCGAACGGTTCGGCCGCCGGGCGATGCGATCTCGATCTGCCGGTCGACAAAGGGCGGGGTCCACTCGAAAAGTTTCAACAGGAGCCCTCTTCGCGGTTTCTGAAGGTCCGGTTTATGGTGCTTCAGATACCGGTACAGGTGATCCATATCAAAAGGGTGCCCGATCAGGGCGAAGTCCGGTTCGTCTGTTTGTAAATCGAGGCTGCTGTTTGCTGAGATTGCCATGGGTGTTCGGTGTCGGTTTTCGGGTGCCGGGTATCAGGGTTCAGGTGTCAGATCCTGTTCGTGCTCATTGAATCAATGATTCCCCGAGCCGTTTGGCCAGGGCGCAGATCGTTACGATGGGCGGCTTTCCGGGGGATCGCGGAAAGACGCTGGCATCGCACACATAGAGATTTTTTACGGATTTACAGGCAAGGTCCGGGTCCACCACATCCCCGACCGCAGCCGTACCGCCCGGATGACCGCCCACCAGCCCGGAGACGGTGATCGTTTCGGGGTCGATGCCGATTCCCTGTAAGATCCCGACGGCCTCATTGACCCCTTGGGATACCCGCCGCTGATCCGCTTCGGTCAGGTGCTTGAACACCCTTCCCTGCGCATCCACCCGGCCACGGTTGTCGTCGCGGACTTTCACCATGATCCCGTATGGCGGGCTGTCACCGAACCACCCCTTGATCCCTTGAAACATCAGGGCCACATCCACGTGGGGTGCGAGCACATACCCGCAGCCCCGGTGCTCGTTGAAAAGAACAGACATGGACGGCTCCGGGGCTGCTCTGAAGCGGGGGCTTCGTCCATAGACAATGGGAAAAACATCCAGGAACAGGGCATGGCCCGCATCGACCCCCGAGCTCTGAAGGATCACCGGCGACCCCAGGCCGCCGGCGCAAAGAATGATTCGATCCGCACGGATTTCCAGTGGGCCTGTCGCGGTTTCGCACCGAACGCCCGTGGCCCGTCCGCCCGTGATCCGGATATTCCTGACCGTGGTTTGAGAAAGAAGGCGGACATTCTCCATACCCCGAAGCTTTTCAATGACCCGGTTGGATGACCACTTCGCCCCTGTGGGGCAGGTGATCACGCACCTGCCGCAGTGGGTGCAGCGGTCGAAATCGATGCATTTGGTCCAGGTCGAAATCTCCATGTCCATGGACCCGGCCGCCTCGGCGAGGAGTGCGGCGTTGGGGCCGATGTGCTCCTGAGGCATAGGGGCGACTCCCAGGTCCTTCTCCGTTTCCCTGAAGGCCTCATCCAAATCAATACCCAGGGATTTGAACTCCTCCTCAAAGGCCCTCACCCCGTGACCGATGGCCAGCTCCGTGGTTCCGCCGACGTTCGACCCCCTGAGCAGGGAATAGCCCTCCTCGGTCCTCGGGTATATTCCCCCATCCTGATAAAGGTCTCGACCCAGCTCCATGTCATCCTTGTTCGCGAATGCCGCCATGTACGGGCCCCGTTCGATCAGGACCACATCATTCCCGGCCATGGCCAGTTTCTCCGCGACCATGGGCCCGCCGGCCCCCGTGCCCACGACGGCGGTCTGTGTCTTAAGGAGATTCATAACCCTCACAACCTTGCTGCGATGGCCCCAAGCATCGCCTCGCTGTTCGCCCGGATTTTCTCCTCGAGGATGGGGCCCAGGACCTCTTCAATCACCGGGATTCCCAGCTTGTACTCGATGAG
>JASFQI010000021.1:0-26528 GCA_050115555.1 Desulfobacteraceae bacterium
CTTGACGAACCCTCTCTGGGCCTGGCCCCCATTGTGGTGGACTCCATCTTTGAGACCATTCGCCAGATCAACACCCAGGGGACCACGATCCTTCTCGTGGAGCAGAACGCTCAGATCGCTCTTCAGCTCTCGAGCCGGGGATACGTGCTCGAGACCGGCGAGATTTCCCTGTCCGACACCTCGGAAAACCTTCTTGCAAATGAGGAGGTCCGAAAGGCCTACCTCGGCGAGTAGACGCGTCAGTCCTTTCCCCCGAAAAGCCCTTTGAAGGTGTCCCCGATGGAGCCCGGGAGCTTGAGCACTCCCTCTCCCACACCCTGCACCCCGTCCTTCACCTTTTCCGGGACGTCCATGGCCCCCTTCCCGAGATCTTCCACGGATCGGCGCAGCATCTTCAATGGCTGAACGCGAACGGATGGATCGGAAATCGGTCCCACGATGCGTACGGAGACGTCGGGCAGGTAGGAAAGGATGACGTCCAGGTCGTAGTCCATGGAGCGTTGTCGCAAGTCCACCTGGCCCTGACCGGCGGCCTGAATCCTTTGGGAATGGAATCGGAGGTCCTGATTGGTCAAAAGTCCCTCGTGTGCCGAGAAGGAACCATCCAGAGTTTCAAAGGGTGTGGGGCTGTCCGAAACCTGAAAGGGGTTGACTGTAGAGGTCCCCTCCTTTTCGGCGTCCTTTGGGACGCCGAAAAAGGACACCGTCCCGTTTCGGACGGCAAAGGAGCCCGGCCCGGTGAGATGCGCCAGCCAGGCGTCGGTGTCGAGCCCCCGGGTGCGCATATCCAGGTCGACCTCGGCCGTGCCGGTCATCTTCTCTTCCCCTGCCAGTGCTTGAACCACCGGGCCGACCTGGACCTGTTCGGCTCGAAGGGCCAGGGTAGTCAGTGCCGCCTGGCCGCGGACGTCCAGGGTCGAACGGGCCTCAATTTTCCCCCCGTACAGGGTCGCGTGGACCGGCTCCACCCGAAGGAGACCGTCCCCGGCGTTCACACGAACATCTATGTCCTCAAAAATCAGCCTTCGCGCTTGAATCCTTTCCGCCCGAAAACGGCCTTCCAGGTCCAGGGTCCGGAGCACGGATGGGATCTTCGTGGCCTCGCCTCGGGAATCAGCGGCCTTTGCTGGAGATGGGGCTTTGTCGTTTTTACCGTTCAGGTAGCGGTCGAGATTCAGGTGCGTGATCCGAAGGTCGAAAGCGGCGGCGGGAAGCGAGATGTCCCGCAGGTCGAACGCGCCCTCCACCTCGGTTTCATCCAGGGAAGCGAGCAGGTCGTTCACCTGAAGCCTGCCTTTATCGAGATGCAGATCCAGAGTGGCGGCGAGCTCCAGATCCATCTTCCCGGCGGGGACGTCCTCACCGGAAGCCCGAACCTTGAGACGTGCCTTTCTGGCTGTGCAGGCCGTGAGGTCTTCGGCCAGGTCCATGAAAGACGAAAACTCGAGAGCGGCTTCCAGCGCGGGCCGAGGGCTTTCCAGAGTAAAGGCCAGATCGATTTCCGACGTTTTACCCGGGGTCAGACGATCTGCGGTCAGACGGAGCTTGTGCACGCGAAACGAAATCCCGCTCCGGCGGTCGTCAAAATTCACTGAGGCGTTGCGAAGGGACACACCGGCCACGGAAAGGCCCGGTGGCAGGACCGGCCTTCCGGGAGCCGTTTTCACCGGTACGGTTTTCTCTGCGGGCTCCGAGGGGAACGCCCATGTGGTGGTCCCGTCCTCGCGCCGTACCAGGCGCAGGTCCAGGCCCTTCACTGTGAGGCCGGTGATTTCCAGGTGCTTTTTGAGAAGAGGCAGGAGGCTCACGGACACTCGAAGGCTGGAGGCTTTTGCAAAGGGAGGGCCTTCCATCCCGGCCGGGTTGGACAAGGTCACCCGTTCCAGGATCAGGCCGACCCTGGGAAAGAGGCAGAGCCTCATGTCGCCTTCAATGGCGAGTTCCCTTCCCGTGCTTTTGCGTACCAGGTCGGCAATGCGACCCTGGTAGTCTTTCGGGTCCACGAAAAAGAAGATCCCGGCTAGAAGAAGGGCTATAAGCAAGATGAGTGAAACCAGCACGGTAAGAAGCCGTTTGAGCATTCGGGGCATGGCATGACTCCGACGTGGGTGACAGAAGAGGAACAGCCGCTGGAAGGGCTATTGTGCGGCAAAGGAGAGTTGGAGTCAATGGATCGCAGGGGGATCGGGAAAGGATTCAAGGGGGTAAGGGATTAGGAGTACAGGGTAAAGGGTACAGGGATAAGGATTCAGGGGTAAGGGAAAAAGGGTCTTCAGAATTACGAAGGAGGATAAAGGAAAGGGGAACTGAGATCTGCAACGATCGAGGGAAGACGAGAATCAAACACAAAAGACCCCGGGTTGCATTCCAACGGAGGGGCCGCTATCATTCTGAAGGAGTCGAGGTGGATGAGCGGCAGGTCATTCCGGGAACGGGAGGAGAAAGACATGCGACCTCTGGACGGCATTCACGTGATCGAGATGGCAGGGCTCGCTCCCTCGCCTTTTTGCGGCATGGTTCTCGCGGACTTCGGGGCCTCCGTTACCGTGGTGGATCGCCTCAGCCGGGGGGCTCCGGAAATCCCCAATGTGATGGAACGAAACCCCTTTGACCGGGGGAAGCGGTCCATAAGGATCAACCTCAAGGAGCCCAGGGGCGTGGATATTGTCCGGGAGATGAGCCGCAGGGCGGATGTCCTGCTGGAACCCTATCGACCCGGGGTGATGGAAAAGCTCGGTCTGGGCCCGCAGGAGGTCCTTACGGACAACCCGCGCCTGGTCTACGCGCGGCTTACCGGCTGGGGCCAGGACGGCCCGTATGCGTCCACGGCCGGACACGATATCGACTACATTGCAATCGCCGGGGCACTCTCCCTGTTTCAGAGAACCGGGGAGCTACCCCTGCCCCCTTCCAACGTGCTTGGAGATTTTGCAGGCGGAGGGCTCTCCTGTGCCCTGGGGGTCCTGATGGCGCTGTTCGCGCGGGAGCGGTCAGGAAAGGGGCAGGTGGTGGACGCCGCCATGGTGGACGGGGCCTCGTATCTGTGTATGCAGTTTTACGGCCTGCTGGCCAACGGGCTCATGAGCCTGGACATCGGGACGAACATGCTGGACAGTGGCGCCCCCTACTATCAGACCTACGAAACCAAGGACGGCGGGTACATGGCCGTGGGGGCCATTGAGGGGCGTTTCTACCGGGAGCTGCTGGATGGTCTGGGGCTCGATTCCGAGGAACTTCCACAACAGAACGACAAAAGCCGGTGGCCCGAGATTCAAGCCCGGTTCGCCGAGGTGTTTCGAAGCCGGACCCGGGACGAATGGACCCTGCTCTTCGAGGGCCGGGACGCCTGTGTGAGCCCGGTGCTGGGTCTGGACGAAGTAGAGGCGAACCCGCACCATCGGGCGCGTGGGTCCATGGTCCGCCTGGACGGCATGATCCAGCCGAGCCCCGCACCGAGACTTTCGCACACGCCGGGCCGGGCTGAAAGCCCGGGCCGGCCGAGAGGAACCGAGACCCGGGAGGTGCTGGAGTCGCTGGATTTGACCGCGAGCCAAGTCGAGGGCCTTTTTCAACAGGGGATCGTGGAGTAGGGTTCGGGACGTCGGTCAAAACTGAAACACGACCCATCGAAAGCGCATACTTTGAACGTCCTTCTCGTCTATCCTCCCGTGCTTCAAGAGCGTGTCCACCAGGAAGAGGTGGCGGTTCCGCCCATAGGGCTCTATTACGTAGGCGCCCTGCTTCGGGAGAACGGCCATGACGTCGAGATCCTGAATGCGCATGCCTTGGGGGAGCGCCCCGGGGATGTGGAGGACGCCCTGATCAGGGTGAGGCCCGACGTGGTCGGCTTCTCCGTGCTTCATGCCAACCGTTGGGGGGCCCTGGACCTGGCGCGACTGGCCAAAAGGGTCGTCCCCGGCGTGCAGGTGGTGTTCGGCGGGGTGGGCACCACCTTCCTCTGGGAGCAGCTCCTGGCGCACACGGGTGTTGTGGACTATGTGGTGCGGGGGGAAGGGGAGCGTACCTTTCTCGAACTTGTCGGACACCTCGAAAGGGGCGAGGATTCGCTTCCCGGGCATATTCACGGCCTGGCGTTTCTAAAGCACGGGCATCCCTTCAAAACGCCGGACGCCCCCCGTATCAAGGACCTGGACTCCCTTCCGAACCCGGCCAAGTACTTCACCTACCAGCACGTGGCTGCCACGCGCGGCTGTGCCATGAACTGCGCGTTCTGCGGGTCCCCGCTTTTCTGGGGACGAACCGTGCGGGCGCATTCGCCCGGCTATTTCGTAGAGCAGCTGGAGCTTCTTTATCTACGAGGCGTCCGCTTCTTCTTCTTTTCGGATGACACCTTTACGGCCGACCGGACCCGGGTCCTGGAGATCTGCCGCCGAATCCTGGACCGGGGCCTTGCCATCACCTGGTTTGCCATCGCCCGCGTGGATCATGTGGATGAGGAGATGCTTCGATGGATGCGGCGGGCCGGCTGCATCCAGATCAGCTACGGCGTGGAGAGCGGTTCCCCGGCAATTCGAAAGCGCCTGAACAAGCCCCTGCGTGCAGAGAAGATTCGGAGGGCCTTCTCCCTCACGCGCCGATTCGGTATCCTCCCCAGGGCCTACTTTATTTACGGTTGCCCGGGGGAGACGCGGGAGACCGTTGAAGAAACGCTGGCGCTTCTCCATGAAATCCAGCCGCTCGCCGCCATCTTTTACATCCTGGACGTATTTCCAGGCACCGCCCTTTGCGAGGAGATGAAGAGGGAAGGAAGGCTCACGGAAGACGTGTGGCTGGATCGGATCGAGGGGGTTCCGTACTTTGAGTTGGATCCGTGCATCACACAGGACGCGGTTCTGGGATGGGGCGAAACGCTACGAGACGGGTTTCACCAGGAGGTAGGCGGGTTTGCCGCGTCGCTGGAGCTCACGGACGAGCCGGGGTTCGAGACCCTGAATGCGGATTTCTGCTCACGGCTGGGCATGACGTTCAGTCATGGTGACTACGCTCGGATCGAGGCCATTCCGGACGCGGACCACGTGGCCGAGACGCTTTACCGGTACGCGCTGGCATTCCATCCGGATCATCGGGCATACCTCGGGCTCGCCATCCTTTGCCAGAAACAGGGGGACTACGTCGAGGCGGTCCGGTTGCTCGAGAAAGGGATTTCCTCCTACCCGGACAGCGAACCCCTGAATGTCTGCCTCGGAGTAAGCTACATGAACCTGGGAAGGTTTCGTGAGGCCCTGGACGTATTTTCGAGATTTGAGGGATCTGCGGATGCGGAGCGGTATGCCGCCTCCTGTCGGGAGGCCCTGGGCCTATAGCTCCAGGACCATGCCGTCCCATGCGATGCTGACGCGAAAATCCGATTCATGCTGGAGGAGTCGCGAGAGCTTTTGCGTGTCGCTCAGGAGTCTTTCCAACTCCCTGTCCGTGGAGTTGGGGTCCTGATGGTAGAGGACCAGGTGCCGAACGCCCGCCTTTTGCGCCATCTCCACACCGATCAGGTTGTTGGAGTGCCCCCAGTCTTCCTTGACCGTGCAGGCGTCTGCGAAGGTGTATTGCGCGTCAAAGATAAGGAGGTCCGCTCCCTGGAAGAAGTCCGTGAACGGAGACATATCCTCTTCCTGGTTGTTTTTGTGCTCAGCGTCCGTGGAGTAGACCATCACGGTTCCGTTTCGTTCCAGACGGTAGCCGAAGGACTTTCCTGGATGGTTCTGCTCCTTGGGTGTGACCCGGAAGCCTGCGATCTCGGTCTCCTGATCGGGTGTCAGGGTGACAAAGCGCACATCCGAGGCGAGGTGGGAAAAATCCACAGGAAAAAAGGGCTCGCTCTGCTGAATGGAAAAGGCCTTTTCCAGATCCGAATGGCATCCGTACAGGATAATTCGGTATCCCGGAAGCAAGGCCGGGACAAAGAAGGGGAATCCCTGGATGTGGTCCCAATGGAGGTGGCTCAGGAGCAGGTGGAATTCGCGGGGGCGGACGCGTTCATCCAGCCCCATGATGTGATTGCCGAAATCCCGCAGGCCGGAGCCGGCATCGCAGAGAAGGAACCGATCCCCATCCCGGAACTCCACGCACGAGGTGTTTGTTCCGTAGGTCGCCCGGCAATGAAACGGAAGGTGGTTGTCCATGAAGGCGTCGAGATCGTCTTCCGGACTCAGGCCCTTGTCGGCCGCTGTTTCAAGCGCTTCGCGCACCTTTTCGCGTACAAGAGACGCAGAAAGGGAAGCGGGCAGGGACCCCCGGGTCCCCCAGAAACGCACTTCCATAACGACCTCATTCCGAGGGGTGGATTCATTCCGGTGGGCCGGTCCTCCCCTCCCCCCGTTTTACAGGGACGGCAAGGTGTCGATTCCATGTCTCCAAAGAGAAGACAGTATAATGAAACGGTATTTTGCTGTCAAAACTTTAACGAATTTTAGTTGAATCGTAAAAAGCTTTGAATCCTGAGATTTGCCCCTGTGCTCGCAAACGGCTGGAGGAAAGCCAACAGCAGTCGATCAGGTTATCGCGAGACCGCAATCTTGCCTCACCTAGGACGAATCCCGCCGCGAACCGGTCCGACGGCCACCAGGTACAGGAGACGGGCCGTGACATCCAACCCGAGGAGATCCGCAACCTCCCGGTCATAAAACGCGCCGATTCCGCAGCAACCCAGCCCCAGGGCCGTTGCTGCGAGGTAGACGCGATGGCCCAGCCTGCCGGCAGCGGTCATGGCGTAGCGGTAGCCGCGAGCACCCCAGGTGCGGTCCAGGGATGCCAGGTCGGCCAGGAAGAGCACGTGGACGGAAGCGCCTGCAAGCCAGGCCTGGTCCAGGCAGCACCGGGCCATACGCGTGGTAAACGACCCCTCCGTGACCAAGCCGATGCGTTCTGAAACAGGGTCCAGGAGGTGGAGTCCGTCTTCCATGCCCTGTACTTGAGCCACGAGAAAGCCCGTGGCCACGGCTGTATGCATGCCCGGCCCGTCCGCAGGCTCCCCTTGGGTGCCTTCACAGAGGCATTGCGCAAGGCAGTCAAATGTATCCCGGCCCAAGGGTTCCCGGGAGAAATTGCGCCGTGAGCGCCGCAGGAAGAGGGTGTCTGGGTAGGACCGGTCCTCGGGCCAGGATGGGGACGAGGCGATAGGAGTCCACGCAATCGATTGGAGGTCCAGGTGATCGAGCATGCTTCCTGTTGAGGATGGAGCCGATTCGGGCCTCTTCATGCCGGTCTCGTGAATCGTGCGAATGGCGGGGTAGTCCTGCTCCCGCCCGCTCACCCGGCTTGCCTCCAGGACAGCGGGGGGAAGCTCGGGGAGGTCTACAGGACCAGTCTTCACAGGCGCTTGCTCCCTTGTTCCTTCAAAGACGCCCACGGCGGCCAGTGCGACCTCCCGCCGGGGATCCAGTCCGAGCAGGCGCTCTACGCCAGCGTCGTCGAAATCCAGGGAAACGATTCCTGAACGTCCCGTGGCGTGGAGGGCCAGGGTCAGGCTTTCCAGGACGTGGCCCGTGTCCAGGAGGTGGTAGCGGTAGGAGCGGTCCCGGTACTTCCATGCGCTTCGAAAAAAGATGGCCGTGAGAAACACTACCAGGCTAGGAGCTTGCCTTTGGTGGAGATCGAGCACTGCCCCCACGGCCGGCAGAAGATCCCCCAGGCGCAGGCAACGCAGGCTGTGCTCGAGTGGAGAAACGTGGTAGAGACCGTCCTCGACGTCCGAGAGATCGCGGAAGGCCGCATAGATCTCCGTGGGATAGAGCGCGCCGGCCGACGGCACGCTTCGAAGGGGGTGATCGCCTCCTCCTTGCCTGAGCCGGGCCGTCACGGTACACGTGAGGGCAAGAAGGGTCGAGAGGTCCGCTGCGTTCGATATAGAGGATGCGCTCCCGTTTTTACACAGGCCCAGGAGCACGTCCGAGGCGGTTCGATTTGGCAGGCTCGGGTTCCGCGGCAAGGGAAGGACCTCCAAACCGGAATATGTCTTGAGCTGGGTCGGTACGTTGGCCCAGTCCAGGAAATGGGGCGTCATGGCATTCCGGTCGTAGCTCGTATGGTGGTGATAGCCTTCGGCCGTGGGTTCCACGGGCTTCCCTTTCTTTGTTGATTGTGGCTCGTGAGTAAAGGCCGTGATCGTGACTCGTGGTTCGTGTTCGTAAAGGCAGGACCCTTTCATTCAGACGCCACCGTACTCTGGCGGAGCGACGGCGAGAGGGATTCCCCGGTGCCGGAGCGGACCCGAATTCCGTGCTCGTGATTCGTGGCTCGTGTTCGGGAAAGTCCAAACCCGAGTACGAAACGAGTACGATGGATTTATCAGCCCACACGGAGGTTCGCGGCGGGCCATTCGCTCACGCCGGGCGAAGGGGAACCCCCGGGTCCCGACATGGCGGGAGAGCCTCGTCTTACCGCGGTGCCGAAGCGAAGAGCATCTCGAAATTTAGAAAAGAGCCTGAATGCATCCATCTCCGAATACGGGGACGGGCCTGCCCAAATCCTCCTCATATTCAGGATAGCGACAAAACGAGGGAATGCAAGACGGGAAGAACGAGACGTCGACCCGCCGGGTCAGGCAAACGCCCGGAGCATGAGGGGAATGGCCACGAATGTGCCGAGGGAACTGCCGATATTCGTGAAGACCACCACGAGAAGGATGCGTGAGATCTTGTTCCTCCAGAAGCCGCGGACCGATGAGAGGTCGTCGGTGAGACCCTCGAAATCGCGGACCTTGGGCTTGCCGATAAACGCCTCCACGAGACCGGCGACCCATCCGGCCGCCATCATGGGATTCAGGGACGTGAGCGGTGCGGCTGCCACAGCCACGAGGATCGTGACGGGATGAGCGAGTGCTGCAAGTGCACCCAGGCCACTCAGGATACCGTTTGCAAGGAGCCACCACTGGACCATGTCCGCGCCCGCGGAAGTCCCCGCTCGAAAGAATCCGGCCGCGAAGAGCGCGAGGATGAGGATGGGAAGGCCCCACTTCACCACACCCTTCCAACGTCCCGGCGGTGGGACTTGCTTGAGGGCGTCCAGATCCACCGGTTC
Organism: Desulfobacteraceae bacterium; assembly: GCA_050115555.1. GTDB lineage: Bacteria > Desulfobacterota > DSM-4660 > Desulfatiglandales > HGW-15 > JASFQI01. Next base: position 9,034 of record JASFQI010000021.1, read on the forward strand.
TTCCCAGTGCTGCTGAATCCCGGGGACGTGTCCCGCCCCCACCACGGCCACCACCTTGTCCCCCGGGCTGTTGCGGATCATCTCGGCCAGGTATCTGTCCCGCTCGTCGATGAGGACGGATCGGATCGCGGGCATGGACTCTCCGATCTCCTGAAGCAGGGACTCCAGCACGTCTTTCTTCTTGAGCTCTTCGACATCCTCGGCCGTCAGCTCGTCAAGCCCACCCGAGGAGACGAGGAGCTGGGCCAGGAGCTTGAGCTTGGCCCAGAGCCCCATGAGGCGCCAGGCCCTGGAAAGGGTAATGCGGATGTCACGATCTGCCAGGTGAACCTTTGCCTCGGCCTTCTCTGCGGCTTGGATGGCCCGCAGCATCTCCTCGCCCGGCCGGATGCCCAGGTTGCGCCCCAGCTTGCGCTGGAAGTAGGCGAGGATCAGGTTCATGAGAAGGACAAAGGCCTTCTTTTCCCGGATCACCTTGACGATGTTCGTTTCCTGCCAGCGTTGCTTCTGGCGAAGGGCCTGGTAGCGAGCCTCGCAGAGCTCCACCGCCACGGTGTCCGGCGATTCCTCAGCGATCACCCGCTCCACGAGCTCGGCGCTTTCCAGAGAGACGTGAGCTGTCCCCACCAGGAGGATTTCTTTTCCCTGGTAGGAGAGGCGCTTGAGATCGCCTGATTCGGATGGGTTCATGAAAGTACACCTCGGAGTCTTGACAGGATCGGGTCCGTCTTTTGAAACGGAAAGCTTGGCTAATTAGCACAATCCGCTTCCATTTCCAAGCGCAATTCGCTGGAACTCCGCTTGACTTTTTCCCCTAATTCGTCAATAAGAATGAAAAAACGAGTACTGTGTGCCCCTTGGGTTTCGTCCTTGCGGAAAGGTTTTTTCGTCTTCAAAATGGCTGTTTCGCGGGTCCGAAAAAGGCCGGTCCCTGTTCCGTCCCCCATGAAAAAGGGAAACGATGTTCGGTCGGGAATGCGAATCCTTTCATCACGAGCGGAGGTGGACTGTTGACAACGCATAGCGAGAGCTCTCCAGCCCAGGTTTTCCAGAAGCAGGTCGCCAAGTACGGGGACCGGGCCTGTGTGGCCTACAAGAAAGACGGTCTCTTCCAGGATATCTCCTGGAAGGAGATGGACCAGATGATTCGCTCGATCGGTGCGTACCTCATGGCGCAGGGCATCGAGCCTGGAGACACGGTGGGGTTGTTTTCCCCGAACCGGTACGAGTGGTGGGTCCTGGATCAGGCCATTCTCTCCATCGGGGCCGTCAACGTGCCCATCTACGCCACGAACTCCGCAGAGGAGGCCCAATACGTGCTCGAGCATTCTGACGCTCGCGTCTGTTTCACGGGCACCCAGGAGCACATGGAAAAAGTGGTTGAGGTGCGGGACCGGCTTCACAATCTAGGTCCCGTCATCGTGTTTGACGAAGTAGCGGAGACGCCCGAAGGGGTCATTACATTCTCCCAGGCCCTGCAGCTGGGAAGGCAGGAGGACCGGAACGAGGAGTTCGACCGCCGGCTTCAGGCAATCCAGTCCAAGGACCTGGCCTCACTGATCTACACTTCCGGCACCACCGGGCCGCCCAAGGGCGTCATGCTGAGTCACGGAAACTTCATAGCCAATGTCAATCAGGTCCTGGACGAGTTCAGCGACATTCTCAGCGACGAAGATATCTTCCTTTCCTTCCTGCCTCTTTCCCACTCCCTGGAGAGGACAGCCGGCTACTACCTGGCCGTAGGCATGGGGGCCAAGGTGTGTTTTGCAGAGGACTTCTCCAAGATCCAGGAGAACATGGTGGAGGTTCGCCCCACCATCATCGTGAGCGTTCCCAGGCTCTACGAAAAGGTGCATGCCGGGATCCTTGCCAAGGTGGGGGATGCATCGCCCATCAAGCGGGCGCTGTTCGGCTGGGCGATCGGTGTGGCGCGGGACAATCTCCCCTATACCTGCTACAGCAAAGAGAGGACAGGGGCGTTCAAGCTCAAGTACAACCTGGCCGATCACCTCATCTTCTCCAAGCTGAAGGCCGCGCTGGGCATGGACCGGTTGAAGTTCGCCGTATCCGGCGGGGGGCCCTTGTCCGTCTCGGATGCAGAGTTTTTCCTGGGCATGGGCATCACGGTGCTTGAGGGGTTCGGCCTCACGGAAACGACTCCGATAACGAACGTCAACCGTCCCTGCATGATCAAGCCGGGCACTGTGGGACCGCCGGTCAAGGACACGGAGATCCGGATCGCCGAGGACGGGGAAATCCTGATTCGCGGCCCTCAGGTCATGATGGGGTATTACAAGAACGAGGAGGCCACCCGGGAGGTCATTAACGAAGACGGTTTCTTCTGCACGGGCGATATCGGTCACATGGACGAAGACCAGTGCCTGGCCATCACCGGGCGAAAGAAGGAGCTGATCGTCACGGCCGGCGGGAAAAACATCTCCCCGCAGAACATCGAGAACACCTTGAAGGGATCGCGTTTCATCGAGCAGGTGACCGTCATCGGAGATCGCAGGAAGTACCTGTCCGCCCTCATCATCCCGAACTTCGAGGAGCTCGCCAAGTGGGCCGGGAAAGTGGGAATTGCGTATCAGGACCGCAAGGAGCTCGTGAACGACGAGAAGGTCCAGCATCTCTACGAAAAGGTGATTGAAAAGTACATGCGCCCTTTTTCCCGGGCCGAACAGATAAGGAAGTTCAGCCTGCTGCCGGACGAATGGACGCAGCAGACCGGGGAGCTGACCCCGACACTCAAGTGTAAGCGACGAGTGATCGAGCAGAAGTACTGCGACGAGATCGAGTGCATGTATCCCCAGTAAGGGCTCTGCCCGCGGATGGCGCTTTCGGGATTTTTTGAAAGCCGTCCGCTCTGCTTTTGATGCGCCCCGCGGCAAGCGACCCCCGCGGGGCGCTGTTCATTTCGGCGGAAAGAGCCTGCAGCAAGCTTGAGGAATGCACAAGCGAAGCATTTTGAATTTCCCCGCAGCAAGCGGCGGGGAATCCCAAATGATAAGGCATTTTGCTCACATGAATATCGCTTGCATACCTCGCAGCAAGCTGCTTGGTATGCTCAAGCGAGGCATTTTCAAGGACACCAAGGGAGGCATACCTATGTCCAAGCGCGGAACGGCACCCGGGCCGCATTTCATTCGAAACATCATTGCCGAGGACGTTCAAAACGGCAAGAACGGCGGGAGGGTGCATACCCGGTTTCCACCGGAGCCGAACGGGTACCTCCACATCGGCCACGCCAAATCGATCTGTCTGAACTTCGGGCTGGCCGACGAATTCGGGGGGCTCTGCAATCTTCGGTTTGACGACACGAATCCGACCAAGGAGGAGGTGGAGTACGTCGAGTCCATTCAGGAGGATGTCCGATGGCTCGGGTTCGACTGGGAAGAACGCATGTTCTATGCTTCCGATTACTTCGACCGGCTCCACGCGTATGCCGTTCAATTGATCCAGGACGGGTATGCCTATGTGGACAGCTCAAGCCCGGAGCAGATCCGGGAGTACCGGGGCACCCTCACCGAGCCGGGCAAGGAAAGCCCCTACCGTGACCGTACGATAGAGGAGAACCTGGCTTTCTTCGAACGAATGCGCTCGGGCGAGTTCAAGGAAGGGGAGGTGGTGCTTCGTGCGAAAATCGACATGGCCTCGCCCAACCTGAACATGCGTGATCCGGTGATCTATCGGGTCATGCACTCGGCGCACCACCGGAGCGGGGATACGTGGTGCATCTATCCCATGTATGATTTCGCCCATGGGCTCTCCGACTCCATCGAGGGGGTCACCCACTCCATCTGCACACTGGAGTTCGAAGATCACCGACCCCTGTACGACTGGTTTCTGGAGCGGCTCGGCGTGTTTCATCCCCAGCAGATCGAGTTTGCACGCCTGAACGTGAGCTACATGATCATGAGCAAACGGAAGCTCCTGCAGCTCGTGCGGGATGGTCATGTCAACGGGTGGGACGATCCGCGTATGCCCACCCTGTGCGGATTGCGCAGGAGGGGTTATACGCCCGCCTCCATTCGAAACTTCTGCGAGCGCATCGGAGTTGCGAAAAAGGAGAGCACGGTGGACATTGCGCTCCTGGAGTACAGTGTCCGCGAGGACCTCAACCGCATTGCGCCCAGGGTCATGGCGGTGCTTCGCCCGCTTCGAGTCGTGATAGAGAATTACCCCGAAGACGGGGAGGAGTTCCTCGACGCCGTGAACAACCCTGAGGACCCCTCCATGGGGACCCGGAAGATTCCATTTTCCCGGGTGCTTTACATTGAACAGGACGATTTTCGGGAGGACCCTCCGAAAAAGTTTTTCCGGTTGGCTCCAGGCCGGGAGGTGAGGCTGCGATACGCGTTCTTTATCCTGTGCACAGGCGTGATCAAGGATGAGCAGAGCGGTGAGATTCGAGAGATCCGCTGCACGTATGACCCGGAAACACGAGGGGGGGACGCGCCGGACGGGAGAAAGGTCAAGGGAACCTTGCACTGGGTCTCGGAGCGGCACGCCATTGAGGCTGAAGTCCGCCTCTACGACCGGCTTTTCCTTCGACCGAACCCGATGGATGATAAGGAAGGCAAAGATTTCAAGGACTTTCTCAATCCAGCCTCCTTGGAGGTCCTGGACCCCTGCTACCTCGAGCCGAGCCTTCGGGGGGTGGAACCGGGGAGTCGATACCAATTCGAGCGGCTGGGATATTTCTGCGCGGACACCAAGGACTCGAGGCCGGATAAACCGGTCTTCAACCGGACGGTCCCGCTTCGGGATTCCTGGGCCAAGATCGAAAAGGCCCAGGCGGGGAAAGGGTAGAGCATCATACAAGGTGCCGGAGATCCTTGGGCAAAGTTTGGACGGGGTGAGGCCCCTGGAAGGATTTCGAATCACGTGGATTTTCAGCACTGCCTTCGGCTTCTCGAACTGAAGACCTGCTCATCGCAGGAGGAGGCCCGCCGGGCCTACCGGGATCTCGTGCGCGTTTGGCATCCGGATCGGTTCTCCGGGGATCCCCGACTGCGAAGGAAGGCCGAGGAGAAGGTCAAGGAGCTCAATATCGCTTACGAAGAACTGATTCGGCACCTCGAACGAAGGGCGTCCAGAGACCACGATTCGACGCCCGACCCCGGCTCTCGGGAGGCAGACTCCATGGGATCGACCGAGGCCCTGTTCGAAGCCGGTACACGGACGATTCTGACCCTTTGGCATTCCCTGTCTCGTGCCGTTCGTGCTGCGGTAGGGGAAAACCAGGACGAGGCAACGGAGCGCCATGACCGGGATCGGGGTTCGTGACTCATCTTTGAGAATGTGTTTTTTAACTTTGTTTTATAACTTCTTGCAATGTTGCATTATTTGTGATAGAAACCTGCAAAATCCTCACGGAAGGCCGACTACTCGCAACCTGAAAGATCCTACGAAATGCGCGACAGCCTTCCTGCCTTTAACGTATCATTTTCAATGAACTTCCCTTCCTTCAGAGCTTTTAGGCGCCAAGGGCCGGGTGCATGATCGACAAGCAGACGAAAAAAAAGCTCAGAGATATCCGCAAGGAGATTAAGAAGCTGAAGAAGAACCAGCGCAGGATGGAGTTCAGACCCTGTAAAAATGACGCGGAGTTGCGAAAGAAGGAGCGGGATTTGAGTGTATTGAGGGAGCGGATTTCCAGCCTGGAGAACGCGCAGGATCGGTGCGTGTTGGATTCCGGGGGCATTTGCCATGGCGGATAAAAAAGGCTCCATCCAAAATTATTGAAGTCAGGGAGAATCCATCGTCACAGCGGCGGCCGTCCCGGCCGCCTTTGTATTTGCAGGAAACCAGGTCCGGACCCCTAGTGTTTTCGGGCCTTTTTTGCCTGTGAGGGGTGAAAAGAAAAGCACGGCGCACACAGGAAAGAGGCTTTGAATTGAAACGACCCACAACAGCCATCCTTCGGTATGAGGCGTCCCCTGATTCCTTGAAGGACCTGCTGGAACATTGCAGAGGCCTGGAGGGCCTGCGCACCCAGGATCGGGTGTTCATCAAGCCGAACCTAGTGGCCCTGGATGAACGCTTCCCCATACCCCTGTTCGGGGTGTTGACCACCACCCGGCTCGTCCACGACATGGTGATTCTGCTCAAGGAACGCGGGGTGGACCACATCACCATCGGGGAGGGTTCGGTCTACGGAAAAGGCTTCGGAGTGCCCACGGAACAGGTGTTCGAAGCCCTGGGGTACCCAGCGCTTCGAGATCGCTATGGCGTGCGCCTCGTGGATATTCATCAGGGCGCGTTTTCCAAAGTGGATTTCGGCGATTTCCCCCTGGAGATCTCCCATGAGGTCCTGGAGTCGGATTTCCTGGTGAACATGCCTGTATTGAAGACGCACAATCAGGCCATGGTGTCCCTTGGGTTGAAGAACCTGAAAGGGTGCATCAGTATGAAGTCTCGGAAGGCCTGCCACAGCGCCGATGGAGGGCTCGAAAGGCACCTCGCGCGGTTTGTCGAGAAGATCTCTCCCTCCCTGACCGTGCTCGACGGGGTGTACGGGTTGGAGAAGGGGCCTTATTACGCAGGGGACGCTGTGCGCACGAACGTGCTCGTGGCATCGAAGGACACCCTATCGGTGGATGTGGCGGGTGCCGCGATAGCCGGGTTCGATCCGCGCGATATTCCCCACATTCGACTTTGTGCAGAGCGGCAGGGCGCATCGGCCGATCCAAAGGACCTGGTCGTGGCGGGCGAGCCGATCGAAACCGTTCAGCGGCGTCTGAAATGGGACCATGCCTGGCGGGAGGATGACACGGGCCCCCTCGTGTGGGACCGAATGGGCATTGCAGGGGTTCGGTTTCCCAAGTATGACTCGACGATCTGCACGGGGTGCTCGGGTCTCTACACCCTTGTCTTGGTACGAATCATGGCCTCGTTCCGCGGAGCACCGTTTGATGAGATTGAAATATTGACTGGAAAGACCATGAAACCATCTGGAAAGGCAAGGAAAAGTATTCTTATGGGCAACTGCATGATCAAGGCGAACCGGAAATCCCCGGACATCCAGGAGGCCGTTTGGGTGGAGGGATGCCCCCCAACGGCCGAGTCCCTGGAAAACGCCATGATTGCCTGCGGGTTCGATGCAGAGAATCCGGCCGTGGAACGCTTCCTTCACGGGTTCGCTGAGCGGTATCAGGGGAAACCGGAGTTCGACGAGGCTTTTTTTTCCTCATTATGAGCAAGGAGAAACACGTTACCGAATGATTCCTGGAAAGGAAATCGAGAAGCATGATCTTTGATTACTCTCTTGCCCACTGGGTGGTCTTTTTTACTGCCGCTGTGTTATTAAATTTTTCGCCGGGACCGGATATGGCCTTTATCCTCGCTCAGACAGCAAAAGGAGGTGTGAAGGCCGGTTTTTCAGCAATGTTCGGCATTTGGAGTGGGGCGTTCATCCATGTCATCTTTGCTGCACTGGGCTTGTCTGCCATCCTGGCCACCTCTGCAGTCGCGTTTTCAGTCGTGAAGTGGGTCGGGGCTTTTTATCTCATCTGGCTTGGCATTCAAGCACTGCACTCGAAAGGATCTACTTATGCGGCCGGTGAAAAGACCTCTCCCAAGGGCCTGGGGAAAATTTAACGGCAGGGGGTGTTTGTTGCATCATTGAATCCAAAAGTTGCTGTTTTCTTTCTGGCATTTCTTCCCCAATTTGTGGAAGTAGGTGTAGGCCCGGCTCCTGCACAGCTGTGCCTTCATGGCTCCCTCATCATTGTCGTAGCGGCTTTCATCGAGCCGCCTTTGGTTATTCTTGGCGGGAAGCTCACAAAGTATCTCAGCGAAAATGTCCAGGTATCCCGCTGGATGGATCGGGGTCTGGGAGTACTGTTTGTAGGGTTGGGTCTAAAATTAGCGACGAGTGACCGGATCTAGAGGCATTTCGTACTTCAGGGGACATTCAGTCGACGCAAAAAGCAGCTCGCCTGATGTGTACTGATCAAGCTATGTGCCTGAGCAACTGGCGCACCCGGGTCACCGCCGCTTCCTGCGCAGGGCTCGAATCACGAGAGCGACCACGAGAGCGAGACCGCCCAGAACGGCGACAGTTGTGTTATATCGCGCCATAATGGTGGTGAGCTCTGTCTGCACGAGCTCCCATTGGGTTCCCAGAGAGTACCCCATAAAGATCCAGAGACCGTTCCAGACGGCACAGCTCAGGAGAGAGAGCGCGGCGACCGGCGCGGTTTTGAGTCGACTGATGCCGCCTGCAATGGAGACGGCGCTTCGAATCCCTGGAAGGAATCGGTTCAGGGCTACGAGCAAGTAGCCGTAACGCCGGAACCAGTCCTCGGCCCGCAGGATGGTTTGGGCTCGAAAGAAGCGGTAATCCTTTTCCAGGAAGTGACGACGCCCCAATGCCCTTCCGATGGCAAAAAGGGTCAGGAACCCGGCCAGGCTGCCGGCGGTCGTTGCACCGAACACTCCGAGGAAATTGAGCCTTCCGACACCTACAAGAAAAGCCCCAAGCGCTGTAATGGTGTCGCCGGGTATCGGGGGAAACAGGTTTTCGATGAAGGCGCACATCCCGAGTGCGACGTAGATCAGGCCGTCGGGAAGCGATTTCAGAAAATGGAAAAGGGTGTCGGGGTTCAGGTCCATGGCAGATGCGTAGAGCCTCCAGACAGGCTTCTCCTAAAAGCGTGGATCCTGGCGATCCTATGCTCCCCGATTGTGTCAGGGGAGGTTCACGCGGGCATTTGCCCGAAACACTTCCATGGATGGCATTACATAGGACGGGGACGCAGAAAACACAAGGCCTGTTTTTGCCTTGACTGCATGACGGGCATTTGTTACTCAGGAACCCCCGTGAGATAGGGAACCGAGCCATGGCAAAAAAGATCAGCAGAAAAGAGCTTCTCAAAGGGCCGGACGAGTTCATGACGCTCAGCGAGCGGGCAGCGGCCTTTGTTCAGGGCCACATGAAGCAGATCAGCGCTGTGGGGATTGCCCTGGGCGTGGCGTGCCTTGTGTACCTCGGCACAACGTGGTACCTGGGGTATGCCGACCGCAGTGGACAGGAGGCCTACAACAAGGCCTACTACACGCTTCGAAAAGCGGACGCTGCAGAGCAGGAGCTCCAGGACCCCACAATGCCCATAAGCCTGTTCCAGGAGGTCACGGAAGACCACGGCCTGGCCAAGGTCAGTGATCTGGCACTGCCACAGCTGGCCCGCCTGAAGTTCCAGGAAGGACAGTACGACGAGGCGATTTCCCTTTACCGGGCGTATCAGTCCGAGATCCCGGCCCAGTCAAAGTACCAGGATATGGCGAGGCTAGCGCTCGGTGCCTGTTATGAGGCCAAGAAGGAGTATGCCCCTGCAATTGAGGAACTCCAGAAGCTGGAGGAAAACAAAGAGTCTCCGCTTCGCCAGCAGGCCCTTCTGAGCTTGATTCGTCTTTACAGGCTTGAGCAGAATCGGGAAAAGGCGGAGGAGATTTTGAGCACATTCAGCGAAGATTATCCGGATTCCCCTTTTCTCGCGTTTGCGGAAAGCCTGCTCCAGTAATTTCTCCTTGATCCCGCGCGGGAATTCTCGTCTTTCGCTTTCCCATCCACCCCCTCGACGTGCTGCTGTGCGGCGGAGCGGACGCGGCCGTCGCTCTCGGAACCCCACGCCTCCCTCAAATTCTCTTGACAGGGTATAGCGGTTCGACTAGATCTTGCTTTGTACCTAGTTTCCATTCAGAAATGACTTTTTTCCGAAATTTCTTCGTTAATCTGCGGGGTTCCCCGCGTGATGTATTCGATTACGCCTCCGCGTAATCCTTTGGATCTCCTGATTTTGCGAAAAATCTCTCATTTCTGTCATGGAAACCTCGACGGATCAATCATCGCGAACGGATGGGCACCACCTAACATGTAGCCATCGGAGAGAGCGACCATGATCATCTCGGAAATACTGGCTCGAAACGCCAGGATGTATGGAGACGAAGTGGCCCTCGTGGAGCGTGAACCGGCAAGGAGCCTGCGGCGTGAGATCACATGGAAGGAGTTTGACGAGCAGGCCAACCGGATTGCAACCGCCCTCATGTCCCGGGGAATCGGAAAAGGGGATAAGGTCGTCCACCTCATGATGAACTGCCTCGAGTGGCTCCCTGCCTACTTCGGGATCCTGAGGACCGGGGCCTGGGCCGTGCCCCTGAACTTCCGCTTCCTCGCGGAGGACATCCGGTACTGCATCGACATCGCCGAGGGCAAGGCCCTGATCTTCGGTGAGGAGTTCATCGACCGGATCGATGCCATTCGAGACAACATTCCCTCTGTCGAGACGTTTGTTTTTGTAGGACCGGACGGGGTCAAGCCGGACTATGCAGAGCCGTTCCAGCGCTTTCTCGAGGGCGGAAGCCCGGAGGCTCCGGACGTGGCTGTGTCGCTTCTGGACGACGCGGCACTCTACTTTACGAGCGGCACGACCGGCCAGCCCAAACCGATTCTCCTCACCCAGCGCAACCTCGAGTTCTCGTGCATTCTCGAGAACCGCCACCACAACCAGACCCACAAGGACAACTTCATCTGTATCCCCCCGCTCTACCACACCGGGGCCAAGATGCACTGGTTCGGGAACTTCATCGTGGGTGCACCGGCCGTGATCCTCAAGGGCATCAAGCCGGAGTGGATCCTAGAGGCCATCTCCGAGGAAAAGGGCACCATTGTCTGGCTGCTCGTACCCTGGGCCCAGGACATCCTCATTGCCATTGAAAACGGCGATGTGAAGCTCTCCGACTACAAGCTCGATCAGTGGCATCTCATGCATATCGGAGCCCAGCCCGTCCCTCCGAGCCTCATTCGAAACTGGAAGAACGTGTTCCCCCACCATGATTATGATACAAATTACGGACTGAGTGAGACCACGGGACCGGGATGCGTGCACCTGGGCATGGAGAACCTGCATAAGGTCGGGGCCATCGGGGTTCCAGGGTTCGATTGGGAGTGCAAGATCGTGGACTCGGATCGAAAGGAAGTGCCCAAGGGGGAGCCTGGAGAATTGATGGTCAAGGGCCCGTGCGTGATGAAGGAGTACTACAAGAATCCCCAGGCCACCCAGGAGACGCTTTTCGACGGCTGGCTCCTGACCGGGGACATGGCACGGTTCGACGAGGACGGGTTCATCTGGCTCGTGGACCGGAAAAAGGATGTGATCATCACGGGTGGGGAGAACATCTTCCCGGTGGAGATCGAGGACTTTCTCATGGAAAACTCGAACATCCAGGATGCCGCGGTTATCGGGATCCCGGACGAACGCCTGGGAGAGATCACCGCGGCCATCATCAAGGTCAAGCCCGGCAAGGAATTGAGCGAGGAGGACGTAATGAATTACTGTGAGGGCCTGCCCCGGTACAAGCGCCCTCGCAAGGTGTTTTTCGATGACGTGCCGCGCAATCCCACAGGGAAGATTGAAAAGCCGAAATTGCGGAAGAAGTATGCGGGAAGGATCGAGAGTTTTAAGGTGTAGGAAGTGAGCCATACAAACCTTAGAAGAAGCAGGGGGAAAAAATGCACAAACTATTGACCGACTCGCCAGGGAAAGAGATGCTGCTGCTGGGCAACGAGGCGGTTGCCCGCGGTGCTCTGGAAGCGGGGGTCTCCTTTGCCACCTGTTACCCGGGGACGCCCTCTTCCGAAGTCCCCGAGCAGTTCTTCCGGATCAGCCAGGAAACCGATCTCTACTTCGAGTACTCCACCAACGAAAAGGTGGCCCTCGAGGTTGGGGCGGGTGCCGCCTCCTGCGGGCTGCGCACGATGGTCACCATGAAGCACGTGGGTATGAACGTGGCTGCGGATCCCCTGATGACCCTGGCTTACGTGGGCGTAAAGGGGGGCATGGTGATCCTGAATGCGGACGACCCGTTCATGTTCTCGAGCCAGAACGAGCAGGACAACCGTTACTATGCCAGGCTCTCCGGTCTGCCCATGCTGGAACCCACGAACACCCAGGAGATGAAGGACATGACCATTGCGGCCTTCGAGCTCTCCGAAGAGCTCGGGCTCCCCGTCATCCTTCGGACCACCACCCGCCTGAACCATGTGCGGGGCGCTGTGAAACTGGGGGCGCTAAAACCCGTCCAGACCAAGGGTGAGTTCCAGAAAAGTCCCTTCCAGTTCGTGACGGTCCCGGCGGTGTCCCGCAACCTCCACAAGGTGCTCCTGGAAAAGTACGAAAAGGCCTCAGCCAAGTCCGAGGCCTGGCCTGAGAATCGCGTCACGGGCAGCGGTTCGTGGGGGATTGTGGCCAACGGCGTAAGTGTGAACTATGTCCGGGACGCCATTCAGGACCTCGGAATCGGGGACAAGGTCTCGTTCCTCCAGATCGGGTGGTCGTGGCCGCTTCCCAAGACTCGACTCACCGAGTTCCTCAAGAGCGTGGAAAAAGTCCTGGTGGTGGAAGAGCTCGAGCCGGTTATGGAAACCGATATCAAGGCCATTGCCCAGGAAAACGGCATCACGATTCCCATCAAGGGAAAGGGGGTGGGCGGGCTTTCCCGTCTGTACGAGTACGACCCCCGAATGGTGCGAGAGGGCGTTGCGGAGTACTTCGGCGTGTCGCATCAGGAAAAGGGCCAAGTGGATCTTTCCGACCTGCCCCAGCTCCCGGGTCGACCGCCCAACCTCTGCGCCGGCTGCCCCCACCGGGCCACCTACTATGCCGTGAAGAAGGTCTACGGCCCGGACGCCATCCATCCCACGGACATCGGGTGCTACACCCTGGGGCTGCTGCCGCCCATTTCCATGGCGGACTGGCTCATCTGCATGGGCTCCTCGGTGAGCTCCTCCTGCGGCTTTTCCAAGGCCAGCGACCAGAAGGTCGTCTCCTTCATTGGAGACTCCACCTTTTTCCACTCCGGCATTACGGGCCTGGTGAATGCGGTCCACAACAACCACAAGTTCACGCTGGTTATTCTGGACAACGGCACCACGGCCATGACCGGGCATCAGCCCCACCCCGGGGTGAACACCGATCCCATGGGTGTGGAACTGACCCGGCTCTCCATTGAGGATGTGGTCCGGGGGTGCGGCGTCAAGGACGTGCATGTGGTCAAGCCCTTCAAGCTGAACAAGACCATCGAGGCCATCCAGGCTTCCAAGGATTACGACGGGATCTCCGTGGTCATCTCCGAGGAACTCTGTCCGCTGTTCGCCCGGGCCACCGGTCAGATGCGGAAGACCAAGCCGTTCCGGGTGAATCATGACAAGTGCAAGGACCATCGGGACTGCATCAACCTCCTGGCCTGCCCTGCCATGTATCTCTGGGAGGAGAAGGTCAATATCGATAAGAACCTCTGTATCGGGTGCGCGGTCTGCGCCCAGGTCTGTCCGGAGAATGCCATCGTTCCGGTCAAGGACTGAGGCAGGGGGCGCAATCTTAATGAGAGCGACCGTCATCCGTTGACACGTTTTCCGCAGCAAGGAGAGAGAGATGGACACGAAGAGATGCGTATTCGTCGGTGTCGGAGGTCAGGGAAATCTGCTGGCTTCGCGTCTTCTGGGGGAAGCCGCACTGGCCGCCGGCATTCCGGCCGTTGTCAGTGAAATTCACGGCATGGCCCAACGGGGCGGCGTGGTCGAATCGGCCGTCCTGATGGGGGAAGTCACGAGCCCGATCGTTTCAAACGCCGAGGCCGATGTGCTGGTGGGCTTCGAGCCCCTGGAAACGCTCCGGACCCTCGGGAAGTGCAGCAAGGACACGCTGGTCATTACAAACGTGCAACCCCTTCCTCCGTTCACCGTGTCCATTGGGCAGGGGTCCTACCCGGCCGTGGACGGGGTGATGGACCTGATTTCCAAGAAGGTGGGCAAGGTCATATCCCTTCGCGGAAACGATCTGGCCGAGGAGGCCGGCAATCCGCTCAGTCTCAACATGGTCATGCTGGGGGCCCTGATCGGTTCGGGCGCTGTGGATATCAGTGCGGAAGGCATGAAGGAGACGATTTCCACCTCCACCAAAAAGGCCTTTCTGGAATCCAACCTCAAGGCCTTTGATGCGGGCATGAACAGCGCCAAGTAGTTGTTCGCATCCAGGGCAGGGAAATCGCGCCGGCCGGAAGCAGGATGGGCGGGCGTGGAAGGGACCTATTATGGGCGGAGATCGAGCGTGGGAGCGCTCGGTTCCCGCCCGTTTTCTCGTCAGGGGGGGCTGTTCAGCGTTTGAGGACTCGCATGTGGCGTCGGCGAACGGCACGTTCCACAATGCGCAGGATTTCGGGCTCCAGGTCGTCCCATGTGATGTCCTGGATCTTTCGGACGCGGATCTCCTTGGGCTTGAAACGAATCTGAGCGACCCCTGAAAGGGCCAGGATCTCCTTCACCACATGGGCACCGATGGTCCCCAGACGCGCCACGAGGCGGTCTTCATCCTCGGTCAGGGGCTTTTCAAAGGCCTCATGGAGTGGGTTGGTAATCTCGTCCTGGGTGAGGTAGGAACGGATCTCCTTGTTGGGATGGTGGTACACGCGTACGTCTTCGGAGTCCATGGCAAGGCCCCTGCGGTGGGTGGTGAGCTCGAGTTCTCCGCTAGAGTATGAAGCGCCCGGCAGGGGGTGTCAAGCCGCATGCCTCTATTCCAGACCCGTCGAAAGGGCCGAAGGGCCGTGATCGTGACTCGTGATTCGTGTTCGTAAAGGCAAGACCCTTGTTTCATTCAGTCGCCTTCGGCACCATTCGGTCCTTCACCACCACAGGATCGTCAACAGGTCTACACCGTTCATTCCTGGAGCGGAGGCGGCGGGGGATCCGTCTCAAGGAGCGAGACTCAGAGGCCGGGGATCGACTCGGGTCGTCGGTCTCCGGAGTTCCGGACCTGAAAGCGAGGGGTGTGTCGAAGCCCTCGTGGTGCAACTCCCTGAAGGGTGAAAAGCGTTCCCGAACGCCGACGATTCCCGCTCAGGGCGGCCGATTCAGACGCCACCGTACTCTGGCGGAGCGACGGCGAGAGGGATTCCCCCGATGCCGCAGCGGACAGCGTACCTTCTTCGCCTCGGATCAAGACGTTTCGATAAAGCCCTGTGATACAATTCCCCGAAGGGTGAAACGCCCTCCCGAACGCCGTCGATTCCCGATCAAGGAGGAGTAGCCGGTATTTCTACCCCCGAAGTCCGGACACGGGCAGTGAAGAACCCGGCGAGACAAAAGCACGGAGAATCGAATGGTTGGGCTCGGATTAGTCCTTTTCTCCAGGTGTCGATGTGGTAGGATGCCTGAAATAGCATTTCGGAGACCGGGGACCCCAACCGGTATATTCACGATGGAGGAGGACATGAGCGACAACGAACCCAAAAGGGGCACACCGGATCCCGCCAGGCTGGAGGCCATGCGTTCCCTTCCTAAGGAAGTCCTGGACACCCTGACCAAGGAAGAGGTTCAGACGTTCCTTCAAGAGGAGATCTGGCCCGATTCGCTGCGCGAAAAGCTGAAGGATTACCTGGTGGAGGAAGGGAATTGAGGCATTTCCACGTCTGACTGCCTCACACCATCTACAAATACGGCAATAGGCGTGTTGAGGCTTTCCGGTAATTTCTCCGGCCCGCCCTGCGTAACCACGAAGGTGGCCGGGCATCCGGCCTCGAGACGTCCTAACCGGTCCTCCAATCCGAGGAGCAGGGCGCCGTTCCAGGTGGCGCATTGCACGGCCTGCTCGATGGTCATGCCTGCCTGCATGAGGAGCCCCATCTCCTCTGCCACGGCGCGGCCGTGGTGAACCCCCGGGCTCCCGGAGTCGGTTCCAACGACCACACGCACACCCATCCGAATGGCCCGGCCGATCTGCATGATTTGATGCTCGAGGTTGCGCACGGCTCCGTGGACCTCCCGGCGGTCTGCCGGAAGGGTGCGGGCATACCCGGACATGGTGCAGGCCGTTGGAGCCCAGAATGTGCTGCGCTCGGCCATGCATTGCAGGGCCCTGCGACCCATGAAAAACCCGTGCTCAATGGACTCGCACCCCGCTTCCACGGATTGTCGGACTGCATCCGCTCCATTGGCATGAACCATGGTGCTCAAGCCGAGCGACTGAGCTTTCTGCACCGCCCGGGACAGGGCCTGGGGTTGAAACTGCGGGATGGTGGGGCGCCCAAAAGAGAGCAGGCTGTTCAGGCCGGAGTTCACGATCTTAATGTGATCGGGTCGTGGGCGTTCTTGAGCGATGGAATCCGACAGGTCCTTGCCTTCATCGGGGGAACGGCCGATGAGCCTGCCGTAGCGACCAGCGGCGTGCCACGCGCGTCCTGCCGAACGGACGAAAACAGGAGTGCCTGACTGAGGAAGCCGTTCCATCTTGTAACGCATGGCATGCCCTGCCCGGTCTCCGCCGTCGCGTACGGCTGTGACTCCAAAGGCAAGGTGGGACCGAAGGCGGGCTTCGATGCCGGTGGCTGTCTCTTCAAAAGAGCACTCGAGCTGGCGCTGCCTTGCCTCGGGATCAGAGGTTCCGGACATGAAGAGGTGCACGTGGGCGTCCACGAGGCCGGGGAGAAGGGTGCATCGGCTCAAGTCCAGAGTTTGTGGTTCCGACGGCAGCGGGTTCCGTGCGGATTCCAGGGATAGGATGTAACCCCGGTGCAGGTGTAGGACCACGTTTCGCTGCGGCGGATCGCCTTTGCCGTTCAGCAGCCATCCAGCCACGATCCGGGTGGGCTGTGTGTGGGTTTCGGGCGGAATCATTTTTATTCGAATCCTCGCGAGAGGCAAAACGTTTTGGAGCTCGCTCCACCTTGGCTGCGCCTCTGCCTTACCTGGATGTTCGCTTTGCAGACGAACGCAACAGTACGGCATCACGTGAGGAGGGACAACCCAAAAGACAGAGACAATCCAATTTGCCAGGAGTCCCGCCCGATTACGAGTTGAAAAGAGCCGGTCCTTTTGCTAGAGTTTGTGGCCGCTTTTGACACATACCCGCAAAACCGCTGCGGACCAGAGGGATTCGTGGAACAGAATCGACCCATAGAGCAGCAATGCCCGTATGACGAAGCGTCTTGCCCGATTCGCAACGAGCTCGATCGTCTCAGGAAACGGGTTCAGGAGCTCGAAGCCCTTTCCCGGACCGATTCCCTGACAGGGCTCTACAACGTTGGGTACTTCCTGAGCACTCTGGAAGACGAAATGGAAAGGGTCCGGCGAACAGGGACGGCTCTCTCTCTAGTCATGATCGACTTGGATCACTTCAAGCGGATCAATGACACCTATGGGCACGAAGCCGGCAACGAGGCGTTGAAATGGACGAGCCGGGTCTGGCATAAGCTCCTTCGCCGCATCGATATCCTCTGTCGGTACGGGGGGGAAGAGTTCAGCGTGATTCTTCCAGGTACCCGGCTGCACCAGGGAGTGGTGGCGGCGGAGAGGCTTCGGCAAGGGCTCGAGGAGTCTCCGGTTTCGCTGGAAGGCGACCGCGTGGTTCTGACGGCGAGCTTCGGCGTGGAGGCCTTCGCCGGGACCGAGAAGTTATCGGCCAGGGGATTGATCAAGCGGGCCGATCGGTTTCTGC
>JASFQI010000022.1:0-25716 GCA_050115555.1 Desulfobacteraceae bacterium
CTCACCCTGAATAACGAAACCGCCATGATCAACATCTCGGAGAACCGCCCCTTTCAGACCACGGAGACCCGGCTCGAGGGCGGGGGCACCTCCCAGAACCTTGACTACCGCGACGTGGGCATCATCCTGGAGATTACACCCCACATCAACAAGCAGGGGAAAATCCGCCTCGAGATCAACCAGGAGGTCAATCGCATCAGCGGCTCCGTGACCGAGACCCAGCCCATTACCCGAAAACGGGTCATCGAGACCGTCGTCGAGGTGATGGACGGGCACACCGTGGTCATCGGCGGGCTCATCGAGCAACAGCAGGATTTCTCCAAAGGGCAGGTTCCGTGCCTGGGAGGGATCCCTCTTGCGGGGTGGGGGTTCAAGAACGTCGGGGTCAATGAAAACCGCACCAATCTCCTGGTGTTTCTCAGCCCGCACGTGATCGACAGCCCTGCGGAGGCAGACGGCCTGAGCATTAAGAAACGCCAGCACATGGAGCGGGAGCGGTTGAACTACGATACCATGGAATACCAGGAGAAGCCCTGGTTCAAGCAGAAGGAAGATGCACCCCCTCAGGGACAAACACCTCCTCAGAATCAACCCAAGGAATCCGAGGAGACGACGAACTGAGCCATGATCACGGAACTTGCCGACATCCTTCGCCGTGAGCTTCATGTGGACGAGGAGCGCGTCCAGGCCGTCGAGGCCTTGGAAAGCGGGGGCACCGAATCCGTGGCCGCCCGAATCCAGGCCGACGGCATCCTGGATGAGGACACCCTGCTCCAGGCCTTTTCCCGTCTTCTCGGGTTGCGGCTCCTGGAACGCATCCCGTCTGCCATGGTCGACTCGGGGCTGGTCGGTACGCTCAGCGTTTCCTACCTGAGACAACGAAAAGCCGTGCCCCTGGGCAATGGAAGCGAGGCCCCGGTCATCGCCCTCAACGACCCGTTTGACTACGAGACGATCGACCACATTACCCGAAACCTGAACCTGGGGTTCATCGAAACCATCCTGGCGCCGGAAAGGGAAATCGTAAAGGCGATCAACCGCGCCTTTGAAGAAGGTCCCCACCAGGCGGAACAGGTGCTCAAGGATATCGACGAAAACGACAGCGACCAGATCTTCGCCGAGATCGAGGAAACCACCGACCTGCTGGAGGACACTTCAGAAGCGCCGGTCATCAAATTCGTGAATCTCATCTTCTCCAAGGCCGTCAAGAACCGCGCCAGCGACATCCACATTGAGCCCTACCAGCAGGAGCTGGCCATCCGCTTTCGCGTCGATGGACTGCTCTACCCCATGTTCTCCCCGCCCAAACGCCTGCATCCGGCCATCACGTCCCGAATCAAGGTCATGGCCGGACTGAACATCGCCGAAAAACGTGTCCCCCAGGATGGAAGGATCGAAATCCGCGTGGGCGATAAGAACATCGACATCCGGATCTCGACCCTGCCCACCGTGTACGGGGAGCGTATCGTCCTGCGCCTCCTGGACAAGAGTTCCCGCATGTTTCAGCTCCACGAGCTGGGGATGCCGAAGGAGCGCCTCCTGGAGATGCGGAACCTGATCACCCTGTCGCACGGAATCATCCTGGTCACCGGACCTACGGGGAGCGGGAAAACCACCTCCCTGTATGCGGCCCTCTCAGAGATCAACACCCCGGAGAAGAACATCATCACGATCGAAGACCCGGTGGAGTATCAGATCCCGGGGATCGGCCAGGTCCCTGTAAACCGGAAGGTGGGGCTGACCTTCGCAAACGGGCTGCGAACCATTGTGCGGCAGGATCCGGACGTCATTCTGGTGGGAGAGATTCGGGATCTGGAAACCGCGGAAATCGCCATACAAGCAGCGCTCACCGGGCATCTCGTCTTCTCCACCCTCCACACGAACGATGCGGCTTCCGCCATCACCCGGCTCATCGACATGGGCATCGAGCCGTTTCTCATCACGTCCTCGGTCCTTGCCATTGTGGCTCAACGCCTGGTTCGAACGATCTGCCCTTACTGCAAGCAGCCTGCAGACCTGACCTCCAAGTTCATACAGGAGCTGAATGTAAGCCGGGAAGACTTAAAAAATGCTACTATATGTGAAGGTAAAGGCTGCGAAAAGTGTCTTGATACGGGCTATCTGGGGCGTTCAGGCATTTATGAAACCTTGAAAATTACCGAAAAAATTAAAAAAACGGTTCTTTCCACATCCGATGCCAATGCCATCCAGAAAGTGGCCATCAAGGAGGGCATGCGAACCCTTCGACAGGAAGGCGCCGAAAAGGTGATGCGAGGGATCAGCACCACCGAGGAGGTGCTGCGGGTCACCCAGGTGTAAGGGGGCGATACCCATGCGCGACATCCCGAACCCTCCCCGAAAACGAATCCTTCTCTCTGCCCTGATCAGCTTGGTTCTATACGGGGCCTTCTTCTTCCACCTGGTGCGCCTGGAGCACAAAGTGCTCCTTGCGCGGCAGGGCGCCCTGGAATCCCTTGGGTTGCTCACGGTCCCCGGAACGGACTTCCTGAACGGCATCGGGGCAGTCTTTCTGCTCAAGAGCACCCTTTTTTTCCTCGTGCTCCTGGGCGTGACTTTCGTGGTCCTGCAGTTCGTCTCCCTGTGCCTTCGACGTCCCTGGACCCGTCTCGTATTCCTGTGTGCGGTGCTGGGCGGGCTGATCTTTCTCCTGCGCGAGGACCGGGTCTGGTTTTCCTTCCCACTGGTTACCGCCCTTTCATTCGCATCGTTCTTCCTTCTCACCCTGGACGAACACATACCCGTTTCGCGCAATCATCTGGGGATCTTCCTGGTTCTTTGCATCGTGGCCTCCCTGAGCCTTTTTCTTGGGGAAAAGAGAAACTTCTTTGTCAAGGCCCGGGACCGCCTCCTTTTCGACTCCGCCCTTGGAAGCCGGATATCCTCCTATTACTACACATACTCGCCCCTCGCGGCCTCCGTCATCTCGCCGGCACAGGGCGTCTACGAAGGTTTGGTGTACCGGGAACACTACAAAGAGAGACCGTTCTTGCACCTGGCCAACGGGATCGTCCTGAGCGGCAAAGAATCGGTTGCACAGGGGGCCGACTTCCGCATCGGGCAAAACGGGTCGGGAATGATCCTGTCCAACCGTTACGGCGACCGGATCCCCATTGCCTCCGCCGACGTAAAAACCATTCAAGCGGGAGTGAAACAGCTCTTCACCATGAATGGGTTCAAACAGCTCACGCGGATCTCTCTGTACGCATTCCCTGCCGGCCTATTGCTGGGGCTCTTTCTGTGCATTCGAATGTTCACGGCAAACCCCTGGGTCTTCCTGGGTGTGGGTGGCCCCTTGTGCGCGGCAGCAGTGATTCTGATCGCGGTCATCAGCCTTCAAGGTCATCGTCCCGACTTGGACTCCCAAAAAAATCTTCTGAAGCACAAGACCAATGCACTGGCCACGGCCTACCACTTCTACGATCAAAACCGCTTGCCTGACGAGGCCCTTCCCATGGCCCGAGACATGCTCACGTCCGATTCCATCGCCTTGCGATATTGGGGAGCCAAGCTCCTGGGAGTATACGGCTTCAACTCCACAAGCCCCGCCCTTCTGGTCGACCGCCTGGAGGACCTATCCCCGAACGTTCGATACGCGGCCGCCCTCTCACTCTACCGTATCCTCGGCGAAGCGAGTTTCCGCATTCTCCTCCCCCGTCTTCTCAAGGAACCCAACTGGTACGTCCGATGCATGATTTTTTCCACATTTCTCCAGTCTGGCACGATCCCGCACCGGGCCTGAAAAGAGCATCACTCCTCCTTGGATGTGTACTGGCACTGGAGGTCGCAGCCGTCGAAATCCGGGCGCTGGTCCAGATCGAGGCCCTGTCTCTTACGGGCATCACGCGCGGTGTCGAAGCGGTATTCCTCCTGTTCCTGGGGCCCTGGTCGTTGCGAGGTCGGACAAACCGACGGGCCGTGACTCGTGGACTCCTGCTCGCGCTGGCCGTGTCGGTTGCGGGCCTGGCCGCGGTGGGCGTGTGGACAATCCTTTTCCGTGCACCTCCGCCCGGTCTGTTTCCCCAGTGGATCGGTCCTGAAACAGCCTGGGCTCCGTTTCTTCTAACCACCTCGATCGCATCTCCCTTGACCGAAGAACTGGTCTTCAGGGGCCTCCTATACCGAAGCCTTCGCGGGCGTTGGAATGCGGTTCTTGCCACCCTTGGCGTTTCCGGTCTCTTCGCAGGACTCCATGTCATCTTCGGCGGGCAGGCGGTCTTTCCCTTTGTGGGCAGCCTCCTTTTCTGTTCAGGATACGAGTTTACCAAGCATATCTCCGCCCCGGTGCTCCTTCACGTCTTTGGAAATGGAATTCTTTTCACCGCCCCGTGCCTGGGCCTGTTTCAGGCGGGATAAACCCGAATTACACAGTGGACAGTTTTCCCTTGCCTATTCACGAAAAACTCAGTAATTTATTTTGTTCAAGAAGTTGCAGTCGGCCGATTGTTTTGAGCAGAGGATGCTCCAACTCCGGAATGCAGAGCCTTCGTGGGGATGTAGCTCAGTTGGGAGAGCGGTACGTTCGCAACGTACAGGTCGTGGGTTCGAATCCCATCATCTCCACCAACATCATCTCTCGTGCCCTTATACTTTGGATTTCGGGCACGATCTTTCAACCTCCCTTTCTCGGACGGTCCGGGAACAAGGCGCACGCAATGCCCAAAGACGGCGCCCCCCATTTGCCACTCCCAAGTCCCTGGTATTGAAAGCTGACTGCCTGCAAACCTTCAGGGGACCGACACATGAAACGAACGGCCACGGTCGAAAGAAAAACACGGGAAACAGACATCCGGTTACACCTGGACCTCGACGGACGGGGCACCTCAAACATTGACACCGGCATCCCGTTCTTTGACCACATGCTGGAGCTTCTTTCGGCTCATGGATTCATGGATCTGGAAATTCAAGCCCGAGGGGACACGCAAATCGACGATCACCACACGGTCGAAGACCTCGGCATCTGCTTCGGGGCCGCCCTGGGGCAAGCCCTTGACGGGAAAAGCGGCATTCGGCGCTACGGTTTCTCTTTCGTGCCCATGGACGAGGCCCTGGCCCGCATTGCCATCGACATGTCCAACCGCCCTTTCCTTCGCTATCGGGTGGACCTGAAATCGAGCAAGGCCGGTGCCTTTGACGTCGGCCTTTTGCGAGAGTTCTTCAGGGCATTGGTCACCCATGCAGGAATGACCCTTCATGTGGACCTCCTGGAGGGCGAGGATGCCCATCACTGCGCCGAGTCCATTTTCAAGGCCTTAGGACGAGCCCTGGATCAGGCGACGCAGCCGGAAAAACGCTTGAACGGGCACCCTCTCTCGACCAAGGGGACCCTTTCGTAGGGAGCCGCACCTTGAACACCGAACCCTGCATTCTCATACAGGAGTAAATCCCATGCATACCCGATTTTTGGGAACAGGCATCTTTCACATTGTCCTCCTTCTCGTCCTCACGATCATGATCGGATTGAATGCAGGATGCAGCTACAACCGCCAGCGCCAACGGAAAGCCAAGCCGGTTCCCCGGTTCGTGAAAAAAGTGGCCGTGGTGGGCTTTCGCTCCGCCCGCGATCAGGGGAGTTCTCCGGATGTCATTCGAAGTGCGATTTCCGGGGGCGCATTCAACGCCGAACCGGTGCCCGGCTCAAAGGTCGACTGGCTGACGCAACAGCTGTTCGACCGGCTGATCCGGATCGATCGGTACGATCTCGTATCTCCCTCTCAGTCGCGAGGGGTTTACTCTACCCTTGTCAACTCCCAATCCACCCTGAGCGAACTCGAAATCCTGAAGCGCATAGGGAATGCGTTCTCTGCAGACGGTGTTCTGGCCGGGTATCTTTACCGTTGGCGTGAAAGGGAGGGCACGGACTATGCAGTCCGCACCCCCGCCTCGGTAGCCTACGATCTCTACCTGATCCGGCCTTCTGATGGAGCCGTCATCTGGAAGGGAGTGTTCGACGTAACCCAAAAATCCCTCAGTGAAAACCTTCTTGAAATGGACACCTTCATCGAGGGCGGAGGCAAGTGGATGACAGCGGATCGCCTCGCAGGGGTGGGCCTCAATCGACTCATCAAGGAACTTTCCAAGCCGAGTGTTTCTCGAGGTTCCCAACCTTGATTGTCATCCCCGCCATTGACATTCGGGCCGGGAACTGTGTAAGGCTCGAGCAGGGGGAAATGGACCGGGAGACGGTGTACTCGGATGCACCGGAGCGAATGGCGGTCCGGTGGGTGGAGCAGGGAGCCGAACGCCTCCATCTGGTCGATCTGGACGGGGCAGTGCAGGGCAAACCGGTCAACCGGAAAACCGTTCGAAAAATTGCTGAGTCCGTTTCCGTCCCTGTCCAACTTGGAGGAGGCATCCGGGATTTGGCCACCATTGAAGCCTACCTCGAACTCGGGATCGACCAGGTCATTCTGGGAACTGCGGCTATCACCCATCCGGACCTATTGAAAACAGCATGTCAATCGTTCCCCGGGTGTATCATCGTGGGACTCGATGCGCGGGGAGACCGGGTGGCCGTGCAAGGCTGGACCCGGGATACCGGAACGACCCTGCAGGACATGGCCCGGACATGTGAGCATCTCGGCGTCTCCGCTATCATCTACACGGACATCCAGCGCGACGGCATGAGCACCGGGCCCAACATCCCATCCACCCGGGCCCTGGCGCAGTCTACCAAGGTCCCGATCATCGCTTCCGGAGGAATCTCTGGAATCGATGATGTGGCACGTGTTGCCGATCTCGCCCGGGACGGGGTTGTCGGTATGATCACAGGTCGGGCCCTGTATCAGAAGACCCTGGATCTGGCAGAGGCCGTTCGAGTGGCGAAGGACCCTGAATCCTTTTTTCCTTGACAAAATTTGGTATTTTTTTAAACTGGAAGTTTGACGAGTTTTTTCTGAGGAAAAGGACATGACGCTCAACGAGCAAATCGCGTCTGACCTCAAAGAAGCGATGAAGGCCCGTGACAAGGTTCGCACGGACTGCCTAAGAATGCTCAAAACCGCCGTCAAGAATGCAGAAATTGATAAGTCCCGGGAACTGGACGATGGGGAAATCCGTTCGATTATCGCTTCCCTGATCAAAAAAGGGAAAGAGGCGGCGCTGGATTTCAGAAATGGTCATCGCGAGGACCTGGCCGCTCACGAGGAAGCGGAGGTTCGCATCTACTACGAGTACCTGCCCGCACAGCTCCTTTCCGAGGAAATCGAGGAGATCCTGAAAGAAGTCATTTCGGAGTGCGGGGCCCAGGGGCCAAAGGACATCGGGCGCGTCATGAAGACGGCCATGGCCCGGATGGCCGGAAGGGTCCAAGGGAAAGAGGTCAACGAAATCGCAAAAAAACTGCTGGGCTCCTGATTGTACGGCAGGATCTTTGAATCGCATAACCGAGTCCGTGTGCATTCGGAAAGACGGTAAAAATCACACGCCCCTTCCGTCACATATGCAGCATGGGGATCGGTGCATGGAATCCTTCGGGTCGGCAAAAGAAGAGATCAGACAGGCCGCTGACATCGTGGAGGTCGTAGGACAATTCGTTCAACTGCGGAAGGCCGGTCAAAACTACCTCGGACTCTGCCCCTTCCACTCGGAAAAAGCCCCGTCCTTTACAGTCAGCCCGTCCAAGCAGATGTTCCACTGCTTCGGCTGCAAAAAGGGTGGAGATGTGTTTGCCTTCTGGATGGCCTATCACAACGTCTCCTTTGCTCAAGCGCTCCGAGACCTGGCCGATCGGTATCATATCTCCCTGCCCGAACCGACCCGAACTCCGGGGGAAAAAAGACGCCTTGAACTCAGAGAATCCCTGTTTAAGTTAAATGAGCTTGCGGTCGATTTCTATTGCCGTGTGCTTCCGGACTCACGTGCCGGGGATCCCGGAAAGGCGTACTTCCGGCAACGGGGCATCCATACGGAGACCATCTCGGACTTCAAGCTCGGGTACGCTCCCGACCGGTGGGACGCCCTGAGCCGTTTTTTAGAGAATCGACAAGTGGATATGGATCACGCCGTCCAAGCCGGCTTGGTCATCGCGAGGAAGCAAGGCGGATGGTACGACCGTTTCCGCGGACGAGTGGTCTTCCCGATTTTCACGGCCACACAGCGAATTGCAGGGTTTGGTGCCCGTGTCTTGGACGACGCCCTGCCCAAATACCTGAACACCCCGGAAACGCCCATTTTTCGAAAGGGCGAACTTCTTTATGGCCTGCATGCCGGTGGAACGGCCATTCGCCAAAACCGGCGGGCGGTCGTGGTGGAAGGGTACACGGACGTGCTGGCGCTTCACCAGAGCGGGTTTCCAGAGGCCGTGGCCACTCTTGGAACCGCGCTGACGAGGGAACACGTTCGAAAGCTCAAGGGATATGCCGAGGAAGTGGTGGTGGTGTTCGACTCGGACGAGGCGGGACGAACGGCCGCGCTGAAAAGCCTCCCCTTCTTCCTGACCGAAGGCCTGGAATGCAGGACGCTGATCCTCCCCGAGGGAGAGGATCCGGACAGTTATGTAAATCGATACGGGCTGGATCGTTTCCTGGAGCAGCTTGAAGGGGCTAAGCCCGTTTTCGACCACTACATCGACACCAGCCTCTCCAATGCAGGGGACGGAATCGAGGCCAAAGCTTCCGCCCTGCGGGACATCCTCTCGGCCCTGGCCGGGCTCGAGGACAAGGCGCGCATGAGCCTTTACGTGCAGCGACTCGCCGACCGCACCGGAATCCCGGAAGCGGTGATCCTGAAGGAGCTGACTCAGGTCGCTCAAAGGCACGGCCGTGCTCCTGAAATGCGCACGCCCTTGGAAGAGGACAAACCGGGACTCGACGAGCGGCATTTGTTGAATCTGCTCGTACACCATCCCGAAGCTGCGGGCGATTTATTGAATTGCAAAGACTGGGAGGTGCTTCTTCCTCATCCTGCGGCCCGAACTGTATTTGGAGTCGCCCGGGAGTTGCTCTCGGCACGCGGATGCATCGTCCCTGCCGAAATTGCAGAACGGCTGGAAGGAGATGATGTCGGGGCCCTGTTCAGGGAGATCCTGGTATCCCCGAACATCTATCCGGAAGATACGGTGGACCAGGCGGTCGAGGAATTCAAGAATCGAATTCAGGAGCGGGCGGTGGAGACCATTGCGGAGCAGGAACGCCGAGGCGATCTGGAGCGGGCCAACGCCTTGCTGCAACGCAAAAGAGAGCGACTGAATCGATCCATACAATGAAACAAACGAGCACTCAAGAGTGCAATGACGTGATTTTAAAAACCATTATTCAAAAATAAAGCATTCGAGCAGGAGGGAAAGGGCATGAGCAGCAGTTCCGATATGGTGAACTTGAAGAGGCTGATCGACATCGGCAAGGACAAGGGATACATCACATACGAGGAACTCAACGACGACCTTTCCGATGAAATCACTTCCTCGGAATACATCGATGATCTCATGATGATGTTCGAAGAACTGGACATCATGGTCATCGATGAAGCAGCGAAGGAAAAGATCGAGAAAAACAAAAAGCTGAAGAAAAAAGAGGAAAAAGCCTCTGAAAAAGAACCCTTTCGGGCGGAGCCTGCGGAGGGAGGCAGCAAGGTTTCCGACCCCGTGAAGATGTACTTGAAAGAGATGGGCTGTATCTCCCTGCTCACCCGCGAAGGGGAAGTGGAAATCGCCAAACGCATCGAGGCCGGGGAGCTCGAGGCCCTCAACGCCTTTCTTAGATGTCGTATCGGGATCGAGTACATCATCAACCTGGGCAATAGCCTGAAGCGGGGAGAAATCAAGATCAAGGACGTCATCAACGATCTGGACGATGAGGACAGCCACGCTCAAACAGGCGAGAGACGGGAATCCATCATTCAGCTCATCGACGAGATCGAAACGCGATACGAGGCATGCTGCCAAAACCGAACGGAGATGCAGAAAAAGAAATGCGCCGCAGCCAGGAAAAAGAGGCTACAGGCCAGCATCGAGAAAAGCCACCAGGAAATCGTGGAGCTGATCAATTCCTTCAAGCTCGAGAAACGTCAGCTCGATCGCATGGTGGAAAAGCTCAGTGAAACCGTGAGAGCCATCGAGGAAGCGGAAAAGAACATCGAGAGTTGCATGGTTTTGTCCGGAGGCAAGCCGGTCAGCTACTTGAAAAAGTGTTTTCGCCAGATCCCGAAGACCGCCAAGGACAATCAAAAGGTGACACCGCTGAAGCTGCCGAAAAGGGAGCTTCTGGAAATGAAGGAAAAAGTTGAACGAGCGCAGAAAACCGTCGATGAGATCAAAAGCCGTACAAATTCGACACCAAAAGAACTCAAGGAAACCCTTCGAAATGTCGAAGAATGTTTGAGAAAATCCAAGGAGGCCAAGAGCGAGCTGATCGAGGCCAATCTGCGCCTGGTCGTCAGTATTGCGAAAAAGTACACGAACCGCGGGCTGCAGTTCCTGGATCTCATACAGGAAGGGAACATCGGGTTGATGAAGGCCGTGGACAAGTTCGAATACCAGCGCGGTTACAAGTTCAGCACGTACGCCACGTGGTGGATCCGCCAAGCCATTACAAGGGCCATTGCCGACCAGGCCCGGACCATCCGCATCCCTGTGCACATGATCGAAACCATCAACAAGCTGATTCGAACCTCCCGCTACCTGGTCCAGGAGCACGGCCGTGAGCCTACACCCGAGGAGATCGCGGAGAAGATGGAATTCCCACTGGAAAAGGTGCGCAAGGTCCTCAAAATCGCCAAGGAGCCCATCTCCCTGGAGACCCCGATCGGGGAAGAAGAAGACAGCCACCTCGGGGACTTCATTGAAGACAAGAAGATCATGTCTCCTTCGGATGCGGTGGCAAATCACAACCTCGGAGAACAAACGCGAAAGGTACTGACGTCCCTGACCCCCAGGGAGGAGAAAGTCCTGCGCATGCGCTTCGGCATCGGCGAGAAATCCGATCACACCTTGGAAGAAGTGGGAAGGGACTTCAACGTCACCCGAGAGCGCATTCGTCAAATAGAGGCCAAGGCCCTTCGAAAGCTGCGCCATCCGAGCCGCGCAAAAAAGCTCAAGGGGTTTCAGGAATACTGATTGCGGGAGCGTGGTTTTCCCTTGACAACACGAGGGGCTCCCTGCAATGGTTAGATTTGACCGGAAAAATGGGAAGACAATGAACCCCGCAGCATGTCCGGGGCTCCCGAAGGACAAGGCATGTTGAGAATGGGAACGCCGTACGCTTCGCCCGCGGCTTCGCCGCCTTCATGGGGCGAACGAGGGGAAGCGGTTCGCTTTCATGGGGCCTATAGCTCAGCTGGAAGAGCCACCGGCTCATAACCGGTAGGTCCCTGGTTCGAATCCAGGTGGGCCCACCAATTGCGGCCGTAAGACCATGGACGATGTACCTGCAATGCGATACGATTGAAACACCGGACCCTTTCCCGGCAGAGGGCGCACCTTCCAAGGTGCGCCCTCTGCGTTTTTTTGAGATGGGTATGCGTTCGAGCATTCTGCATTTCATGCTTGTCTGAACCGGATCATTTTGGGAATCCAATCATGCACCCCAGTCTTCAACAGATTCTGGATGTCCTGGAGGAGGTAACCCCGTCAAGGCTTGCCGAGAACTGGGACAACCCGGGGCTCCAGATCGGAGGCCGATCCGACCCCATCGAGCGCATCCTGCTGTCCCTGGATCCCTCGTTCGAAGCGGTCTGCAAGGCAGCCGATATCGGGGCTCAGCTCTTACTCTCCCACCATCCCCTGATCTTCAAGCCCCTGTCTTCCATCGATCGGAACGGCTATCCCGGAGACGTCCTGTTCCAGGCGGTGAAAACCGGTGTGGCCCTGGTATCCGTTCACACGAACCTGGATGCGGCCATCGGTGGAATCAACGACCAGCTCGCCGGCATCCTCGGCCTGGGGACTGTCCGACCGCTGGCGGTCGAAGAGGCCGATCCGTCGGAACCGGGGATTGGCAGAATCGGCACCCTGGATACCCCTCGGCTGCTGGACGATCTGGCCCGGGATGTGAAATCCGCCCTCCGCATCCCGATGGTGGGGGTCGTCGGACCTCTGGATCGAGCTGTTCAGCAGGTGGCTGTGGTCGGGGGTTCGGGTGGAAGCCTTGTACCGAATGCAGCCCGGGCGGGCGCCGACGTACTGGTCACAGGGGACCTGGGTCATCATGATGCGCTTACAGCTTCCTGCATGGGGCTCGCCGTGATTGATGCGGGACACTTCCACACCGAGAAGGCCGCCCTGGAAGGCTTCAGCCACACCTTGAGGTCCGACCTCCAGGCCCGTGGCTGGGCCGTCGAAGTTCAGGTTTTTGGAGAAGAGGAATCCCCCGTGCAATACAGATAATATGAAGCCGTAAGAACCCGGGACCAGGAGATGTGCCCCTGTGATTCCTGAGAATAAACAGCGTAGTCAACGCGGTCGAGCATATGTTTGCGAGATCGTCCATTGAATCTTCCCGCGTTCCCGCTTCAGCGGGATGAGGAATGCGCGAGCGAAGCATTTTCACAAAGGGGAAAAGCGTTGAAGGACAAAATCAAGGTACTTATCGAACTTCAACAGGCCGACAATCGAATTCAAGACCTGCTGAACCGAAGAAAGCAAGGCCCCCTGAAAATCAAGGCCCTTGCCGATGAAATGGAAGCCGTATCAACCGGTTTCAGGGAGGACGAAGAGCGACTCGACACGGTGAAGAAAGATCGACGCTCCCTGGAAACCGAGATAGAGGACTTGGATCAGGGAATCCGCAAAAGCAATGACAAGCTTTCCAACATCAAGTCCAACAAGGAGTATGGCGCTGCGCTGAAAGAAATCGAGGACCTGAAAAAAAAGAAGGGCCGCATTGAGGACGAACTCCTTCAGCAAATGGAGGAACTGGAGCAAGTCACGGAGCGCTGTAAGACCAACCAGGACAAGCTGCGCGAATTGAAAAAGACGTTCGAGCGGGACAAAAAAACCGTTCAGGAGGAACTGGGCAAGCTCGACAAGGAACTAAAAAAGCTGGAAAAGATGCGGGCGGCCATTGCCGAAAAGGCGGAGCCCGATCTCCTGAGAAGGTACCAGCTGGTCCGTGAGCGTATCGGGTCATCGGCCATCAGCCCCGTGGTCGGCGGCGTGTGCCAGAGCTGCCACATGGGCATCCCCCCGCAGATGTTCAACGAGCTGATGAAGTGCATCGAGCTCACCAGCTGTCCCCACTGCAATCGCATCATTTACTGGGGAGAGGACGCCCATTTCCAGGATTTGACAAATCCCTGAGCCTCATTATCATGAAGGCTATGCGGCACACGGGTCCTGGGCGCATGCTGGAGCAGGTCAGGTGGCCGCTGTTCCGCGGAAACGCGGAAGAGAGGAAAGTCCGGGCTCCATAGGACAGGGTGCTGGGTAACGCCCAGTCCCGGTAACGGGAAGGAAAGTGCCACAGAAAGCAAACCGCCCCGGCGAGGTGTGCATCACCTTCCGGGGTAAGGGTGAAACGGTGAGGTAAGAGCTCACCAGTCCCGCCGGTGACGGCGGGAGCTCGGCAAACCCCACCCGGAGCAAGACCGAATAGGGGAACGTTCGAGGGCGGTCCGTCCGAGTTCCCGGGTAGGTCGCTGGACCCCGGCGGTAACGCCGGGGCTAGATGAATGGTCACCCTTTCTTCGGTGGTGTCCCGTGTGAACCGCCGAAGGGATACAGAACCCGGCTTATGAGCGGCTCCAGTATGCGCCCGCCCCCACATCCCGCCGATGCATCCGATCCCCAGGTATCGGAGCACACCCATGAGGAAACCCTCGATCCGGGTTTTCCCGGGCAACGAAAGGTCATTATCATAGGGGCGGGACACTTCGGCACGAGGGCCGTTCGCATCCTGTCCCGGGATTCGGGTCGACGGATCTGGATGGTGGATCCGGCTGAAACGGAGCCGGTCCCGGGATCGAGCGTGGAACGGATCCTGGGTGACGGGATCGACTTCCTGGTGGAATGGGTCCCTCGGCTCGAGGCCGAGGTCGTGGTGGTGCCGGCGCTTCCCATTCACCTGGCCGCCATCTGGCTTTGCCGAACGCCGATCCCGGGGATGTCTCTTCAGCCTGTGGCCATTCCGGACGTGGTGCCGCCCGCCCTCCCCCACACGTGGGACGGGGGGCTGGGTACGCTCCTGGTGAGCCACGTGGATTTCCTCTGCCCGGATGACTGCCCGGAACCCGAGGACGGCTGTACCGTGACCGGTGAAATTCGTCCCCCGCTGTACGGCGTGCTCCGCGAGCTCGATGTCCCCGGGTTCCGCATCCACGTGATCCAGAGCCGGCAGCTGGCCCCTGGCCTGGGTGGATACACGGTGCAGGACCTTCGGAACCTTCGCGACCGCGTCCAGGGTTCCGGAGAAGGGAAGTGGCTGATCGGAACGGCCTGCCGATGCCACGGGGTGGTGAGCGCGTTGGACGCCCGCCCGCATTGATGAAATTCGTTGTTTTCCAAGGGACTTGTTCGCCCTAATTTCGGAGGGCCACCATGTTTATCCTTTCCAATTTTCTTGTTGCGGTTGCAAAAATCCTGGATATCGGGCTGAGCCTGTATATGTGGATCATCATCGGCCGGGCCGTGATCTCCTGGGTCAACCCGGACCCGTACAATCCCATTGTTCGGTTCCTTCACGCGGTCACGGAACCCGTGCTTTCCCCCATTCGAAGGCGCCTGCCCATCTACTTCGGGGGAATCGATTTTTCTCCAATCCTCGTGATCCTTGCCATTATCTTTCTCCAGGCCTTCCTGGTCCAAACCCTTATCCAAATGGCCACCCGGCTGGCCTAGAATGAAGCCGAGGCCGTCTCAACGCCCTTCCTCTGCTGCAGGAGGAAAATGGAAATCGCACCCTGAGGATGCGGGATGCGATAAGGCCCGGATTCACGCCCGGCTGACCCCCCGATCCTCCAAAGATTCCATCCTGGGGAAGGAAGACGGGGTTTATCGGATCAAGGTCAAGGCGCCGCCCCTGGAAGGTCGTGCCAACAAGGCCTTGATTGCACTTCTTGCAAAGGCCCTTCGGGTTCCCAAGCGGGACGTGGAGATTTCATCCGGGGAAAAATCCCGGGACAAGACCCTTCTCATTCGAGGCCTCACCCCGAAGGAGGTGGAGGAGCGCCTCTTGCAGAACCGGAGCGCATCCTAATCCATGCTGGGGGAAAGCGTGGTTATGCGGTTGGAATCATCCAAATCGAAATCGAAAATGAGATGGAGGAGATCGATTTCGATGAAATCAAATCCCATCAGCGTCTCTGGCAGAGGAATTCTCACGCCCTGAACTGCATGTCGTAAAGCTGCCGAAAGCGCCCGTTCTGCTCGAGCAACGCCTCCTGTGTCCCGGACTCCACGATGCACCCCTTCTCCAGCACATAGATGCGGTCCGCTTTCCGCACGGTGCTCAGCCGATGGGCCACGACCAGGATGGTCGGGCCTCCCTGGAGCGCGTTGATGCTCTCCTGCACCAACCGCTCGCTCTCGGCGTCAAGCGCAGAGGCCGCCTCGTCCAGGATGAGGATGGAGGGGTTGGCCAGGATGGCCCGGGCAATGGCGATGCGCTGGCGCTGCCCCCCGGAGAGAAGGCTTCCCCGGTCCCCTGCAAGCGTGTCATATCCGGCAGACTGCTCCAGAATGAAGTCATGGGCATGGGCAAGCTTGGCCGCCCTCACCACCTCCTCCATGGAGGCATCCGGCCTTATGTATCGGATGTTGTTCGCCAGGGTGTCGTGGAACAGGAGCACCTCCTGACTTACAATACCGATCTGGCGACGGAGGGATTCCAGGGTGACGTCCTGCACGTTCCGGCCGTCGATCCGTACCGCCCCCCGGGTGGGTTCGTAGAAGCGGGGAACCAGGTCCAGGAGGGTGCTTTTTCCAGCACCCGTGGACCCCACAAACGCCACCATCTCACCGGCCTCCACGTGGAGGGAAATCTCCTTCAAAACGGGAGTGGTCGTATCGTACGAGAACGACACGTCTTCGAACTCCAGGGACCGCTCATGCCGAGGAAGCGGCTTGGCTCCCGGGGTGTCGGCGATTTGTGGCTCCGTCTTCATGATGCTGAAGACCCGCTCCGTGGCCCCCTGAAGGGTCCGGAGCTCGTTGTTCACCCGAGCCAGGTTCTTGATCGGGGAGTACACCCTGGAGAAGGCATAGATCATGGACATCAGCTCCCCGAGGGTGTGGTGAAAGTAAATTTTACCGACCACGAGTACGCCGGGCAGCACCAGAAACACGGTGGAGTCCATCATGGGTCCCAACCCCAGGAACCACCGGCTCCACTTCATGATTTTGCGATACAGCTCGTGGGCCAGGTCTCGGAACTTTTCGGATTCACGCTCCTGGGTACACCCGGATTGGACGACCTTGAGGCAGAGAAGGGTTTCCTGGTAGGCGGATGTGACGCGGGAAATTTGCTCCTGTACCCGAGCCGAGTGCTTCTTCACCTTTCGGCCGAAGAGGCGAATCAGCCCCACGATGACCGGGGCTGCGAAAAAAATGATCAGTGTGAGCTTCCAGTTCATGAGGAAAAGGTAGGCCAGGAACACCAGGGCGGTCAGTGGATGCTGCACTAGACCGATCAGGATGTTGGCGATCCTTTCCTGCATCACGGTCACATCCGCGGTGGAACGGGAGATGAGCTCGCCCACTTTGTGCCGGTGGTAAAAACTGAGAGGCAGGGAAACGAACCGCTTGAACAGGTCGATGCGAATCGAGCGAATCGCCCGATTGGAAAAGGCCGCAGCAGAGAGCTGGCTGAGGTAGAGCGTGAGCGACTTACACAGCACCGCCCCGAACGCCACCAGGGTCAAGATGACCAGGAGGCGGTTGGGGGAGATCTGGTCAATGATCACCTTCTCCGTCCGCGTCCAGGAAAAGGTCGATCCGTCGAACGCGATCCAGGGAATTTTCCATGAGGCGGGCTCGGAAGCGGTCTTCATGCCCTCGTCCACAAAAGGCTGAAGGAGATAGGCCGGGACCACCACAAAGAGCGCGGAAATGGCCGTCAGCAGCACGGCCACAATCATCAGGCCACGGTGGACGCGGACGTAGTGGGCGATGTCTTTTCCGAGGATACGCTCAAGCATAGCTGCTGACTTTCGCAGATTGATTCACCATGAAGAGCACGAAGGTCACGAAGAAAATAGGGACATCACAATACAAATCGTTTTATTCCGTTTTTCAATTGCTGATTCTGTCTCTCTTCGTGCTCTTCGTGTTCTTCGTGGTGATTATACAATGTCACTATAAAATGAAAAGGCGATCCTTGGCCGACTCGGCTCGGGATCGCCTTTTTCCATGCGGAGATCGAAAACGCGTGGAGCCGCCCTGCTCCCGAAACGCGAAGCAGCCGCCCGGCCCGTCATACGGCCCCGATCAGCCGGGAAATCACCAGGCGCTGGACCTCTGAGGTTCCCTCCCCGATCTCCAGCAGCTTCTGGTCCCGGTAGAACCGCTCTACATCGTACTCCTTCATGAGGCCGTAGCCCCCGTGGAGCTGCACGGCATGATTTGCACAACGATACATGACCTCGGAGCAGTGGAGCTTGGCCATGGCCGCTTCCTTGGAGAAAGGCTTGTCGTTGTCCCGAAGCCAGCAAGCCTTGTAGAGAAGGAGCCGGGCGCACTCGATCTCGAGGGCCATATCCGCAAGCTTGAACGCGTTCACCTGGAAGGTGGAAATGGGTCGTCCGAACTGCTCCCGCTCCCGTCCGTATTTGAGCGCCAGTTCGAAGCAGCCCTGCGCTCCTCCCAGGCCCATGGCTCCGATGGACAAACGCCCCCCGTCCAGGGTGGCCAGCATCTGGTGAAACCCGTGGCCGATCTCGCCGAGAAGATTTTCCTTGGGCACACGGCAGTCATCGAAATACAGCTCGCTCGTATTGGAAGCCCGCCACATCATCTTCCCATGCATCTCACGGGCCTCGAACCCCGGCGTCCCTCTTTCCACCAGGATACAGGACAGCTCGGGCTTTCCGTTTTCCCGCGTTCCCGTGCGGCACAAGACGGTTATGCCCGAAGTGATGTCCGTGGCGGCATTCGTGATGAAGATCTTGCTTCCGTTGATCACCCACTCGTCTCCGTCCAACACGGCCGTGGTCTTCGAGTTCCCTGCATCCGATCCGGCATTCGGCTCTGTCAGGCCGAACCCCCACAGGGCCTCCCCTGAACAAAGCTTGGGAAGATATTTTTTCTTCTGCACCTCATTCCCGAAGTAGTACAGCGGACCGATGCCCAGCGAGTTCCCCGCCGCGACAGTGGCGGAGTGAGACCCGTCCACCCGGGCGATCTCCTCCGTGGCGATGATGTAGGAGACATAGTCCATGCCCTGCCCGCCATAGGCTTCCGACACAAACATGCCAAAAAGGCCCAGCTCCGCCATCTTTTGCATGGTGTCGTAAGAGAACTCCTCCTTCTCGTCCAGGTCTGCAGCAACCGGCTTGATCTCGTTTTCCGCGAACTGACGCACTGAGTTCCTGAGAATCTCCTGCTCCATCGAAAGGCTGAAGTCCATGAGGCGCTCCTTATCCGTCGCTTTCGTAATGCGTTACGTGTACTGACTTCTCCCAGAACAGGCTTTCTCAGAGGCGAATCGCGGGCAAGGCCCCCTGTGGAATAAAAAGGAAAACAGACGCCTTTGATTGAGAAAAGCCTTTCCCCGCCTTGGGAAAAATCAACAAGATCAATTGAGAAAACGAGAGGTTGGCTCAACAACCCGCTCGGTGACTATATCGAGACAAACCGAATCCTGTCAATTGTAAAAACGCGGTCCACCGACCTGAGACCACGGCCGAAATAAAAAAAAGGGCGGATGCCCGCCCCTTTTCTAGTGTGCCGTGCCAATGAACGCTTATTCCAGGACCATCTTCATCTGACGCACCTCGACCTCGACATTCATCTTCTTGCATTGAGTGCTGAGATCGCGCCGGGATTCCTCGGCATGGGATTTAAACGAAATGATGATCTCCTGTATCCGCTGTTTCTTTACGATCTTTTCCAAGTCCTCCCGACCCCCGAGAACGGGGTACCCCATGATCTTCTTTTTCAGTTTCCGCGGGTTGTCATCCATGAATCCTGTGATTACGAGGCCCAGGGAGGGGTTGTTCTCGATCTCCTTTGCCGCCATCTGTCCCCCGGCGCCGGCTCCGTATATCACGGTGGGCTTTCCCTTCTGCCTGCCCTTTTTCACCCCTTCGTCCACCAAGCGGAAGGAAAGCCTGGACAAGGAAACCAGCAGGAGCATCAAGATCCAGTAGATGATGAAGACCGCTCTCGAGAAACTCTCGAAACGGTAAATAAACAACAGGATCAGCATGGACATCACAGTCCCCAGCGTGATGGCCTTGATATAATCGATCAGGTCGCTCAGGCCCGTGGCCTCCCAGATACCCCGGTAGATCCCCAGGACGTAGAAGCAGAAAATCTGACACGCCACCACGATGGGCAAGGACCGCAGGAACATGCGGAAGTTCTCCCCGATCAGGTAGTAGACCGGGCCTTCGAACCGAAGGAGGTAGGCCGAGTAGTACGCGACCGTGACCAGGATCAGGTCCAGCAGGACCTCGAAGAGTCTTCGCCGGTACGTAAACTGGATGACGATCGGGGTCACGGGCCCGAGCCCGTTTCCGGTGAGGATGGACCCCTCCTCGTACACCTTGACCCGCGCCAGGTAGATCCAGAAAAATCCCACGAAAAGGAGGTAGAACAAAATGAGCACCAGGATGATCCCGATGCTCAGAGACTGGACAGACAGGGCGATGAGCCCTGATGCCACAGAGAAACCGTACAGGACCAGCACGGCCATGCGCTCGGAAAAACCGATGGCGACCAGCCGATGCGAGGAGTGGTCCCTCCCTCCCTGCGAGATAGGGCGCCGGAAGAGCTTGCGCATGAAGCTCACGAAGCCCGTGTCCAGAATCGGAATGAAAAGGATCAGAATCGGGATGGCGATGACCGAGAGGAGACGCCCGACACTGTGTCCCGGCGACTCTTCTGCACCCCCCACCATAGTGAGGCAAGCCATCACGAACCCGATATAGAGACTTCCGGCATCCCCCATGAAGATGGAGGCGGGATTGAAGTTATAGACCAGGAAACCCAACAGTGCACCAAGATACACCGCGCCCAGAATGAGAACCGGTCCGGTCAAGGGAATGTTGATAGGGTTCGTGTACAGCGTGAGGAAAAGGAAGGTGCCTGCGATGAAGGCGACCCCGGCCGACAAACCGTCCATGTTGTCCAGCAGATTGAACGCATTCGTAATGCCCACAATCCAGAGAATGGAAAGGAACAGATCGGCCGTTTTGGAGATGGTCCAGTCCAGACGAAATCCGAAGGACATGAACACGGACACGATCACGATCTGCGCTGCGAGCTTGTGCTGGGGCACCAGACTCACAACGTCGTCCACCAGGCCCACCAGGAAGATCGCTGAAGCGCAGAGGACGATCGGCAGGAAGGGTTTTCCGAACGGCACCCATCCCGCGTACGCCGCGGCCCCGAACCAGGTCCCTGTGGTGGCCACAAAGATGGCAACTCCGCCGAGAAGGGCTGTCTCCTTCTTGTGCCAGCGGCTGTCCCGGGGAACGGCGATCTGTCCAGTGGCCCGGGCAAGGAGGCGCACCAGCGGCGTCAGGACGAGAGAGAGCCCGAGGCTCACAGCGAAAAATGCGAAGTAGTGGTATGCAGTCAGAGAACCCACCTTTGTCCTTTCACCTCTGTCCTTTCACCTTTATCCTTTAACCTTTCACCTTCCACCTTTGCCTTTTATCATTACCCCTTACCCCTGAATCCTTTCTCCTTTCACCTTGGACCTCTCTATACAGCCGTTTCACGCCCTTTACAAGCCTTTCCGGGCTGCCGGTCACCTAGGCTCGGCTCACCGGGTTCATGGGTACACGCAGCCGCAAAAGTCCGGCACGAGGCGAAGGGATGCATTTTCAGGGGCCGCCGCTCCCATCACTGCAAACCGGGCTCCTCTTGAGTGGGTCTGTGATGCAGAAGCCCGCGTATCTCCCTCAGGATATGCTCCGTGAATGCAGTGCAGCCCTTATGGGTGAGATGACAGATGTCGTTGAAGTGCTCCTGGTCGCGGGGCATGTGCAGCGCCTGATCTACGAAGATCGCTTTTCCTCTGTGGCGGTCCCAGGTATCTCGGATCACACGGTTGTGAACGTCCAGCCCCTTTTGAATGTGCTCCGGCATCCCCCAGATCTCCACGGCACAGCTGTGAAGGCAGTAATCCAGGGATCCGGCCTTGAAGCGCTCCAGGGTGTAGTCCCGGGGGAGGTGATAGCAAAAGGTCATGAGGACCACGGGCTCTTTTCGCTCCTGTGCAAGGGCCAGAATGCCCTCCAGGTTGCTTTGAAACGAGGGTGCGGTCTTGATCTCCCCCCCGAAGCGCATCGCCTTCGGATCGGGCCTCTCCCTGGGCACGTAGGCTTCCGGTGCAATCAGCTTTTCGTGAAGCCTCACGAATCGATAGGTCAAGGCATAGAGCGAGGCGAGGTTGGGTCGGCGGCCGTTACGTTCGAACCGGTTGATGACGCGGTACCAGGAAGAGTGCCCGTAGTCCGGCTGGAATACATGGCGGGGACAGTTGTTGAGTCTCAGCTCATTGATTCCGTGATAGAAAAGGACCAGGTCAAAGGACTTCCCTTCCAGCCTCCGGTACTTGTACAAGCTGTCCAGGGATGTGTGCCCGGGTTTGGCCAGGTTGTGAATGCGGACGTCCTTCCGGCCGGCCAGGGTCAGCACCTCCCGGAGGTTCTGCGGAATCGATCCCCAGTCCTCATGAAGCACGGATCCTCCCAGGAGGAGCACATCCATTCCATGGTCAGAATCGGTGTCGGCCTCCAGGACAGGGGCCAGTTCGGGGTAGTAGAAGTACAGGTTGGGGCTGAAAAAAGGGGTTTCACTTCGATGAGACCACTCGACCCTGCAAATCGTCTCGAGGATCCCGAAAGCAAACACCGCGCACGCAAGACCGGCGAGGGTTCTCCTCATCCAAGGGTTCACGGCTGGGTCCACCTCTCCGTCCCAGCCGCATTGACCGGGCACATGCGTGAGCTCTCGATAGCGATCCCTTTCCCTTCCCGTCCCATGCTATCGCTCCACACGCATCATGAGGTAGAGGCCAAAAAGGAAAAACACCAGGTTTGCCAGCCAGGCAGAGAAAAACGGGGGCAGGGCGCCGGAGAGCCCCAGGGACCGCGAGAACCCGAATATCAGCATGTAGAGAAAACAGATGCCCACGGCGGCGCAAACGGCCAGGGGCGTCTGCACTCTCTTCAAAAGCAAGGCGACCGGGATGCCGATCATGGCCATAATCAGGAGGATCCACGGGTATGCCGTCTTGATATGCATGTCCACAAGGTAGCGGGTATTGTCATATCCTTCCTGGCGTACCTTCTGGGCGTATCGCTTGAGCTGCCAGTAGCTCATCTCCTCCGGGTGACGGACCGGTCGAACAAACGTCTCCGGGGTTTCGGGAAGGTCCATGATCCGGTAATCAAACGGCTCCACGTGGTACTCCCCGTCCTTTCCCAGCGCCTGCACCGCGCCCTCTTCCACGCGCCATGCCCCGTTTTGCCAGACCGCCCTTTGACCGCTCACGCGTTTCAAGAGGCGGAAGGCGTCATCGAAGAAGTAGAAGGTCGGTTGAATCATCATGGACCGTTTCTGATCAAAGGACCAGATCCAATAGATCCTGTTCTCGCCCTTGTACCAGATATGACCGCGACCGTAGTAGTACTTCCCGGGATCCCTTTTCTCCACCTCGGTCATCCAGATGTGATTGGACTTGGCACTCGCAGGGCGCACCACGACCTCGGAGAAAAGAAACAGCCCAACGGATAAGAAAACGGCGACAACGAAGACCAATCGAAACACCTTGTAGATATTGATACCGCACGCCATCATCGCCTGGATCTCGCGCTTTTTTATCATGAGGGAAAACAGGATGACCACAGAGATCAGCGTAGCCGGTGGCAAAATCTGCCACACGATGTAGGGGAGCTTGTAGTAGAAATAGGAAGCCATGACCTCCTGCGAGACCCCGGCCTCGATAAAGTTGTCCACCTTTTGCACGAAATCGATGATCACGTACAGGGCCACAAATAGGACCAGGCAGAAAAAGAGGATCCTGATAAACTCCTTGATGATGTATCGACTCAGAATATTCATAAGAGCAAACGATCGTTTGTGGCGGTTTTCACCTCACGGCCTGCACACGCGGCACGGAACGTAGTCTTGTTCTTCCGCCTCCGCCTTGGATCTGAAAAAGCAGGTGTTCTGCGGTGAAAGTCGTTTCACCCATGCACAATCCGAACGGTGATACCGCTTCTGTCGGATATTCCCCACATAAGGCCGCTCATCGTCTTCAACAACGGCCGCTTCTTTTCTACTGGATGGTTCGAGAGACGGGCTTTCTTCGGCTTCGGCTGTCTCCGCAGCAGGAGGCTGAATGCCCTTCTCCGGCTCCTTGATCTTCTCCGGGCGCGGAAAAAGGCTTTCTTGAACGGTGAGGACCACCGGCCGCTCCTGCGTTTCAGGCTCTCGAGTAAAGACCTCTCGCAATTTGCTTCGCATAAAGCTTTCCGCAGACAGAGGAAGGGGCTTCTCATTGGCTACTCTTTGAAGAAGATAGACGCATGTCGCCAAAAGGAACCCGTTCGGTATCCACATGCCCCATGCGGGCGCAAGCGTGCCGGTTTCACACAGGCTCCTCACGCCCAGGTACAACATGTAATACAGGAGAAAGACGACCAGGCTCACGCCAATCCCCAGCGAGAAAGCCCGTGTCTTCATATGCGTTCCCAGCGGCACGCCGATGATTGCCAGCAAAAACACGCCGAAAGGAATCGTCAGTCGTTCCATCAACTCGACCATCAACTCATTCCGATTTCCCGACATTCCTCCACTCCCACGGATTTTTTTGAGCAGCTGGGCCATCCCCATCTCTTTGGGCTCGGTATCCTGAGATCCCATGTGAGCGACGATATCTTCGAGACCCACCTTCAGGTCATAACTGCTGAAATCCACCGTTCTCATGGACTCGAGGTCTTGGTCCGCCATAAAGATGGTTCCGTCCTCAAAGTGAACGACAATCCTGTTCGCCTTCGGATGCAGAAGGATCTG
The DNA here is from genome assembly GCA_050115555.1 of Desulfobacteraceae bacterium. Taxonomy (GTDB): domain Bacteria; phylum Desulfobacterota; class DSM-4660; order Desulfatiglandales; family HGW-15; genus JASFQI01. The sequence goes on from JASFQI010000022.1 coordinate 24,137, forward strand.
GCCGGTCTTCGCAAGGATGGTGTACGTCATGGCGGGTTCTCGCCGATCCACGACAAACACATCTTTCATGAGCTGTCGGCCGGGGGACAAGGAGTTGATGTAGAAGATCACGTCGTCAAAAGGATGGCAGAACACCCGTTCTTTCAGCCCTACCGCCGCCTTGGATTGCGCGATTCTGAGGATCAACTCCTTGACGGACCGGTTTCCCCACGGAACCCCGACAAATGCTACCGCATTCGCTGCAATCGAAGCCGCCACGGCAAGAACGACTACGGAAGGGAGCAGTTGGTAAAGGTTGATCCCGGACGATTTGAGGGCAATGATCTCACTGTCGCTCGATAGACGAATAAAGGCAATGAGAGATGCCATGAGCGCAGCCGCAGGAAGGGCGAAAAACAGGATGCTGGGGAGCAGGAAAGCCACGAGCTTCAGGACATGGGCGGGCGCCACCCCTTGGCTCACCACCAGCTCCATGATGCTCAACATGCGTGTGCCCAGCATGATGAATGCAAATACCAGGAGGCTGGAGATGAAAACGGGCACCATCTCAAACAGCACATATTTGTGAAGTGTTCTTCTCAAGATGCAGAATCGGGACAGGAAGGACGAGGACAGGGCCCTACAACGGGATCTGTTCTTGCCGCCCCAGCAGATTCACAAGGTAGCAGGCGGCTAACGCCCCAACCACCATTTCGACAATGATGGAGGTCTCCGTGTAAAAAAAGCTGCTGACGAGGTTCCGCTCATACAACGTTTTGAATATCAAGTCGGTCCCGATGGAACCCACCATGCCGACGACCATGAACGTGTATTTGCCACCCTTCAGCTTTCGCAATGTGAACAAGCTGAATCCTCTGCCTACAACCAGGCCGATGAGCAGGCCGCCAAGGATATGCATCACACTCATGGGAATCTTCCTCCTACCTCCACAAGCCGCTTGATGGCTTCGTCAATCGGATGTTCTTCAAAACCTTCATCGGCTGAAAATGCCTCTCCCCCCCCCCGCATTTTTCTCCCGCTGAATAGAACGTGCAAGGCGACTTCGGAATGGATGATGCAGTCGCAAAAAACCGATACTTAGTGATTTGCCTCTCGCAATTCCAACGACTTAAGTGTAGCCAACAGGCGGTCGAGCGGGTTTTTGCGAGACCGTCAATGGATTCGGGGTGTCAGGAACTCCAACAAAGGTAGGTGGTTCCCGCCAAATCCAACCGCGGATCCCGAAGTTTATCGAAAGAAAAAAACGATTCCATGTGGGATTCCAAGGCATCAGAATCAGGGGTGTCGTAGACAAAAAAGGTATGAATCGCACGATCACTACGATTTTCTTTGATAAAACGATAATAATATGTGCGCTGATCGGGGGTCATCTCCTGGAATGATGATGAATTAAACGCATGATTGACAGAAATACCCTGAAATTTCTCCAACTCCCATGGGGGAATGCACCAGATCATTCCCTTGTCTTTCTGGGCATTGAATTCGTTTCTCACCTCATTCGCATTCATTTCTCTAATAATTAGGTAGTCTACCACCTGTTCCGGACATACAGCCTTTAAATACTGTGTAGCTACATACAG
>JASFQI010000023.1:0-25586 GCA_050115555.1 Desulfobacteraceae bacterium
CTGCCTGCCGCGCACTTCGATGCTCAGTTCCTCATCCTCCAGCACATCCGCGTCGATGTATGCCAGGCAGAGGGCCCGGAGGGCATGCTCATCGAGCTGCGTCGACTCGAGGCCCTCCCCGGTCGTTTTCCAGTAGGGCACCATGGTTCCGCTGGTCACGTACCCCACGAGCTTTTCACCGCGGAATACCCGGGCCCCGTCCCGGGCCACACCCCTGCCGGTCACGGCCACGGGTCGAATGAGCCGGGGGAGGTCCTGAATTCTGGAAAAATCGCGGGTAAGAATCCGCGCGCGTGCCTCGAACTGATGAAGAAGCGCCTTTCGACCCACATAGTCGCCCTTGAGGGGGCTGAAGCTCACGGCGAATCGGGCCAGCGGGCAGGCCATGATCGGAATTTCGTTTCCGTCGGGGTCGATCCCGAGTTCATGGCCGTAAAGCGGAAGCCCGGCTTCCAGCCGAAGCGTGTCCCGGGCGCCCAGGCCCACGGGGGAGGCGCCCTCCTCAAGAAGGCGGTCCCAGAGTTCAGGCGCGATCTCGGCCGGGACGAACAGCTCGAAGCAGACGGGTTCGCCGGTGTAGCCCGTACGTGCCACCCGGACATCCCGGCCTTGAATCGTCACCACGCCCGCGGCGTTTCTCAGGGGCTCCGGTAGGGCGCCGGATTCCACGACAGCGGCCAGAATGTCGCGGGAGCGCGGTCCCTGGAGGGCCAGCATGGCGATTTCCTCGGTGCGATCGGTCAAGGCCACATCAGGGAACGCCTGGGACGCAGCCCGCAGGACGTCCCAGTCTTTGTCCAGATTGGCGGCATTGACCACCAGGACGTGGGCGTTTTCCTCGAACCGGTAGAGGTAAGCGTCATCCACCGCTCCGCCCGAAGCGTTCGGAATGAAGGTGTATTGGGCCCCGGCTTCGTGTCCGTCCAGGGCCTCGGCGTTGTTCGTGAGAATGTGCTGAAGAAACGCTTTGGCGTCCTTGCCCCGGACAATGAAGCGAGCCATGTGGGAGACGTCGAAGAGTCCGGCGGTCTTGCGTGTGAGCAGGTGTTCCTGGACGATACCCTGGGGGTATTGAATCGGCATTTCCCATCCGCCGAACTCCACCATGTGGGCGCCCAGAGCGCAGTGGCGGTCATAGAGCGGGGTCCGCCTGGATTTTTCCATGGGGCTTCCTCCCGGTAAAAGGGGCAGGGCGAAAGTATACCGCCCGGTGTTTCCGTGCGCACTGCATACGGAACGTTCGTTTTCGGTGTTCGTTACCATGTGAAGGCATGGATTTCAAGAAAAAAGAGGATCAAAATTGATCATATCATCAGAATTGGAAATAAATATTGACAAATTGATCAAAACCTCCTACGTTCTTTGGGAGTTTCATTTCCGGTCCCAAAGGGAATATTCGAAGGGAGGCGCATGAAAATCGACGAGACCAGCATCGCCATTCTTCAGCATCTTCGGGAGGGAAGGAAATCGTTCCGAAAGATCGCGCGCGATGTCGGGGTTTCTGAAAACACTGTCAGGGCCCGGGTGACCGACCTCATGGAGCAAGGTCGCTTGGAGATCACGGGAGTCATGGACCCGGCAGGCATTCCCGGTCATCGACTCGCCCTCATCGGGGTCAAGCTGAGCACCATGGAGCTTGTCAAGAAGGGCGAGGAGTTCAGCCGGCTGAAAGGGGTGGTCTGGGTCAGCGTGGTCACGGGACGCTACGACCTGTTTCTCCAGGTCCTGTTCAACGACTCCTTTGGCCTGCTGGAGTTCTATACACAGGAGGTGAGCCGCATCCAGGACGTGCAGTCCGTGGAGACCTTCGTGGTCTATAAGGGATACCGCACCAAGGTCCCTTATGTGCTTTGAGGGGTGGGGGATTCTTCATGGACCGACCTGAGAGGCGGAGGGCCGGAGGGCATCTCTTGCGTTCATGCTTGCGCATCCAGGACTGTTGGATCGCAAAACGTGAAGGATATGAAAATCACGCGTTTCAAGGGGAGGACGTGCAATGAAAGAGATTCATGAACTCGTTTTACCCGAGGACCTTCGGTACACCGAGAGCCACGAGTGGGTGCGCGTGGACGGGGACACCGCCCGCATCGGGATCAGCGATTATGCGCAGAGCCAGCTTGGAGACATCGTCTTTGTGGAGCTGCCGCAGGTCGGGGATCTTTTCGATAAAGGGCAGGAATTCGGCACGGTCGAGTCGGTCAAGGCCGTGGCCGAGGTGTACATGCCCGTGGGCGGGGAAGTGCTTGCTGTGAACGAAGGGCTCGCAGACCAACCCGAGCAAGTAAACAAGGATCCCTACCAGGCGGGATGGATGCTGGAGATCGCGCCCAAGGACCTGAGCGAGGTAGACGCCTTGATGGGCCGTGATGCCTATCTCGAGACTCTGAAAGGACAGGAGTAGCTCATGCGATACCTGCCGCACACCCTCGAGGACATCGAGGCCATGCTGGAGACGGTGGGCGTTGAATCCCTGGATGATCTGTTTTCCCCGGTGCCCGAGGCCTGCCGCCGTAAAGCGCCCATGGAGCTCCCTTCCCCTCTGACGGAATGGGACCTTTCGGCCCACATGTCCTCTATGGCTCAAGAAAACGCGGCCTTCCCGGCATGCCAGTCGTTTGTCGGGGCCGGGAGCTATGAGCACCACATTCCGGCAACCGTGGAGGCGATGCTTCGACGATCGGAATTCTACACGGCCTACACTCCGTATCAACCCGAGATGACCCAGGGGACTCTCCAGGCCATCTACGAATACCAGACCCTGGTGACCCGTCTGCTGGGAATGGACGTGGCCAATGCCAGCCTCTACGACGGGGCTTCCGCCCTGGCCGAGACGCTCCTCATGGCGATTCGTGTGACCCGCAGGACGCGGGTCGCCGTCAGCCGGGCCGTTCACCCGCATTATCGGCAGGTGGTCCGCACCTACTTAGCCCCCACGGGGTATGAGGTGGTGGAGCTCCCTTTCCAGGAGAACGGGACCACGGATCTCTCCTCCATGGACAGCGGGCAGGACCTTGCCGCGGTGGCCGTCCAGTCCCCGAACTTTTTCGGGTGCATCGAGGAGCTGGGCGCCGTTGCCGAGCGGGTCCACGACTGCGGGGCGCTGTTGGTTTCGTCGTTCACGGAGCCCCTGGCGTTCGGATTGCTTCCGTCTCCGGGAAGCCGGGGAGCGGACATTGCCTGCGGAGAAGGGCAGAGTCTGGGCATACCCCAGTCGTTCGGAGGTCCCCTGCTGGGCGTGTTTGCCACGCGAGACAAGTACGTGCGCAGCATCCCCGGCCGCCTGGTGGGAAAGACCGTGGACGCGGAAGGGAGACAGGGGTTCGTGCTGACCCTCGCGACCCGGGAGCAGCACATCCGGCGGGAAAAGGCCACCAGTAACATCTGCACCAACAACAGCCTGTGCGCTCTGGCCGCAGCCGTCTATCTCGCATCCCTGGGAGGCCGGGGAATTCGAGAGCTGGCGCGACTCAACTACGACAAGGCCGCATACCTGAAATCCCGGTTGAGCGACGTGGGGTTCGGGATGGCGTTCGACGCACCGACCTTCAACGAGTTCGTGGTGGAAACGCCTGCCGGATTCAAAAGCACCCATGCGCGCCTGGCCGAGGAGGGGATCGTGGCTGGGGTGCCCCTGGCCCCCTGGTATCCCGAGCTTGAAAACCGATACCTTTTCTGTGTGACCGAGACCAAGACCCGGGAAGCCATGGATCGCCTGGTCGAGGAGATGACGTCATGAGCGAGATGCAGGGAACCACCGGACTGGTCCTGAATGAACCCCTGTTGTGGGAGAAGGGCAGAAAGGGGCGGGAGGGTTTTTCGCTTCCTGCACGCGATGTGGACCCCGCACCCCTGCCGGAAGACCTGGTCGGGGAGGATCCCGATCTCCCCGACCTGAGCGAGGTGGACGTGGTGCGCCACTACACTCGGCTGAGCCAGTGGAACTTCGGCGTGGACACGGGCATGTATCCTTTGGGATCCTGCACCATGAAGTACAACCCGAAGCTCCACGAGGTCTTGGCAGGGCTGACCGGATTTGCCGGGGCCCATCCCATGCTTCCGGAGCCGCTCTGCCAGGGGGCCCTGGAGCTGATGTACGAGCTCCAAACCGCTCTGGCCGAGATCACGGGCCTGGACGCGGTGAGCCTGCAACCAGCGGCAGGGGCCCAGGGCGAGCTCACGGGCATGCTGTTGATTCACGCGTATCACGAGAGCCGGGATTCGAAACGCACGAAGATCATCGTGCCGGACACGGCCCACGGCACCAATCCGGCCAGCGCCGCCCTCTGCGGGTATCGGCCGGTTCCCGTGGCCTCGGGGGAGGAGGGGGTCCTCTCGGCGGATACCGTGGACCGGATCATGGACGAGGAAACGGCCGGGATCATGATCACGAACCCCAACACTCTGGGCCTTTTCGAGGAGAACGTCCGGGAGATCGCCGAAGCGGTCCACGCAAAGGGAGGGCTGGTTTACGGCGACGGGGCGAACATGAACGCCGTCATGGGGATCGTGGACATGGGAAGGATCGGCGTGGACGTGCTCCACCTGAACCTCCACAAGACCTTTTCCACACCCCACGGAGGCGGAGGACCGGGATCGGGTCCGGTGTGTGTGACCCGTGCGCTGGAACCCTTTCTCCCCATCCCCCGCATTGAAAAACAGGGGGGCCGGTATGGCCTTGCCGAGGATTTTCCCCAGAGCGTGGGGAGACTTCAAGCCTTCTATGGGAACTTCGGGGTCATGATCAAGGCCTACGCCTACATTCGAAGCATGGGTGCCGCGGACCTGGAAAAGGCCAGCCGGCTGGCCGTGCTCAATGCAAACTACATCAAGGAGCGGCTCAAGGGGGTGTACCACCTGCCCTATGACCGGCCCTGCATGCACGAGTGCGTGTTCACGGACAAGCACTTAAAGGCCTCCAAGCTCACGACACTGGACGTGGCCAAGCGACTGATGGACTATGGGTTCCATCCTCCGACCATCTACTTTCCCCTGGTCGTACAGGGTGCCCTCATGGTGGAACCCACGGAGACCGAATCCAGGGACGAGGTGGATCGGTTCATCGATGCAATGCATGCGATTGCAAGAGAGGCTGAAGAACGTCCGGACCTGCTTCTGAACGCTCCGACCCATTGCCGGCTTCGAAGACTGGACGAGACGACTGCGGCGCGCCGGCCGTGCCTGAAGGGATGAAAGAGGCGTTTACTCAGCCGATGGAGGATCAGGAGGGGAGTGAAAGACATGGATTCGGGCTCAAAGATGGCAACCCCCCGGTCCCGGTGGTGGGCTGAAACGTGGTTCGGTGCGGCCTACACTCCTCTCTGGGCGCTTCAGACCGCCTTGGTGGAGGCCCGTAGGGAGGGAGGCCTCGAAGCGGACGTGGCCCTTTTCGTGGAGCACACCCCTGTATTCACCCTGGGCCGTCGCGGAGGCATGGACAACGTGCGCGTCTCGCCGGCCTTTCTCGAGCGCTCGGGCATACCCGTGGTGCACGTGGAGCGCGGAGGGGACATCACATATCACGGCCCGGGGCAGCTCGTGATCTATCCCATCGTGGACCTTCCGCGGGCGCGTCTCAAGGTAGTGACGTTCGTGGAAGGCCTCGAGGAGGTGATGATCCGCGTGGCAGCGGACTGCGGGGTGAGGGCCGGGCGCAGCACGCGAAACCGGGGCGTCTGGGTCGGGGAAAAGAAGCTGGGGAGTGTGGGCATTGCGGTGCGACGCGGCATTTCGTTTCACGGACTGGCCCTGAACGTGGACCCGGACCTGATGCCGTTCCAGTGGATTCATCCCTGCGGCCTCCAGGAGGTCCGGATGACCTCGCTCGCCCTGGAGGGGGCCGAGGGCGTTACACTGGATTCCGCGCTGCATTCGGCCCGGTTTCACCTGGAAGAAATCTTTCAGGCGGAGATCGAGACCGTGGATGGACCTTGGCTGACCGGGTGGCTCGAAGCGGAGGATCCCGAGGCGGCTGCGGCCCTGAAGGCGGTTTCTACGGCAGGGAAAGATCGGGAGCGGAGCTCGACTGCCGGGAATGCGGCTGCCACAGCCAATGAATGAGTACAGTCGCGGTTCCTGCAAGAGGAGGTGAATCCCCCCATGAAGGCGAGCGGGAGTTCGAGCATTCCGATCCGAAAACCTGCGTGGCTGCGAAGGCGATTGCCGTCCGGTCCCGAGTTCGAAAGGGTCCGGGGGCTCCTGAAAAAGGGTCGACTTCACACGGTGTGCGAGGAGGCTCAATGCCCGAACCTCTGGGAGTGCTTTTCCAGGCGGACCGCCACGTTTCTCATCCTGGGGGACACGTGTACGCGCAACTGCCGATTCTGTGCCGTGAGGTACGGGAAGCCCGGTGCGGCGGACCTCGATGAGCCGTTCCGGGTAACAGAAACCGCTTATCGGTTGGGGCTTCACCACGTGGTCGTGACATCGGTGACAAGGGACGACCTTCCTGACGGGGGTGCCGGAATTTTCGCGGAAACGATCCGTGCAGTGCGCGATCGTATCCCTGGGGCCACGGTCGAGGTCCTGATCCCGGATTTTCAGGGAGACAAAAAGGCCCTGGAAGCGGTCCTCGCAGCAGGCCCTCACGTGCTCAATCACAACCTGGAAACGGTGAAACGCCTCTACGGAACGGTACGGCCGGAGGCCGGCTATGCCCGGTCGTTGACCCTTCTCTCCCGCGTGGGGGAGATGACCCCTCATATTCCGGCCAAGTCCGGACTGATGCTCGGGCTGGGGGAGACCCCCGAGGAGGTCCAAAAAGCTCTGGAGGATTTGCAAAGGGCCGGATGTTGCATGGTCACGATAGGGCAGTACCTTCAGCCTTCTAAGAAACACCTCCCTGTGGAACGATTCGTCCCGCCCGAGGAGTTCGACATGTGGAAGGAAAAAGGATTGGCCATGGGGTTTCGGGCTGTGGCAAGCGGACCGTTCGTTCGAAGCTCCTACCGCGCAGCCGAGCTGTACCGGACGGCAACGTCGGAGGAGGAAGGCATGTCTGATTCCCGCCGCGTACATTCGGTCCGGAAGAGTGCAAACCAGAAGGAACACATGGAGAGTGGAGCCCAGTGATGAAGGCGTACAACATTCTTCTCTCCGTGGGCAAAGACCGGCCGGGAATTGTCAATGACGTCACCGCCGTGCTCTTCGACCACGGGGCGAACATTGAGGACAGCCGCATGGCCGCCATGGGCGGATGCTTTTCGATCATGACCCTCTTCTCCTGTTCCGCTGAGCAGCTGGAGGAGATCCGGGCGGGACTGGAAAGGCTGCGCACACTCGGGCTCGAGTGTTCGCTTCACGAAGCTCAGGACCCGACCGGCGCACCCCACGAGGCGGCGCTTCCCCTGAAGATGGAAATCCTCGCCATGGACCACCCGGGGATCGTACGGCGGGTGGTGGGTATTCTGCACGGTCACCGGGTGAACATCGAGAGCCTGGATACACGGCTTCAGAGGGCCCCGCTTTCCGGGGCCCCGCTCTTTGACCTCGAGCTGGAGGCGAGCGTGCCGGCCGGTGCCTCCATCTCGAAAATCAAAGCGGAGCTCACGGCCCTGGCCGGGGAGCTGAACCTGGATCTCACCTTCGGGCACTGAACCCCCTCCCTCCCCTTTTGCCGGGTCTCGGGCCCTGGGGATGCTCTCCTTCCGGCGCGATCCAGGGTTCGGATGCGCTCCCATGGGGCCGCCCTGAGCGGGAACCTCAGACGTCCGGGAACCCTGTCCCGCTTCGCGGATTTGCACCCGGTAGGCTTCGATCTTTTCCGCGATAGACAGGATCCACCGACTGAGACCCTGCGTACCGCGTCGATATCCGGTCTCGGGGATCGCTTCTCCTCCCCAAACCGAGCGTTTCATATTGCGGCTTGGAAAAGCAATGAGAGAGTGTTCGAATTCACCGAGGTTCTCCTGTGTGGATCCGGTGAAGGGAGGGAAAGGGGAGATCGTGACATTGCGTGAAGGGCCTCGTCTTCGCCGGACTTGCCCGTGGGGGACCCCCTGGCCAGTCCCCGCCGAACAGGTGCCAGGCGACAGGCGAAGATGTTACGAACAACGCAGGCATTGCTTGGCTGGAACGCGCTACCCGGCGGGGATGGAACAGGGAGGGGGCGGCTTCCCCCGCGGACAAGTCCGTTGCGAAGACCGGCCCGGGAGCCGGGAACGATCTCCCCTTCCCACCTGAAGCCCGGAAGCCTTCAAGACTCCCACTCCCACCTATACCCCCACAGTCGCTCAATTTTTTGCCGGGTCCCGGGACCTGGGAATGGTCTTCACTTTCACCAACACCAACACATCCACATTTTTTCCCCACCCTGAAGCCCGGAAACCTCCCGGAATAAGAGATCCATGTGCATGTCGTTATGAAAAGCGTTCTTAGATCTTGGTATTCGAGAGTTTCATTCGGGATGAAAGGGCCGTCCCAGGGAAGCGGGCGGGGCGCCCGTAAAGATCCCCAGGAAACGGGCCAACGGAGACCTGGAGACAGGGGATACATCGCGGGTTTTTCTTCCTGCGGTGTTTGAGAGAACAAGGGTAAAGATCATGAGCGGGAAAGGGGCCACCTGGAAAACCTGGGCAGGAATGGATGGGAACACTCCCTGCAGGTGAATCCCCACGACCTGGAGAAAAGAGAAGAGGTAGGCGCCCAGGGCCGCCCGAACCGGATGCCAGCCGCCGAAGATCACGATGGCCAGGGCGATCCAGCCCGTGCCTTCCGCCCCCTGCGGCCGCCCCCACCCCGGCTTGGTACACAGCGCGAACGTGGCCCCTGCGAGTCCCACCAGAAGCCCACCCAGCACCGTGTAAAGCATCTGCGTCTTTCTCGGAGAGAACCCCCGCGCATAGGCCGCACCCGGGTTCTCCCCCACAGCCCGAAGGCCGAGGCCCATGGGCGTGCGGTAGAGATACCACCACGCCAGGCCGATGGCGAGGAGACTCAGGTACACCGGGACGCTCTGACTGAAAAGGAACGGGCCGAAAAACGGGATGTCCTGCAGACCGGGTATGGGAGAAGGGCCCGCCTGGGGTCCGTAGAGGCGGGAGTAAGGGTTGCCGAAAAAGTAGGCCAGGTCCCGGGCTGTCAGGGTGAGCACAAATCCGACGGCCACCTGGGATTGGCCCAGGTACACGCTGAACACACCCAGAAGGGCAGCAACAGCGCCCCCTGCAACCGCCCCTGCTAGAAATCCCGCAACCAGGCTGCCTGTTCGGTAGGCGGTGACGAACGCCACCATGGCGCCCAGCAGGATGGAGCCGTCCAGGGAAAGGTTGATGACGCCTGCCTTCTCGGTGATGGTTTCCCCCACTGAGGCGAAAACAATGGGCGCGGCGCCTGCCAGGATGGATGCGAAGAGGAGAGAGAGGTCCAGACCCATCACATCCCCCCCTTGGAGACGTCCGGTCGCCGAGTGCGCCATCCGTGGATGAAAAGCGTGGCCAGGACCAGGGTGCCCTGGATGATGCCGCTGAGCGAGGAGTCGATTTGGAGCATCATGGGGAGCTGAATGCTCCCCACGTTCAGGCAGGCAAAGAAGATCGCAATGGCCGGGACCGGTCCCACGCGGTAACCGGCCAGCATGACCACGAGAAGGGCCAGGTAACCGTAGTTGCTCGAGATGGCCGGGATCAGCCTGTGGTAGACCCCGGTCACCTGGAAGGTTCCCGCTGCGCCGGCGAGCGCCCCTGCCAGGCCCATGGCCACCAGGGTGGCTCGATCCGGTTTCAGGCCGTGGAGGTAGGCGGCGATGCGGTTGTGGCCGATGGCCTTGAGCGCAAGGCCCAGCCGGGTCTTGCTCAGAACCCAGCCCGTGAGACCCAGGGCCCCGAGGGCCAGAATCAGACCTACCGGCGAGATACGAATTCCGGGCAGGGTAGGGAGCCACAGATCGGAATCAAAGGGCTGGGTCCCGCTCATAGAGGCGATTCCCGGCCGCCTCCAGGGGCCGAAGATGAGCCAGAGGGTGACGGCCTGGGCCACGAAGTTGAGCCCCAGCCCGGCGAAAATCTCATTCACTCCCCCACGGGTTTTGAGCAGACCGGCCAGGACGGCCCACAGGGCTCCACCGGTCAGACCGGCCAGGAAGGCGGCTCCGATCCAGAAGGACGGCACGCCGGTCCCGGCACCGAAGCGCAGCACGGCCGTAGCGCAAATGGCCCCGGCCACCACCTGTCCCTCCACGCCGATGTTCCAGAGATCGATGCGAAATGTGAAGAGCAGACCGCAGGCACAAAGCGTTAGGGGGATCCAGGCCATGAGGACGTGGGAGAACTTGACCCACGAGCCCAGAGACCCCAGGAAGAGGTGCTTGAGCGCGTCCAGGGGGGCGGCCCCCGCTGCGAACAGGATCGCCACGGTCAGGCAGAGAACCGCCGCTGCCGTAATCACGGTCGCGGTGAGGGCATGGCGGATTCGGGATGCGTTCATGGGGATCTCTTGAAAAGGCTTCGCTCAGGCGTTCCCCTTCCCGCCTCTGTCGGGACTTCGGGGAAATCTGAAAAACGGATTTTCATCTTCCTGCCACGGCCTGGGCCAGTTCGGCAAGGGTCGTGTCACAGGTCTGGACGTCTTTTTGAATACGGCCGTTGAAGAACACCAAAACGCGGCCGGCGACCTGGACGATTTCCTCCAGTTCCGAGGACGAGAACACGATGCAGGCGCCGCCGGCGGCATGGGCTCCAAGCTGCTCCCAGACCCAGTGAGCCGATTCCACGTCCAGACCGCGTGTGGGCTGTTCGAGCAGGAGGAGCCGGGGCCCGGCCGGCATGAGGGACAGCAGAAGGCGTTGCTGGTTTCCTCCCGAAAGGGCGTCTACAGGGAATTCGGGCCGGCCTGCGATGCGGTACCGCTTAATGCCGTCCAGGGCTTCTATCCGAGCCCGGGCCCAGGGGATGCGAATGCCCACGGGCTCTTGCAGGGCGAAGTGCTCTGTGAGGGTGAGACCCGGGATAAGACCCTCCTCGAGCCGGGCGGCCGGAAGAAACGTGACGCCGCGATTCTGGAATGCGTGGTAGGCCTTCCCGGTCATATCCGCGTCGATCAGGCGGACGGTTCCCGTTTCCGGCTGTACGAGTCCGGCCGCGGTGCGAAGAAAAACGCTCTGTCCGCTCCCTTCGAGGCCGGCCAGCCCGACCACCTCCCCCTCCCGAAGGGAGATCGAGCAGTCCTGGAGTCCCGAGCGTCCGCCCCGTGCGGACACGTGGTCCAGCGTGACCACCGGCGCCCCCTTAGGGTTGCTTGGACAGGGGGGGGGCTTCGGGGGCGTCCCGAACATCCACTCGAGGAGGAGCGTGGTGTCAAAGGGGCTTTTCATTTCACCCGCCACCTTGCCCAGGCGAAACACCGTGGCGCTGTCGCAGAGACTTTCCACGTCCTCCAGCTTGTGGGAAACCAGCAGGATGGTCTTGCGCTGATCGGCGAGTGTGCGCAGGGCGTCGAACAGGAGCTGTTTTTGCCGGCTGGAGATGCCGGTGGTGGGCTCGTCCAGGATCAGGACCTCGACTCCCAGGGAGAGAAGGCGCAGCAGCTCCAGTTGCTGCCGCTCCCCCACGGTGAGGCTCCGGACCGGCACGGCCGGGGAAAGCTGAAACCCGAACCGGTCCGCTTCTTCCTGAAGGAGCCGGCGCTGCCGCTCCCGGTCGAACGACCTCGCCCGGGGGCCTCCGGCCATGAAGTTTTCCAGGACCGTCAGGCGGGGAAAGTCCAGGGGATCCTGGTAAAGCATCCCGATCCCCAGGTTCGTGGCCTCGGCGGGGCCGGTGAATTCGGTGGGTCGACCGTCAAGCAGGATCGTGCCGGATGTCCTGTGCAGATACCCGGACAGGACCTTCATGAGCGTGCTCTTCCCCGCCCCGTTCTCCCCGAGGATGCCGTGGATGGTCCCCTCGGCAATTTCCAGACAAATGCCGTCGTTGGCACGAACCCGCCCGAAGTGCTTGTGGATGTCTTGGAGAGTGATCCTCATGGGGACGCGATCCCGGCCGGCAGGGCATCTCTCCGGTTAAAGGACGGATGGACCCGGCAGCGGCTCATGGGGTTCGTGTCGTTCCGGAATTCCCGGACACGGCGCCGACATAGCTGAATACGAGAGCAGGCAGCCACCGGCAGGGTACGCCGCTCGCTGCCTGCTCCGTTGGATGTCTCCGCCTTCAGGAGGCGCTACTTGGTCTTGCTCTGGCCTTCCATTCCTTCCAGCAGACCCTCCATGTACCAGATCTGCTTATCCGTGGCCTTCTCGCCGTCCTTGAGAAAAGGATTTCCGTCCTGGTAGTTCAGCGGCCCGGTAAAGAGCTGAATATTGCCCGAGGCCAACCCACCGATAAAGGCGTCCAGGGCGCTTCCAGCCTCTTCGGAAAGCGCCGGACCCGGGCGAAAGCCCACAGCCGAGGTGTCCGGATTGGTGATATCCTTCCAGTCCGGTCCGGACCAGATCCACTCCGGTTTCCAGGAACCGTCTTTGGCGGCCTGAATGAAGTGGACGTACCCCGGGCCCCAGTTGAAGTAAGGGACTCCGAGGCAGACCGCGTCCGCGCCTGCACAGGCCCCCTCGTAGTCGTAAGGAACGGCCCAAACCTCTTTGCCTTCCTGTCGTTTCTGCCGCGCCACCACCAGAGCCTCCGTGGTATCGATGCCCGAGACGATCACGTCGTGACCGGTGTTGATGAAGTTCTGGGCCACTTGGCTGGGGTCTGCGGTTACTCCGGGAATGTTGAACCAAAAGCCGATCCAGGTCACTTTGAATTTCAGGTCCTTGGGGTCCTTGCCCTGAACATTGACCCAGGCGTGCCGGGCGCCCAGGTAGCACGCAGTGGCCAGCCGCCGGGTTTCCTCGTTGTTCAGCGGTCCCAGGTAGGCGATTTTCCCGGTCTGCGTGGTCATGGCAGCGGCGAAACCCGCCATCATCTTGCCGTAGACCATGCGACCCATCACGTTCGACAGGTTTTTCGGGGCCTTCCCCGTGATCACATCATCCCCGGAGACGTGGAGGAAGTACGTGTCCGGGTGCTGGAGCGCGGCCTCCCGAATGCCGTCTTTCATGTCGTCCGAGTTGGCGATGACGAGCTTCGCCCCCTTGGAGACCATGTCGTCCACGAGTTGCGGAATGGTCACTCCCTGGCGGTCCGCCGGATTGACTTTGTCGATGTAGATCATTTTCGTTCCGGGAACGTGTTCTTCCACATAGTGCCCGGCCTCGTAATGGGCCTGGCTCCAGCCCCGATCGTTGTATGGGCCCACCATGAGGAGACCGAACGTGAAATCCTCCTCCGCACCGGCGTTCGGGGTGGGGGCGAAGGAGAGGCAGAGCAGAGCGGCCATCGCGATCCAGAAACATTTCCTGAGCATAATTGTTCCTCCTGGGATGATTTGGACATGCCCCGCTCGCGCATTCCTCGTCCCGGTTTCTCAGGGACTTGGAGTGAGCGAGCGACATTCTTGAAACCGGAATACCTGATCCTTTTGGATTCCCCGTCCCACAGAGGCGGGACTACAGGGGAATTCAACCGATCGAAAGGACGAACTCGATTCCTTCGGGTGACGGCCCCGCCTTCACGACGAAGGAATAACCCTCGTCGGGGATTATTAAACGCTGTGTTTCGACCCGTCAGGGAGTGTCGAAGGGGTATGCGGAGCATAGGAGGAAAGACCCTGAATGTCAAGCCGCAGCGCAGATCCTGGAAGGGTTGAAAATGCTTCTTCGGCTATTTCCAGGTGCCGGGAAAGAGCGGGCATGCCCATATGAACCCGGCGGGCGCAAAAAGCCCGCCGGGTGGGAGTGGAGAGGTGGAATTAGACCAGCCCCTGGTCCAGCATGGCGTTCACGACCTGGACGAAACCGGCGATGTTTGCGCCGCTCACGTAGTTTCCGGGAACACCGTACTCCTCTGCAGCATTCAGGCACGTGTGGTGAATGCCCTTCATGATTTCCTGGAGCCGAGCATCCACTTCATCCCGAGGCCACTTGAGACGCATGCTGTTTTGAGCCATTTCCAGGCCCGAAACCGCCACGCCCCCAGCGTTTGCGGCCTTGGCCGGCCCGTACAGGATCTTACGGTCCAGGTAGACATCTACCGCTTCCGGGGTGGAGGGCATGTTCGCTCCTTCGCAGACCAGCGAGACGCCGTTGGAGACCAGGTTGAGGGCGTCCTTACCATTGATCTCGTTTTCCGTGGCGCAGGGAAAGGCGCAATCCGCCTTGTAGGCCCAGAGGGGGTTGTGGTCCAGGGTGGAATCGGCTTCGAGGTAGTGGGCCTGGGAGTACTTGTCCACGTACTCCCGGATGCGTCCCCGGCGAAGGTTCTTGAGGCGTTTGACGAACTCGAGCTTGGCCCCGTCGATCCCCTCCTCGTCATAGATCAGCCCGGAGGAGTCGGAAAGAGTGACGGGCTTCGCCCCCATCTCGATGAGCTTCTCCACGGTGAACTGCGCCACGTTTCCCGATCCCGACACCAGGCAGGTCTTTCCTTCCAGAGTCTCGTTTCGCGTGGCCAACATCTCCGCCGCAAAGTACACGCACCCGTACCCCGTGGCCTCCGGCCGGATGAGGCTTCCTCCCCAACCCAGGCTCTTCCCGGTGAGCACTCCGGTGAATTCATTCCGGAGCTTTTTGTACATCCCGAAGAGGTACCCGATCTCCCGGGCTCCCACGCCGATATCCCCAGCGGGCACATCCGTGTTCGGTCCGATGTGGCGGAAGAGCTCTGACATGAAGCTCTGACAGAACCGCATGACTTCCTCATCGGATTTGCCCTTGGGGTCGAAATCGGAACCGCCTTTGCCCCCTCCCATGCTGAGGGTGGTGAGCGCATTTTTGAAGACCTGCTCAAAGGCCAGGAACTTCAGAATGCTCAGTGTCACGGAGGGATGGAAACGGAGCCCTCCTTTGTATGGGCCGATGGCGCTGTTCATCTCGATACGGAAACCCCGATTCACGTGGACCTGCCCCTGATCGTCGTGCCATGGCACGCGGAACAGGATGACACGCTCGGGTTCGGTGATTCTCTCGAGCACCGCCTTCTGGCGATACTCGGGATTTCGATCGAGCACAGGCTGGACCGATTCCAGGACCTCCTGCACGGCCTGATGAAATTCCTTCTGTTCGGGATCCCTTTCCTTGATCCACTTGATCATGTCTGTCATGTGCAACCTCCTGGCTGGCAAAATGAGTGGGTACCTCGAGTCATCCTGACGCCTTTGTCATCGTATCTGAGCAAAACCGGGTGCAGAAAGATTCGCTGTGGACGAAATCCCTTCCCTTCAGGAAGCGGTGATCACGCACTGCGACGTGCGCCCGTCGATTTTAATGGTCAACGGCTCCTCGAGTCTGACGTGGCACAAATGATCGGTCTCCCGGTGCACGGGAAGCGCCTCGAGCCACACCCAGTCCAAGTGATCCGATGGAACGCCGTTCTCCTCCACCGTGATGTACTGGATGCCGAGGGAGCTGATGTTTTGAAAAAAATGGGATCCCTGCGAGGGATCGGACTTGAGCTGCTGGTTCCGGAGCTCGATGATGGCCCCGACGCCTGAAATGTGGCTCCACTGCACCGGGATGCCGAGCCAGGGGTCGGCCGTGCCCCATCGACCGGGACCGATGAGGAGATAGGGCCTTTTTTCCTTGACCAAATGGCCGTTCAGGAACTTGATCTCCTCGGCGATTTGGGCGGTGGCCCTCGGTTCGAAGTCCGCGGGCTTGACGTACATGACATCCTCGATCCGCTGGTTTCGCCCGTTTCCCAGGGCTTTTGAGGAACGGATAACGGACCTCTCCAGGTCATCAGGCGTGATCTGGACGTCGAGCCGCTCCAGCTCCGCCACCATGGGGCGCATCTGCAGGAAGTAGAACTCCGCCTTGCGCTCCTCCTCCCGTCCCAGGTTGACGGAAAATTCGATTTCCACCGGACAGCCGATCCCTTTTCGTGAAAGCTCCAGGATTTCCACCAGGAGCTCCGGCAGGGGAAACATACGGTGTTTCAGGATCTGGGCGAATCCCAGGACCTTGGGGCCGGGCATGTACCCTGTGTCCCGAATGCGGTGTTCCTCGGGAATGTATGTGCTGGCCAGGTTCCTGACAGGAAATGCGTCCTCGTTTTCATCGACTTCCAGTTTGACGAGGTTAGAATCATGCAGAAATGCCCAGTCCTCAGAATAACCGCGGACACAGAGCGCGTAGAAGTAGCGCTGGGCGTTCTGCAGCATGTCCTCCACCTTGGAGAACTGCGGGAGGAGAGTAGGATATCTTGGAGAGAAGCGGAGGGAGCGCTCCCCATCCACTACGGTTTTTCCCAGACCCAGCGCGATGTGGGCAATGCCGTCCTCGGGTTTCATGCGATCAAAGGGATAGAAGTTGTGTGACTGGCCTACACCGGCAAGAGCAGGGTAGAAGTAGTCCCCGTAAGCCTCTCCTGCGAGCTGCTGGACAATGACCGCCATGGCCTCCTCGTGAGGCTGATTTAGGGTGTTCCGGGAAAAGGACTTGGGCCCCTCGAAGTACGTGGACGCATACACGAGCTTGACGGCCGTGAGGAGCTGCCGAAGGCGGAACGCGGGATCCGGGTGATTGTTCGGGATCATGTACGTGTGGTAGAGGCCGGCGTAAGGCTGGAACTGGGCATCCTCCAGGAGACTGGAGGATCGGACCGAGAGAGGAAAGGAGACTTGACTGAGAAAGGACTCCAGCTCCTGCACCAGCCATTCGGGCATGCTCGCATTCAGGAAGGCCTCGGCCACTTCTTGATCCGGGAAGCTGTTCTTGGCGTATGCGTGTAGGTTGTTTTCATGAACAAACGACTCAAAGCCTTCCGTGGTGATCACGAGGGTTTTGGGAATCTTGATGTCCACATCGGGGAACTTCTCGTGCAGTTCCTCGTGTTCCTGGATCATGGTGCTCATGAAGGCGAGACCCCGCGCCTTGCCTCCGATGGAGCCCTGCCCGATCTTCACGAAATCCATGATGTCCGCGTCGTAAGATGATTCTTTGAACAGGGCCACCACTCCGCGTTGTCTCAGCTTGCGCAGGGCGTGAATGTTCGTGATCAGGTAGTTTCGCAGGTCCTCTGCAGCGCAGAACTCCGAGGCATGTACCTCCCGGAACCGGGAGGCCAGGGTGATCTCGGAGCGTCCCATGATCCAGTTCGAAAAGTGGTTTCTCAGGGCGTGATACCAGAGGGATTCGTCCGGCATATCGCGGATTTTGAGCTCCAGGGATCTTAGATCCGACGCGCGGTCCAGCTCGGTCCCGTCGGGCAGGCGGAACACGAAATCCCCAAAACCCAGGTGGGTGAGGAAAAAGTCGTGAAGCTCCGTCAGCAGGTTGGGCGAGTTCTTGTCCAGGAACACTGACGGCACCTGTTCCGCCCTTTGCCGGTTTCGGGGTTCTGAGCTGAGCATGAGAAGAGGCAGGTCAGGGATCTCCTTCCGGATTTGCCGGAGGAGTGCGAATCCCGCCTCTCCATCCAGCTTTCCCTCCTTGGGCAGGCGCATGTCCGAGAGGATGCCGAAGAGGTAGGGCTTGTATCGATGGAAGAGATCCAGCGCCTCCTCGAAGTTTTCGGCGTGGAGAATCTTGGGCCTTGCGCGCATGGTGAGCAAACGGTGCTCTTCATTTAAACCGGCCTCGAGAACTCCCTGAGTCTGTTTCACTACCTCTTTGTAGATGAGCGGAAGGAAGGTGGAGTAGTAAATCGGGGAATCCTCCACAAGGATGAGCACGCGCACCTGGGCCCTTTGCGTGTCCTGGTTCACGTTCATCTTGTCTTCGGCGTTTTTGACCAGGGCCAGGAGGAGGTCGGAGTTGCCGGTCCATACGTAAATCTTGTCGATGCCGCTCGGGTCGATGTTCTCCGGGGGAGGATAAATGCCGCGGAGATTATGCGTGAGAAGATTGATCGGCAGGTGGGGCCTTTTCTTTTTGGCCTGGAGAGCGAATGCGAAGGCGTCCATTTCCCCCACGTGGGGCATGGTAATGACCATATCGAAACGCTTCCGATCCAGGAGATCCAGGGCCTCGCCTGCCGAAGGAACGCGGGTGACGCGCGGGGGCTGACTCAAGTTGAGGCCGCTGTACTCGTTGATGATGCGGGAGGCGAGACTCCCGTCCTCCTCCAGAATGTAGGCGTCGTAAGGGCTGGAAACCAGGAGGATGTCCCGCACCTTGATGGACATGAGTTCGTGGAACACCTTGAAGTGCGCATAGAACTCCCTTGCCGGCTGGTCACTGCCGGGAAAAAGGGTACAGCTCTCATCCTGGGAAGAGACAGACATCCCTGTGGGCTCCCCGTTGTCCAATCGCCGCCTGCATGAAGGCCTTACGTCAAGCGTACCATATACACCGAGAGCGGCGATTGTCAATCGGCCCGAATACCCGTTAAAGGAGACGGCAGGATGCCGCCGTCTCCTGTCTTATCGGGATCGCCTACCGCTGAGATCAGGCGTCGATGATCTCGATTGCCTCGTCTCGATAGGCCTCCATGACATAGGGGATCTTCGTGACGTTGGCGCACTCTTCGGTCAGGGAGACCAGGTCCTTCCTGGAGATGTAGGGCACCTCCCAGTTTCTGGACCCGGCCATGAGCTGCTGGAGCCCCACCTTGATCTTGTCCGTGGCGCTGAAAAGCCCGATGGCGCCCAGAGGAAGGTTCTCCACCTCGTCCCCGTATTTCTCCTTGAGGACCTCGTAGTGCATGAAGATCTCCTCCTTGGTGTCTCCGAAACGGGACACCGTCGAGGGAAGACCGCCATCCTCTCCCCGGAGCCAGCGTTCCGTGTTCTTGCCGACCATGCCGGGAATCATCAGGGCCCGACCCATGCAGACGGCCTTGCAGTAAGGCGCGCCCAGGGCCAGTGCCTTGAACACGTGGTCCTCGGAGGAGAACCCCCCGGCGAACGCGATGTCCGGCACCCATGCACCTTTTTTTGCCAGGCGATCGCAGAGCTCGTACGCCATGGAATGGAGGTAGATGGAAGGAATGCCCCACTCGGTCATCATACGCCACGGACTCATGCCGGTCCCACCGGGCGCACCATCGATGGTCAGCAGGTCGATTTTTACATCGCTGGACCAGCGGATCGCCATTGCGAGCTCCCGCATGGGGTAGGCTCCTGTTTTCAGAGTGATCCTTTTAGCGCCCAGCCCCCGGATGCGCTCCACCTCTTTCATGAACCCTTCCTGATCGATGAATCCGAGACGCGAGTGACGTTCGAACTGTTTCAGGGGACCCGCCTTGAAGGCGGCCTGGTAAGCCGGGTCCTCGGGATCGGGGGTGACGATGTATCCCCTTTTCTTGAGCTCGATGGCACGCTCCAGGGAGTCGACCTTGATTTCGCCGCCGATGCATTTGGCCCCCTGGCCCCACTTGAGCTCGATCGTCTCGATACCCAATTTGTCGATCACATACTCGGCGACCCCCATGCGGGTGTCCTCCACATTCATCTGGACCAGGATGTCGCCGTAGCCTTCGTGGTATCGACGATACTCCCGCACGCGGCGGTCCATTTCCGGGCTTTTCACGATTTTTCCATTCCCGTCCAGCTCGAGCCCTGGATCGATCCCGCAGACGTTCTCACCGCAGACCAGGCTGATGCCGCTGATGGCGGCGCCGATGGCGAAGTGCTCCCAGTTCTTGCGCGCGATATCCGTGCTTCCCAGGGCTCCGGTAAAGATCGGCACCTTCATCTTGATCTTTTCATCGACTCCGTAAGAGGTCTCCGTGTTCACGGCGGGAAAAGTGGCCTGATCCGGGTCCTCGGCCACCCCTTTGGCACCGAGCGCGTATCCCATGATGTTCAGGTGGGAGTAGTCCACCGGGTAATCCTTGTCCGCTCCGGCCGTCACGCTGCCGAAGGGCTCTGGATAAAGGAGCTCCCGGCCCCGGAATGTGGCACGGAACATGTCGCAGTTCCCCTTGCACCCGTCGACACAACGGCTGCACAGGCCGGACTGGGGGGCCACGTTGCGGGAACGGTTTTTCGTTTGCAAAGCGTCATTGGAGTTGGGTATCTGCAAGTTCATGGTTCTCTCCTTCCCTTTCGTTGGGTTCATCGAAAAACGGGGGATCAATCCGACCAGATCCAGCTTTTGAACAAAAAACGGCGTCTTCCCGCTTGCGGGAAAAGACGCCGTTGTCTTGCAAACCCTGGCCGGCACACCGTTGTGCCGGGGTTCATTCTCAGTGAGTGAAAGACTGAGACATTAAGCCCTGCTGAACATCTTGTCAATTCAATTTTTTGGATTGCAGCCAAGGACCGGCCCGGAAGCACAGGAACGATCCCTCTTCCTTGCATCTTCGGCAAACTCGGTCATCGCTCGATTTGGAGAACGGAGAAATCCCCACGCCCCTCGCCCCACGGAACTCGTTTGCCCATCGGGGCCTGCAAAAGCGGGGTTCTCCTAAAGTCTGCACGTTCAAGGCGCCGGAATTCTTCCGGGGCCAAAGCCAGAACGCCTTGGGCTCGCCGGGTTTCTCCTGTGTAGATCCGGGTGGAGGGATGGGAAGGAGGGATCGTGACCTTGCGGAAGGGCCTCGTCTTCGCCGGACTTGTCCGTGGGGGACCCCCTGGCCAGTCCCCGCCGAACAGGTGTCAGGCGGCAGGCAAAGACGTTAGGAACAGCGCAGGCATTGTTTGACTGAAACGCGGTGCCCGGCGGGGATGGAACAGGGAGGGGGCGGATTCCCCCGCGGACAAGTCCGCAGCGAAGACCGGCCCGGGAGCTCGGGAACGATCCCTCCTTCCCATCCCGGAGGCCCGGAAGCCTTATTCCATACTATTTTGGATAAGAGGTACGAAGATTGCGATAAGAAACAGGGGATTCCGTTTGGAACTCCGTTACACGTCTTCGGAAAGAATGACGGCCTCGGCGATCTGACGCATGGACTTTCTCGAATCCATGCTGCGTTTCTGGATCCACCGGAAGGCCTGGTCCCCCGACAGGTCTCGACGACGGGCCAGCACTTCCTTGGCGCGCTCCACGACCTTCCGGGTCTCCAGTTCCTCCCGTGCGGCCTGCATACCCTCACGCAGATCTGCGTTCAGAATGGCAAGGGCCGTAAGGTTGGCTATGGCGGTTACCAGGTTGACCTCGGAGGGAAGAAAATCGTGAGGTTCGTTCGTGAACGAGTTCAGCACGCCGATGATTTCCTCATCGCGTACCTGGAGAGGGACGCTGAGCAGGGACACGAGTCCCAGCTTGCGAGCCAGTTCTTTTTCTTTGAAACGGGGTTCCTTGAGAACGTCCCGAATGCGAAGGGTCTGGTTGTGGGTGGCCACAAATCCCGCCACCCCTTCCACACGTCCGATGGAGCGGGGGCGTGCGTACTCGGGGTCGACGGCCTGTGTGGCCTTCAGTCGGATTCGCCGCGGGGATACCGAATCGTCAACCAGCCAGATGGAGCAGACTTCATAGGCCAGGGCTCGAGCCGTTGTCAGGACGATCCGCTGAAGGACTTCATCGATGGGGTGCTCGGTGGTGATGACCCGGCTGATATCCGTGATCGCCTGGATGTGTTTTTCGTGTGTGTCCGAGTCAACGGATCCCATGTCCTGATGGGGCCGCCTTGGTGTGCGGCCTATTTTTGCCATTCTTTCGCAAACACCTCGGCGACCCGCCCTACCTGACTGGAGTCGATTTTCAATGCCTTGGCCACTTCCTGATACAACGATTTCCGGTCGTTATTTTCGGCTTCCACCAGACTCTTGATATCGCGTTTTTCTTTAAGACCCAGGCTTCCGATGTCTCCCGTTTGAACGTAGCCGTTGTCCTTTTCAACGAGCATCCCTTTAGTATAGAAGGGTTTCATCTGCTGGTACCGGGCTTTCATGCGCTCCTTGAGCGCACGGATCGTGGCGTTCGACACCTCGGTGACCTCATCGGCCCACGCGACGCCGGGACCGATGCAGAGGCGGAGGTTCATAAGCAGAGATTTCTTCTGTCCCTCGTCGGCCGGCGGCTCGTCCTCTCGACCTCGGATGTCGTCTACGATGTCGTCGGCTACGCTTTCCACTTTCTCGGCCGGGAAGTAGATGTTGATGGTCACGCAGGCGATCGCGGTGGATGCGAAGAACACGACGGCTATCCACAGTGAGCTCGATTGAAGTTTCCTCATGTCAGCCTCCCTGAGTTAGCGAATCACAGGCCCGCTTCTGGAAGCGGTGACACGCTGGATTCTCTTGACCATATCCTTAAAACGAATCCGATTGTCGGGGTTCTGATTTACAACATTTACGCCTGAAAAGCCACTCCTTTTTACCAGATACTCCCTGCCGTCGTCCTGAATCGTCCCGTTGATCCGGAAGACGTCGTTTTGAAGGAGGGCGTGAACTCCGATATTTTCGTAGGGAAATTCGCGAAAGAGCGATGTGAAGAAACCGGCCATACCAACGAAGGGGCTCCCTCCTCCTCCGATGCGGGCGATGTTGTCCACGGCTTTCACGCTGATTCTCTGGTCCACACCTTTTCGAGGCACGGTTTCCAGGAGCAGATCGAAACGCTGAGGTTGTCCGTAGGCCATTTCGAAGTCTTTCAGGTGGCCGCGCAGCAGGCCTGTCACACGGCCGAACGGGGTCCCGGTGGTCATCTCCTCCAGGTTCAGGTCCTCCCATCGGGCCTGGAGGCGGAGGAGCGGGCCGGCGGAGAAAAGTTTCGAAATCCCCACGTTTTCAAGGGTGACCTCTCCATCGAAGAGCTTTGCCTGAAGGTGACCTCGGGTCTCCAGCCGGTCCTCGGCGTACCGGATGGGATTCAGGCTTCCGGAGAGGATTCCCTGCGGAGATCCCGGCCAGAGCTGGGAAAGAAGGGGATGGAGGGCTACATTGTTCAGGGTGAGGGCGGTTTCCGCGTGAAGTCCTCCCTTGGTTTCGTAAGCGAGCCGGAGCGTGTCCAGCTCGAGGTCTCCACCCGGAATGCGGATTCGGATGGGTCCGGGCACACGCATTCCATTGGGTTCCGCCTCGATCCGGATGTCGAGAGGTTGTTCGGGAAGAAGGGGGACGCGCATGGATTGTACCGAGACCCGTCCTTCGCCGGGAGTCTTCGCAGGGCCGGCACGTTTTCCGGTCCGATACGCCAGGGGGAACGAGAGATCGATGCCTTCGAGGGCAAGGGTGGAGGCTTCGTTCGACACAGAGCCTCCCTGTACTCGAATCCTTCCGAGAACGGTTTTGCCGCTTTCCTCCACGGTGACTTCGCATTCACCCGAGGCCTCTCCTTCCACGGTCAGACTCTGGAGCTGTGGGCTTTGCATGTGAAAGGGTTCTGCAACGAATTGACGGAACGCCGGGGCCAGCGCGAATCCGGGAACGGAGATCTTGAGAGCCGCATGAACGCCGGAAGGTGCATTCTGCACCCGGCCGGAGGCCTTTGCGCTCAGGAGTCCGGAAAGCCCGATCTCCAGGTCACCCACATCCACCGCCCCGGTTTCGGGAATTACGGCGCCCCGAAAACGGAAAGAAAGGCCGTTCTTTTCCAGGTTGAAATAGAAGCGATCCAGGAGAAGCTCGCCTGCGGAGGCTTGGAAGGCACAGTCCCCGTAAAAGCGAATCGGGTCTGTTTCCACACGCCCGTCCAGTGTGAGGGCAGCGGCAAGGCCCTCACCGTAAAGCTCCACGTCCGGGTTTTCCACGGAAAGCCCTTGAAACGCAACCCTCGAGGACAGGGTCCAGGGCCCGTCGCCCTTTCGTGTCGCCTGGATGCGAAAGGTATCAAGCCCTTGAGAGCTCCACCCGGCTAGAGGCCCGTTTTCTTCAGAAAGCGGGGTCAGGAGATCCAGGTCTTCCCCGTGTATTTCCAGGGAGGTCTCTCCCGGTTGGACCGTCGCCTGAATGTGGAAAAGGGCCAGGTCGTTGAGCTCCACCGTGATCTCTGGAACCTGGAAGGTCCCTCCCAACGGATTCAGGTCCCCGGCGGATGCCAGGACATGGATGTTGCGAAGCGGCAGAGGCTTATCTGATGGACCGACAAGAACCTGCGGGGCCTGGATATCGAGTTCTTGAAGGCGAAGATTCGATACCGGTCCGCTTATCCGCACCGACGCGCTCGCCTTGGTGGCGTGTACGGATGGAAGGTCGAGGACCACCGCCTCCGTGCGAATCGCGCACGTCGTGCTGAGATCGGGCCACGGGCCACTGATCTGCACGTCCCCGGAAAAGCGGCCTCGTGTGCTTCCCTGATCCAGATCCCATTGAACTTCGTTCTTTTCCAGGTGGAGGGTCAGGTCCGGCTCAATGCGGAAAGTGTCCTCCTCTGCGCTTGCCGTCACGGCGCCTGAAACGAAGACCTCGCCGGTTGCGCTCAAAGGGGAGAGCTGTTTTCGAAGATCAGAAGGAAGATGGGGGATCAGGCGTTCCGGCAGGAGCCGGCATTCCAGGTCCTCGAGGGAGAGCCGAAAGGCATTGCCCCAGGATGCCTGTATGTGGCCATTCAGGGGGATGTCGAGGGAAGGGCCCTGAAGGGAAACGCGAAAGGGCCCCTTTTCGAGGAGGCTGTCCTCGAGGTGAATCCGGGAGGAGACGGTCACGCGGGCATCCACAGGGTCGGGCAGGGACAGCGGGAGGAGAGATCGAAGATCGCCCGTCCCGGCTTCAAAGGGGGCCATGCGCAGCGAGCCGCTTTCGGGGTCCAGGAGAAGGGTTGCCTTGAAAAAGAGCCCCTCCAGCGCACCGGTCGCCGTCTTCAGAGTGCCCTTTTCTCCATGGAAGCTTGCCCGGATTGGTTCCGTGGTTCTCCGGTTTTCCGGCAAAGCGGTCTGGAAACGGATACAGGGAAAATCGAGGGCCGTGTCGTTTTCCAAAAGGGCAAGGTGGATCTCGGTCTCTGCGGTCATATCCCCGGTCGGGGCGAGCAGGATGCGAAAGGCTTCGGCCCGAAGAGCGACGCTGTCCATGTGCGCGGCAATTCGGCCCTGGGTGAGCTCGGCACGCTCGATCCGGAGATTGCGGAAGAGGAGCTTGTGAAGGAGAGCAACCCCCGCTCGAGCGACCCAGGACGGCCCGTCACGCCCCCCCCTGGCCCTGACCAGGGGAGGGCGCCCGCGGACGGTTGCCTCAAACCCCTGTGCACGAATCTCTTGGATCACCAGGGTGCGATCGCCGAACGGGCCCTCCAGGGACAGGTCCGCGGCCACTTCGTTCAAGGTCAGCTCCAAGCCGTCGGACTCCGGGTCCCGGGAACTCACCTTGATCCCGGCAGCGCGAATGCGAAGCGGCTCCAGGTTCCATTCGAGCGACTGAATCTGTACATCCATACCCGTGGCCTGGGACGCGGTCCGGGTCAGCACGTCGCGGATACGGGAGGGGTGATGTGCCAGGTAGAGCGTGGCGACGATCGCGAGAACAACGACCAGGAGAAAGGTCCCGGCGAGGATCCACAGGCCCTTTTTCACTGTTCTCTTCATGAGAGCCACTCCCTCGTCCTGAGAATCAAGTCGCCGTCCTGTTTACTGACCTGTTGAAAGACGTCCATCGCCTTTCTCAGTGACCCCCCCTGGGATTTGAGGACGGATTCAAAGAGCGTGTAATGACGGTGGTAAAGGGCCACGGCCATGAGATAGGCGTTGTTGAGCCCGCCGGCGCCGAAAGCGATGAACCGGCCGGTCTCGAGGTCA
>JASFQI010000024.1:0-25446 GCA_050115555.1 Desulfobacteraceae bacterium
GGTCTGGTCTTTCGGTCGCATCATCCCCCGACTCCCACCGCTTCCACCCCCTGGGGATCGGCTCATACGCCGGCGGCTCCCAACCGCTTCGAGAAATCCTGGCCCTTCAACCACCTTTTTCCACCCCACACATTATGCAGGCCAGATACGTGCTGTCAATCACCAAGAAGGATCTCGGCGACATGGACCGGGTTTTTTCGATCTCAAGAAATGGGTTCATATTGTCCCCTTGGGTGCGGTTAAAAGCTGCGGTTTGTTCCCATTCACAGAAGGGCCTCTCTGCACTCTCTATCTAAGACATCAGAAAACACCGAAATATCAAATAGTTTTATAAGCAATCGCACTCTAAGGCAATCTGGCACTGTTATTGCTCTTCTATCAAGAGATTTGAAATTCATCGTCAGGATGTACCGTTCTACGCACACGTAAGCATTCGTCCATGTTTTCCTGTCTCTCAAATGACCGCGAGAAAAGAAAGATACGATCATGCTCTTATAAAATCCGATACACCATTAAAACGGCATGATTCGCCTTGCAATTCCAGAATTTCAATCCAGAGTTTCACCTGTTTTTGATCTGTGTACAAGGGTGTTGATCGTCGACATTGAAAATCAGCGGGAAGTCGCAAGGAATACGATTTTTCTCGAAGGCTTCTCCCTGCACGAGCGTTTGAACATCCTTTTGAAATCCCACGCGTCCACGGTCATTTGCGCCGGGATCAGCGATTTGTTTCACACTATGCTGAAAAGGGCTGACATCCGAATGGTTACCGGCATTGCGGGGGAAATCGATCAGATCGTCACCGCTTACATCGGGGGAGATCTCGATGACCCCCGATTTCAGATGCCCGGCCATAGGGACACTCATTCCGGTTCCAGGCCGGATGATGGGTGATGCCTGCCTTCCGTCCCTTTAGGAAACCCCTGGTGAAATGAGTCAAAAGGGGGTGATGCACGAGAGCGGAATCCGGGTGCCGGTCGAAAAGCACGTGAAACCCGGTCGACAGGAGAAAGCAAGCCGCTCGAAATGAAAAGGGGTGTTTCGCCCATGTGTGGAAGTGATCAAACCAAAGGAGCAAGGCTATGAAATGGATCAAGCGAATCCTGCCGGTTGGGATGATCCTTGCCGTCTGTCTCTTTCTCCTGAGTAGCGGCACGGTCACCCAGTCCGCCGAGCAGGAAAATCACTGTTTCACTTGCCATACCAATGCGCGCAAGCTGATTCAGATCACGCGGGAGATTGCCAAATCCAAGGAGGGGGAAGCCAAGGCGACGGTCGAATCCGAAGGAGAAGGGTGAGGAGGAGCGGTGGAGCCGTTGGCTCCGCACGAAAAGGTCTATGTGGAC
This sequence comes from Desulfobacteraceae bacterium, assembly GCA_050115555.1. GTDB lineage: Bacteria > Desulfobacterota > DSM-4660 > Desulfatiglandales > HGW-15 > JASFQI01. The sequence goes on from JASFQI010000024.1 coordinate 1,347, forward strand.
AGTGATTTTGCCGAGGACGAAAACCACGGCGAGCTCTGCTGCCACGAGTGCCATGGCGGGGATCCTGCAGAAGCGGATTGGAAAAAGGCCCACGAAGGCGTGGTCAAGGATCCTTCCTACCCCGACCCATCGGAGACCTGTGGTGCATGCCACGACCTGATTGCAGAAAACTACCAGAACAGTCTGCATGTGACGCTGTCTCCGTACAAAAAAATCATCGGCCAGCGAGCCGGCTCCGACAACGGTCTTCCTCCCAAAGTGGAAGAGGCCATGGGCAACCACTGCGGTTCCTGCCACAGCAGTTGCGGGACGTGTCATATCAGCCGACCTCAAGTCGTGGACGGGGGATTGCTGGACGGGCACCTTTTTCATAAGAGGCCTCCCATGCAGCAGGTCTGCACGGCCTGCCACGGGAGCCGCGTGGGCCAGGAATACCTGGGAGAGAACGAAGGCTTGAAACCGGACATTCACAAGGACAAGTACTTCAGGTGCGAGAAGTGCCACAAGGCAGAGGAGATGCACGGCGACGGCAAGGAGTATGCTCACCGCTACCAGGTCGAGAACGCGCCCAAATGCCTGGATTGCCATGAGGCCATCTACGAGCCCAAAGCGGAAAACGCGAAGAACCACTGGGTGCACAGGGACCAGGTGAGCTGTCACGTGTGCCACTCTCAACCGTATAAAAACTGTACCGCGTGCCATGTGGAAAAGGACGACCAAGGGTTCACCTATTACAAAACCAAGGGCTCCTTCATGAATTTCAAGATCGCGCTCAATCCCCTTCGTTCGGAGCGACGGCCCGAGAAGTTCGTGACGGTGAGGCATGTCCCGGTCGATCATGACACGTTTGCGTCCTATGCCAAAGGTGCCTTGAAGGAGTTCGATGTCCTGCCGACCTGGAAATTTGCGACACCCCACAACGTCCGGCGGAAAACCCCTCAGAACGAAACCTGCAATGCGTGTCATGGAAACGAGGAGCTGTTCCTGTTGAAGAAAGACGTGGCTGAGGAGTACGTGAAGGCGAATCAGGGGGTTATTGTTTCCCCGGAGGCCATTCCGGAGAAGCGTACCGAGTAACCCAACGCAAAGATGGATGCAAGAAAACGGGGAGCGATCCCCCAGAAAGGAAGCATGCCGTGTCCAAAAACGATTCGGCCTGAGATCAGAAACCACAATTAAGGGAGGGAGAACATGAGGAAAATGCGTTTCGTTTCGTGGTTTGTTGCGCTGGCGGCAGCCCTGCTCTTTGTGGCGCCTTCCACCATGGCCCAGGACATGACGGCCGCGGATCTCGTATCGGAGGCCAAAAAGAGCGTCTGCGAGATTGCCGTCTCCGAGGCCAAAGAGTGCTTTGACAAGGGCGGATACGTTTTCATTGACTGCCGGACCGAGGATGAGTTCAAGATGGGGCATGTACCCGGAGCCATGCACATCCCCAGAGGGGTCATGGAGTTCAAGATTGACAAGAAGGTTCCCGACAAAACGGCCAACATCGTCCTGTACTGCAAAAAAGGCGGGCGGGGATGCTTGGCGACCTGCACCCTCTGCCGCATGGGGTACAAGAACGTGAAAAACATGGACGGCGGCTGGATGGCCTGGGAAAAGGCGGGCTATCCGGTCGAGTAACCCCCTCTTACCTGAAGGAAAGACAAAAGGGCACCTTCTCCGGAAGGTGCCCTTTGTTTTTTTCACTCCACAAGTACTCTTGAAGGCAGCCGAGGGAAAATCGTTTGCTTGGAGCCCGACCACGGGTTTCCGGCACTTGTGAGGCTCCGATTCAGAAATGACATGTTTTTGTTGGAGCGAAGCGAGGACAAAAAGAGCCGTTTCTAAACGGAAGCTACTTGATGCAGACCTTGCGCACCTGAATGAGGTCTGTCTGACCGAGCATGACCTTTCGAATGCCGTCCTGCAGCAGGGTGGTCATGCCGTCCTGAATGGCCTGGTGGCGTAGTTCCTCCATCTTGGCGCGGACCTGAATCAGGTTCTTCATGTCGTCCGTGCCGTCCAATATCTCGTGAAGCCCCGTTCGGCCCCGATATCCCGTGTTGCCGCAGTTGGGGCAGCCCTTGGGTCGATAGAGCACCAGATCGTCGTTGTACTCGTATCCCAGGTTCTCAAAACCTTCCCCATAGGCCCTGGCCAGATTGTCGTACTCGTCCCGTTCCGGATGGTACTTCTCCTTGCAGTCCTTGCACAGGGTCCTCACCAGGCGCTGGGCCAGCACACCCAGGAGCGCATCCGCGAAGTTGAACGGGTCCATGCCCATGTCAAGGAGGCGCGTGATGGTCTCTGGAGCGCTGTTCGTGTGAAGCGTGCTGAAGACCAGATGCCCGGTGAGTGACGCCTCGATGCCTGTGGCCACGGTCTCGTGGTCGCGCATCTCACCCACCATGATGACGTCTGGATCTGCCCGCAAAAAGGCGCGCATGGCCGTGGCAAAGTCAAATCCGATCTTGGCGTGCACCTGCACCTGACGCAGCCCGTCCTGAGTGATTTCCACCGGGTCCTCTGCCGTCCAGATCTTGGTCTCGGGCTTGTTGATGTAATGCAACGCCGCGTGCAGGGTCGTGGTTTTACCGCTCCCCGTAGGACCGACCACGAGCACGATCCCATAAGGCTGCGTGATCATGTGAAGGAACACATCATAGTTCCGTTCGCTCATCCCCATCTTGTCGAGCGGAATGGGCTCGCCGGCGGCCAGGATGCGCATGACCACATCCTCGTTCCCACCGGCCGTGGGGATGGTCGCCACCCGAAGCTCGATGTCCAGCGGCGCGTATCGCTTGAACTTGATCTTCCCGTCCTGCGGCAGTCGCCTCTCGGATATGTCGAGGTCCGACATGATCTTGAGCCGGGACACGATTGCGCGCTTAAAGGTGTGTGGAAGCGTCTGGTAGATTTGGCAGGCCCCGTCCACGCGGAACCGGATGACCGAATTCGCTTTTCCGGATCGAGGCTCGATGTGGATATCCGAGGCGTTTCTGTTGTATGCATCCACGATCATCTTGTTCACGAGCTGAACGATGGCGCCGTCTTCTTCAGAGACCCGTTCGATCTCTTCGTCCTCATCCTCGACTCCACCGTTCAACTGGCCGAGGATGTCCTCGATGCTTCCGGTATCGTCCATGAGATCAGAGCGTTTTACATCAAAAAAGAGGTCGATCATCCTGAAGATGTCGTCTCGAAGGGAGACACAGTACTCGAACTCCTTTCCGGGCATCAATCGTTTGACCGTGTCCCGGGCAGGCAAGTAGTTCGGGTTCTCCATGGCGATGGCCACCACATTCCCGGACTGGCTTACGGGCACGAACGCATTTCTCTTGAGGAAATTGATCTTGAGCCCCTTGAGGAGCTGACCCGGGATCACCATTTTTTCGTCGTAGGGGATGAAGCGCGTGTGGAAGAAGTTCGCGAGGGACTTGCCCACATCGTCCTTGCTCACGTGAAGGTCGGACATGAGCACGGACTCCACCGGCTTCTTCAGCTTCCGCGCCGTGACCATGGCGTTCTGAAGGTCCTTGTCCGTGACAATGTTGTTGCTGATGAGGTAGTCGAACTTGGTGGGCTTGCTCTTCTTCGCGACTTTCTGGTTGTTAAAGAAAGCCACCCCCAGGACCTTGGCGATCTCGAGTACGGACGCCTGTTCTTCCAGGGTATAGTGATCCCCGTTTTTCTTGTTGATGAGCTGGATGACGCCCAGGAGGTACTTGTTGTACAGGATCGGCGCGGCAAGGATCTGCTTGGTGCGGTAACCGGTTTTCTCGTCCCAGGTCCGATCGAAACGGAGCTCGGGATGGACCCGCTTCAGCTCGTTCTGATCGTAGGCATTGTATACATTCACCACCTTGCCCGACGCCGCGCAGTAGCCGGAAATGCTCTGGTCGGCGATGGGCACACGAATTTCATTGACTTCGTCGCCGGTCTTCACCTTGGAAACAATCTGCTTGGCCGCCCCGTCCACAACGTAGATTGTGATCCGATCCGCGTCGAAAAGGCCCAGGATTTCGTCCTGCATGTTGATCAGGATATCATTGGTGTCCTTTGCGGAATGGATCTTGTTCGTGATGACATTGAGCTTCTTCTGAAACTGAAGCTGTTCCTCAAGGCTTTTCTCCCTGGAAGGCTCACTTGGAATTTTTCTCGGCGTGGCTGCCATAACTTCCTGCTCGTACCCCTTCAAGTGGTTCCGGAAATTGCAAAATATGCATTTTATGCGATTTCCCCGAATATGCAACCGTTTTGTTGAATTCTCTTCCTCGATGCCCTATGATCCGCGCGAAGGAGTGTTCGCACACCATGCTCATAGACAGCCACGCGCATCTGGACATGCCCGAGTATGCCGCAGACCTTCCAGAGGTCCTGCTCAGGGCCCGGGGGAATGGGGTTCAGCAGATCGTCACCGTGGGAATCGATTTTGCCTCCTCGAACCGGGCCCTTGCACTGGCACGGAAGCATTCGTTCCTTTTCGCCACGGTCGGGTGCCATCCTCACCACGCCGATGCGCTTGCCCCTGAGGACCTGGATCGCCTGGCCGCGCTGACATTGGACCCGAACGTGGTCGCCTGGGGAGAAATCGGCCTGGATTATTACAGGAACCGGGCCAGCAGAAAGGGGCAGCTCCGCGCATTTGAGAACCAGCTCGAAAAGGCGGCTCATCTCGATCTTCCCGTGGTCATCCACGACCGCGACGCCCACGAGGACGTGGTCGCATGTATCCGCGCCATGGGGGCCCGGCGCCCCTCCGGCGTGATCCACTGCTTCAGTGGGGACTACGCGCTCGCCCGGGTGTTCCTGGATCTGGGCTTCTATCTCTCTATACCGGGTACCGTAACCTTTCCAAAGGCAGAGATCACGCGGGAGGTGGCCGTCCGCATTCCACTCGACCGTCTCCTGGTGGAAACAGACGCCCCGTTTTTGACCCCGGTTCCCTTTCGAGGGAAACGCAACGAGCCGGCCCGTGTCGTCCATACGGCGCAGGAAATCTCCCGCCTCCGCGGATTGGATTTCGAGGAGGTGGCCTGTCAAACGGCGGAAAACACGCGCAGGGTATTCGGGCTGTCTCAGCCCGATTCCACTGAAGCGGCCGGCCAGGGAAGAACCGATCCATGAACGCTTCTCCCATCTGCACGGCCTGCCCCCTGATTCTGGCCTCGGCCTCCCCGCGAAGGAAGCGCCTTCTCGAGCAGGCCGGCCTGCCCTTTCTCACCCTTCCCGCCCATATCCCCGAGTCCATGGACGGGGATGATCCGGACACCGAGGCCTGTAACCTGTCCCGAAAGAAGGCGCGGGCCGTGCTTTCCGACCGATCCGGGTCCTGGATCCTTGGAGCGGACACCGTGGTGGTGCTCGGGACAACGATCCTTGGGAAACCCGTCGACCACGGGGACGCCCTCTCCATGCTCGAGCGCCTCAGTGGACGCGAGCATCGGGTGGTCACAGGATTTTGCATCCTGAGCCCGGCAGGCGCCGAGGTACATACCGAGGCGGTTTCTACCAGTGTGCGGTTCAAACGGCTCGACCGGGAGGAAATGGAAGGCTACGTGAACTCGGGAGAACCGTTCGGCAAGGCAGGCAGCTATGCCATTCAGGGAATCGGAGCGTTTCTGGTGGAGTCCATTGAGGGATCCTACACGAACGTGGTGGGCCTTCCGCTTTGCGCCGTGATTAAGGCCCTGCTTGCCGTGGGGGCACTGGAGCGATTTCCCGTTCCGCTGCCTTCTGCTGGCGATGAATCTCGGAAAGAATGACCCCGGTCGCCACGGCCACATTGAGAGACTCGACTCGACCGGAGCCCGGAACGGCCACGAGCTCCTGGCAACGGGACCGGACGTTCGGACTCAATCCGCGGTCCTCCCTGCCCATCACAAGCACGGTATGCCGGTTCCAATCGAATGCGTACACGTCGGTCTTTGCCTCCCCCGCCGCTCCCACTATCCAGAAGCCTTCACGCGTCAATGCATCCAAGGCCCTCGGCAGGTTCACCACGCGGGCCACGGGAAGCAGGAGGCTCGCCCCGGCCGATCGTTTTGTCACGCGGTGACTGAGGCCGGCTGACCGATCCTTGGGCAAAATCAGACCTGCCGCTCCGAAAAACGCGGCTGCGCGAATCACGGCCCCCAGGTTGCCCTCGTCCGTAATGTGATCCGCGGCGAGGATGAGTCCGTAAGGGGCTGCGTCCCGGCGCGCCTGCTCCAGAACCTTCTCCAGGTCCACATACACCGGCGCACGAGTCACGGCTGCAAAGCCCTGGTGGGCCACACCCGGCAAGCGCGCCTCCAAATCTTCGGCCTTTTGAAAACGCACCGGGACGCCTCGGGACCTGGCCTGTTCCTGAACCGCCTTTACTCGACCGGACCCTTTTCCCACAGCAATCCAGACCTCGATCACCGCGATTCCCGGGCTGCTCAGGGCCTGGCAGACCGCGTGGAACCCGGGAATCACGTACTCTTCCGAATGGCGGGGCATGGCGCTTCCAACGAAAAAACGTGACAGGGAATAAAATCTTCACTCCTGGGGAGAAGGCTCCGGAATCCCGACCGACGGGAACCGGGACGCGACCTCGGAAAGCCTTCGAGCGCTCCTGCAGCGTTCCGCAAGGATCACAGCGGTCATCTCCTCCACGGCCTGCTCCAGACGTTCGTTGACGATGAGGTAATCGTACCGGGAGCAGGCGGCGATCTCCTCGGCTGCCTTTTCCATCCTTGCCGTGACGACCGAGGGTTCGTCTGTGCCGCGTTCACGAAGGCGATGCTCCAAAGCTTCCCTGGACGGAGGCAGGACGAAGATGAGTACGCTTTCCTTGACGCGCCTTTGAATGTTGACTGCACCCCGGACGTCCAGATCCATGATCACATCCAGGCCTTGGGATGTCTTGCTTCGAATCTCCTCGAGCGACGTGCCATAGTAATCCTCGTACACCCTGGCCCACTCCGCGAACGCCCCCTGATCGATCATCTCCTCGAATCGCCCCTGCCCCACGAAGTGATACTCCACGCCGTCCTGTTCCGCTCCCCGGGGCCGTCTCGTGGTGTGCGAAACCGAAAAGCCCAAACCCCCCACACGACGACGAACACGTTCGATGATCGTGGATTTCCCAGAGCCCGATGGTCCGGAAACCACGTAGAGGCAACCACTCATGTTACTCTTCCAGGTCTTCCGCGCTCAGGTTCCCTTCCGGGCTGAAGCGCTGGGCAATGGTCTCCGACTGGATGGCGGAAAGCACCACGTGATTGCTGTCCGTGATGATGACGGACCGGGTCTTCCTGCCTTGAGTGGCATCAATCAGCCTCCGCTCCTCCCGGGCCTCGTCACGCAGTCTCTTGACCGGCGCGGTGTTCGGCGAAATGATCGCAACCACGCGTTTGGAGACCACCGAGTTCCCGAAGCCGATGTTCAAGAGCTTTGGGCTCATGGCATCCTCTCCTTTTCGATAGCGGTCCCAATTTCGATTTGGATAGTCCTGACAATCCCGACAAGGAAATCCCCTGGAGCGGTTTTCACGAACTTTGCAAGATCAGGAAACACCGTTTCCTGGAGCCTGCACATTGAATCTCCCCGCATCAAGCTTGAGGAATGCGCAAGCGAAGCATTTTCACGCTGCGCTCTCAGGGGGTTCATTCGACATTCTGCACCTGCTCCTTCAGTTTCTCGAGCTCTCCCTTGACCTCCACCGCCATGGAGGATATGGACGCATCCGAGGCCTTGGAACTGATCGTGTTCACCTCCCGGTGGAGCTCCTGGACCAGGAAGTCCAGCCGCCGGCCCACCGGCTCGTTCAGCGCGAGAACCTGTTCGAACTGAGACAGATGGCTCTGGCTTCGGACCGTTTCCTCCGTGATATCGCATCGCCCCGCGAACAGGGCCACCTCCTGCAGCAGGCGCCCCTCATCCAGCTCCATCCCCTCGGACAGGGATTCTACCCTTTCCCGCAGCCGCTTTCGATACGCCTCCACCACAACCGGCGCACGTTCTTCGATACGGGCCAGGTTTTCCCGAATCGTCAGAAGCCGGGATCGAAAATCCTTCTCAATGGCACGGCCCTCCTCGGCCCGCATGCGGTCCAGCGCGTCCAGGGCCTCGGACATCGCCGTTTCCACACCGGGACGAACGGCCTCCAAGTCCTCCTCTACAGGAGATATCTTCACGACGTCCTTGAACTGGCACAATGTCTCTGCATGGATCGGGGAATCCAGATCGAATCGTTCCTGAAGCTCTCGAAGGACCTCCACATAGGCCCTGGCAAGGGGGACGTTCAGAGCAACGGCCGTATCGGGCTCCTCTGCCCGATGCTCCATCTGGATCGAACACTCGATCCGACCGCGCCCCACACGGGTAGCGATCTGTGAGCGCACTTCATCCTCCAGGGGCTGAAGGCTCCGTGGTATGCGCACCACCACATCCCGAAACCGGTGATTCACGGAACGGATCTCCACTGTGATCAGCGCCTCTGCAATTTCCAACTCTCCGCGTCCATAGGCGGTCATGCTTCGGAGCACCTTTTCATCCTTTCGTTGATCGAGGTGTGCGCGGTTCTTGGCTTCACCGCTTTTTCCGTCCCCGTAAACACCCGCTCGACAGACATTGGCAATGCCCTGATCTGTTGGAGCTACGGGGCAAATCGCTAATTTTGAGCCTACCTCGACTTCATTCGACTTGAATCTCCCCGCAGCCAGCTTGAGGTATGCGCAAGCGAGGCATTTTCAAGGGGACATGGGACCGTTTCCTCGCAACTGCTCCTTGTAACGCTCCCGAACACCGTTGAAATATTCGATCACCTCGGCATCCGCGTAATCCGGGTAGGTCCAGGCCAGTGAACGGAAGCACTTCCTGTGGAAGACCAGTGTGAGATCCGCGTAGATTCCCTGGGAGAGATAAATTCGATGGGTATAGTTCTTCCCCGTTGCCAGGACCAGTCTCTCAAGACAGACAAACCCCGGATCGATGTTTACGGTTCGCCTTCCCTGCTCCCGAGTCCGATCCTCCAGCCGGTTTGTCTCGAGCTTTGTCCCGGGAAGCTCCTCCCGGGCCATGAAGCGCTCGAACGCCGCGAATTTCCTCACCAGAGGACTGCCCATCTCCCGCTCGTAGTAACGGGTCCGATCAAAGGGCATGACCGGGCTCACCCAATCCGTGGGACCGTACAAATCTTCCAGCTTCGAGATCGTGCGGTCAATCCTCTCTTCCTTTGCAGCGATGAGGCTTGCAATCCGTTTTACAGGATCGGGTTCGCTGGGCGTACTCATGGTCCTCGTTTCGCGAAGTCTTTCACCGGCAGGAAAGCCCTGGTACTCCACTTCCTTCTCGAAACGGACAGATTGGGCTCCGTCTACCCGCTTCGACCGTTGATTGCGCGGTTCAACTCGTCCACCGTGACCGTGGAGGTCCCCAGTTCGCCCACTACGATCCCGGCGGCGTAGTTCGCAACGACCGCGGCGGACTTGAGATCCATACCGGCCGCCAGGCCCATGCAAAGCGTACTGATTACCGTATCCCCGGCACCCGTCACATCAAACACCTTTCGGGCAACGGTAGGAATATGTGTGGCCTCGCCGCCTCTCTCGAACAGCGTCATGCCGTCCTTGCCCTGGGTGATCAGGACGGATCCGGCCTCGAGCGTCTCGAGCATTTGCCTGCCGGCCTCCAGCAGGGTCGGCTCGTCGTGAATCTCCACTCCGCAGTACGCACCGGCCTCGTGATGGTTGGGCGTGATCGTGTCTACGCCTTTATAGGATGGAAAGTTGCCCGTCTTGGGGTCCACACCGATGATGACATCCGAGTCCCAGACGAGGCTGCGCAGCCCTTCCATCATCACCTCGGAGACCACGCCTTTCCCATAGTCCGCAACAATGATGACATTCACCTCGTTTCGAACCTGCTTCACGAAATCCAAAATGCGGTGAACATCTTCCGGTCGAATTCGCTTACGGCTTTCCCGATCAAAGCGCACAACCTGCTGGTTGCGCGCCACCACACGGGATTTGACGCTCGTGGGCCGGTCGTTTACCGGAACAACTCCCTCGACGGGGAGCCCCAAGTTCCGAATTCTCTCGATGATCTCGCCCCCCGCACGGTCTTCTCCGACGACTCCGCACAGGATGGGGTGCCCCCCCAGGGAAGCAATGTTGTTCAACACGTTGGCCGCTCCCCCGAGCCGCTTGGTCTCCTGCGTCACCTCGACGACAGGAACCGGAGCCTCAGGGGAGATGCGGGTTACATCCCCCCAAACGAACTTGTCCAGAATAATGTCCCCGACAACCAGGATCTTCGTGTCCGAGAATCGACGGATCCAGGCCTTGAGGTCATCTCCCCTGATTTGGATATCGGATTCCTTGATCATTTCGTCCCATGCTCGATTAACACCGGCGTCTCGCAAGGCCCTTCTCTGTAACGCTTTCTATCTGCACGCAGTCCAGCTGCAGACGGGACAGGAGATCCCGAGTCATAAGGCATCTCCCTTGAGCGAATATCGCTTGCCCACCCTGTCGTCTCGCTGAAGCGTGAAAGGCAATTCGCGGGCAACGCATTTTCACGCCTCAGCAGCTCCAGGCCCTCTCCTCGAGGCAACTCAAAAGGTTACCACCCTGCCCCACGGTTGTCCACCCCCTTCCCATTCCCCGTTCCCACCCTGCGACCCTCATTCCCTGAGCCCAAATCCCTGATGTTTTCCTTTTCCTCCTTTGCCCTTTCACCTCTATCCTTCTCTCCCGCCTGCCGCCCGGCCCCCGAAATCGAGACCGATGAATCCGTCATTGAGAAAGGGCTGCGCAGCGGTTATTCTTGAGGTGCATCGCGAGGTCATGCCTGAAAAGCACGGCAACCCGGTAGAAACGTCGGGACGTGAAAAGCAACGGAGACCCTATGCTCTGGATGACAATGGCCCTTTCTGCGGCCCTTTGTACTGCGGCCACAGACACCCTTACCAAACGCTTCTTCAGTGACCTCAAGGCATTCGAAATGGCCCTGATTCGGCTTACGTACGCCGCCCCCATCCTGGCGATCGCACTCCTGTTCCTGCCCCGTCCAGCGCTCGACGCTACCTTCTGGACCTGTATTGCAGCTGCGCTTCCCCTGGAGGTGGCGGCCCTTCTCTGCTACATGGAGGCAATCAAAGTTTCGCCGCTTTCCCTGACCGTGCCGTTTCTGGCCTTTACTCCAGCTTTCATCATCCTGACGGGGTACCTTTTTCTGGATGAAGTTCTTTCGGCCCCGGGAATCCTCGGTATTGGTTGCATCGTGGCCGGCTCCTATGTGCTGAATCTCACCCGCGCCCGGGAGCAATGGATCATGCCGTTCATCGCCATCTTCCGAGAGCGCGGGTCCCGGCTCATGCTCCTCACCAGCTTTATCTATGCGTTCACGGCCACCCTGGGAAAGGTGGCCATCCTTCACTCCAGTCCACCCTTTTTCGGAGTCTGCTACTTCCTCTGCCTGCTCATCCTGATGCTCCTTCTCATCCCCTGGTTTCCCGGTGTGAGTGCGCGAAATCTCATCTCGCGACCCCTTCCCGGCATCGCCACAGGCACAGCCTCAGCTGCGATGGTCTTCAGCCACACCCTGGCCATCTCCCTTGTGGAGGCTGCCTACATGATCGCTGTCAAGCGAACCAGCCTCCTCTTCGGTGTGGTCCTCGGTGCCATCGTGTTTCACGAAACTCACATCCGCGAGCGCTTTCTGGGAGCGGCCATCATGATGGCCGGCGTGTTCCTGATTGCTTTGTCGTCCGAATGACGACCTCTTTCCTCATGCAACGCTGAAAAACAGCTGAAGAACTGCTTGAAATTCTTGCTTTCCTCCATGACCTCTATGGTCTCTGTGGTGAAAGACACCTGTCATCGTACGTACGTAAAGGGGCACTTGAGATCGGATGGTGTTTTTCCCTATACCCCATCAAGCGCCTCGGAGAGCGCCTGCTCTCGCCTCATCAAAAACAATCAGCCTTGGGCCGAACCTCCTTGCCCATTGACAAGATTTCCAGGGACTGCTTAAGATGCCACAGAGATTGACCCGAACCGTCGTAAGGGTTCTCCTCCCCATCCCACGCAAAGCAGGGAGAAATCGTCTTGAAAATCATCATCGTAGGTGCGGGCGTGGTGGGTTTTCATATCGCCCAGCGTCTCTCCGTGGAAAACCAGGATGTCGTCCTCATTGACAAGGACCCGGAGAAAATCAACCGCATCAACGAGGAGCTGGACCTGCAGGCGCTCCTGGGCTCAGGAACGAGTCCTCGCATGCTGCAGGACTCCGGAATCGCGGATGCCGATATGCTGGTGGCTGCGACCGACAGCGACGAAGTCAACCTGATCGCCTGCATGCTCGCCCGACAGCTGAACCCCTATCTCCTGAAGGTCGCCCGTTTGCGCAATCCCGAATACCTGGACATGAAGGAGCTTCTCGGTCAGGACATCCTGGGCATCGACCACATTATCAATCCGGAATCCGTCATGGTGGAGACGGTTCGGAACCTGATGATGGTGCCCGGCGCATCCGACGTGATCGACTTTGTTGAGGGGCGTGTCAAGCTCATCGGGGTGACCATTCAACCGGATTCTCCGTTTGCGGGCCGTAAGCTCATGTCCTTTCAAGACCTGGAGGGCAAGCTCCTGGTAGGCGCGATTGTTCGAGGCGAGCAGGTATCCATTCCTCACGGCGAGGACACCATCCAGGCCAACGACCTCGTCTACGTGGTCACCCGCTCCGACAAGCTCCAGAAAATCTTCTCCTTCTTCCAGATCAAGGAGGAAGGACTCCGTCGCGTCATCATCGTGGGGGGCGGCCAGACCGGAACGGCGCTGGCCGAGGCCCTCGACAGGACCCGGATCTCGGTCAAGCTGATCGACCGGGATCCCGAGCGCTGTGAAGAACTGGCCAGACGCCTTGGAAAAGTCATCGTGATCAACGGCGACGGCACGGACCGGGACCTCCTCCTGGAGGAGAGTGTGGGCAATGTGGACATTTTCGTCACCCTCACCGGAGACGAAGAGAGCAACGTCCTCATCTCCCTGCTGGCAAAGGGCCTGGGTGCCGGGAAGACGATCACCCGGATCAATAAACTGAGCTACATTCCCCTGGTGTCCTCCATCGGGCTCGACACGGTGATCAGCGCCCGTCTATCGGCCACCCGGGCCATTCTTCAGCACATCCGGCGGGGGAAAATCATTTCCGTTGCGCCGCTCAAAGGGGAGCACGCCGAGGCCATTGAGGCGGAGGCCCTCAGCACATCGGACATCGTGAACGTCCCCCTCTCCCAGATCAAGTTTCCCAAGGGAGCGCTTGTAGGAGCGGTGGTCCGCGGGGACGACATCATCATTCCCCGCGGGGACAGCGTTGTTCAAGAGAAGGACCGGCTGATCATTTTCGCCCTGAAAAAAGCCATTCCGAAGCTGGAAAAGCTCCTCACCGTGAAGCTGGACTTCTTCTGATGCACGCCAAAGCGATTTTCAATTTCCTCGGAGTCCTGCTCCTGGTCCTGGGCCTTTCCATGGCCGGACCCCTGGTGGTGTCCGATCTCTACCAGGACGGAAGCACTTGCGCCCTGGCCCTTTGCACAGGGATTGTGTCTATTGTGGGACTCCTTCTTTTCCTGGCGACGCGACGCCACGAGCGCCCCTCTCTCAGTCATCGCGACGGCGTGCTGATCGTCACCCTGGGCTGGATTGTGGCCGGGCTGGCGGGCACGCTGCCGTTCTTGCTTACAGGCGCCATTCCGGGATTTACGAACGCCTACTTCGAGTCCATCTCCGGATTTACCACCACCGGTTCGTCCATCCTCTCGAACATCGAAAGCCTCCCCGAGGGCGTGCTCCTTTGGCGCAGCCTGACCCAGTGGTTTGGAGGCATGGGCATCATCGTGCTCTCCGTGGCCATTCTCCCCTTCCTGGGAATCGGTGGCATGGAACTTTACAAGGCCGAGGTACCGAGCCCGGTGGTGGACAAGCTGAAACCCCGCATCTCGGACACGGCCAAGGCCCTCTGGAAGGTCTACGTCCTGATCACGGTGATGGAAATCCTGCTGTTGCTGGGGGGAGGCATGCACCTTTTCGAGGCCGTCTGTCACGCCTTCTGCACCTTGCCCACGGGCGGATTCTCTCCCATGAACGCCTCCATTGCCCATTACGACAGTGCATACTTCGACGGGGTCGTGCTGGTGTTCATGCTCCTGGCCGGAATCAACTTCTCCCTTCACTACCGCCTGATCAAGGGAAATGCCGGCCCGTTCTTCGGGGACCCGGAGTGCCGCGTCTTCCTGGGGCTCTTTGCAGTCTTCACCCTCGCGGTCACCCTGGATATCCACGAGAGCGTCTATGCGACCTTCTCCGAGGCCTTCCGATACGCCGCATTTCAGGTGGGTTCCATTCTCACCACTACGGGGTTCGCGACCGCAGACTTCGATCGCTGGCCCGCGTTCTCCCGGTTGATCCTGCTGCTCTGCATGTTCCTGGGAGGGATGGCGGGCTCCACGGGCGGGGGGATGAAGATCATGCGCGTCATGCTGCTCGTCAAGCATGCCTATCGTGAGCTCTTTCGGGCCATACACCCGCATGCCGTAGCCACTGTGAAGCTGGGACAACGGCCGGTGCCGGACAAGGTCTTGCACGGCATCTGGGGTTTCTCTCTGCTCTTCGTGGGTCTCTTTGTCCTCGCCGCCGTGATCATGGCCGCTCTGGGCCTGGATCTCATCACTGCGTTCTCCTCGGTGGCGGCATCCATCGGCAACATCGGACCGGGTCTCGGCGGTGTGGGCCCGATGTGCAATTACCTGGACATTCCCCTGGCGGGCAAGTGGGTCCTTATCTTCTGCATGCTTCTCGGCAGGCTGGAGATCTACACGGTCATCGTGCTGCTGGTCCCGGAGTTCTGGAGGAGGTGAAACGCATCACGACTCGATCCCCGGAAATTGTTTTTGCGGGATTACCCTGAGACCCAAAGCGCTGCGTTCTCAATCTCCCGAAACAGGGTCATGGTCACAGATCCCAGGAACACCTTGTCCATGAGGCTTTTTTCCTGCTCACCCCTGGCGGCGGCCACCACGGCATACCCCCCTTCTTCCGCCTCTCGCAGGATGGCCCGGGCCGGGCTGGATGCGTCAATGGCCGACGCGGTCACACGCACATTGGGAACCTTGCTCTTGGACAGGAGCTCACGGCCTTTGGCAATAATCGCCTCCGGGGTATCCTGGAGTGCCCTCCCCTTAATCACGAGGATCTTCACGGGATGCCGCTGCTCGGTCCCCAGGACGAACCCTACGTGGTCGGCCATGCGGTAGGAACCTTCTGAGCCGTCCATGCAAAGAAGAACCCCCTTGCGCTCCGGATCGGGGCGGCGGCAGATCCAGATGGGACAGTTGTGTCGGCTCTCCAGAAGTTCCTTGGTCACGCTTCCGTCAAATGCCTCTTCGAACCAGTTCAACCCTCGCTTGCCCAGAATAATGGCGTCGTAAAGGCCCCGCTCGCCCTCCTCCAGGATGTCCTTGACCTTTGAAAACTGCCGCATCTGGAGGCGTGTTTGGACCTGCTCCCCGGAAAACCCGAGCTTGATCACCTCGGACTTGGCTTCCTGAAGCGCCTTCTTGGCTTTGGCCTCACCCTTCCTGGCCATGTCCTCCTGTTCCACCACTTTCTGCTGTGTCTTCTCCCCCGTCCAGACGGCCGCAGGCCGGGGAATGGTGTAGAACAGGGTAAGCTTCACCACGTCCTTGTCGCCGAAAAACCCGGCCAGAAACCGTGCACCGTGTAGCGCGCTCTTCTGCTCGCTTACCGTCAAAAGCAGATGCTTTTCCATATCTCCTCCTCCCCGGTCTCCTGGTTCCACGAAGTGGGGTCCGGACGTTTCTCACGGTCCGCCCCATGAGCTGTAAGACTCAGAAAAGGCCGAATGTTGATGGAGTCGCAAAAAGCCCTGCCCCGGAGATTTGTCCCTAGCGATTCCAAGACCTTACAGCGCAGCCAACAGCGGTTGAGCGGATTTTTGCGAGACCGTCAATGTTGCCTATAGGGTATGCGGATCGCGACACAATTTGCAACGGTAAAAAGCAGTCTGCCGGGATCTCACCGACCGGCTGAAGCAACAGCGATCCTCCTTGACGACCCCCTACCCGGACGGTATCCTCGATATCAGATCCCTTTCAAGCCCAGCGATCCGTCCAACCGGGCCCCACCCCCGGGGTCCGCCGTCCCGGTGCGAAATCCAGGAGGAGACCATGCAGCACAATTCGCGAGTGCACTGCCCATATAGTCCCGCGAGAGAGGAGGCGGCTTCCGCACGCCGCCACGTGGACTCCGCCCAGACCCGTTCTCCCAGCTACCGCCTGGCCTACCAGGACACCGATTTCCTCGTGCGGGACGAGCTGCGCTCCCTGCGCCTGCAGCTCGAGCTCCTCAAACCCGACCTGCTTCAACAGGAGCAGGAGATCGAATCCACGGTGGTGGTCTTCGGAAGCGCCCGTATTCCGGACCCGGAAACCGCGAGAAACCGGGTGGACCAGTTGCGGGCTGAAGCCGAGAAGTTCCCCGAAGACGAGCAGCGCGCCCGCGCCCTGGAGGCCGCACGCAGAGCCCTCTCCAACAGCCGCTACTATGAAGAGGCCCGCAAGCTCGGCCGCCTGATCTCTGCGGAGTGCAAGGTCGAGGGCCGAAACACCCATGTGATCACAACCGGTGGGGGCCCCGGAATCATGGAGGCCGCCAACCGGGGTGCGCACGATGCGGGCGCCAAGAGCATAGGCCTGAATATCGTCCTGCCCACGGAGCAGGACCCGAACCCCTTTATCACGCCGGAGCTCTGCTTCCAGTTTCACTACTTCGCCGTACGAAAGATGCACTTTCTCATGCGTGCCAAGGCGCTTGTTGCGTTCCCCGGCGGGTTCGGGACCCTGGATGAGCTGTTCGAGACCCTCACCCTGATGCAAACTCATAAGATCAAGGCCTTCCCCATCCTCCTGTTCGGAAAGGAGTACTGGGACCGCATCATTCGATTCGATATCCTGGTCGAGGAAGGCGCTGTCGACGAGGAGGACCTGGACCTCATCCGGTTCGTGGAAACGGCGGAGGAGGCGTGGGAAATCATCCGGAAGGCCGACGCATCGGGAAACGCAATCGAAGGGAGCACCCCATGATCTACACGGTCACGCTGAATCCCGCCCTGGACCGAGCTATCACGGTAGAGCGTCTTCTTAACGACGACACCACCCGGGTGACCAACGAAAAACACTATGCCGCAGGCAAGGGCATTGATGTCTCCCGCGTCATCACCGAACTGGAAGGCCGGAGCGTGGCCCTCGGTCTCGTGGGCGGATATGATGGACTTCAGCTGGAAGGTCTCCTGATTAATGCAGGGGTCATGATCAACTTCACCCGTATCTCCGGGGAAACGCGCACGAACATCATTCTCAGGGAAGACAGCCACGACCGGCAATACGTGATCAGCGCCTCGGGACCTGAGATCAGCCCGACGGAGATCGCCGAGTTCTACAGAAGTATCCTGGGAATCCAGGATATGGACTACCTCGTGATGAGCGGGAGCCTTCCCCGGGGTGTCACTCCCAACCTATACGGCCAGCTCATTGTGGCGGCTCGAAAGAAATCCGCCTTCACCCTGCTGGATGCGGACGGCCGGGCCATGCGCGATTCCATTGCGTACCAGCCCGCCTGCATCAAACCGAACGTCCACGAACTGGGCCGGTTGGTCGGGCGGAATCTCCCCACCGAGAACGAAATTCTCACCGCATGCGAAGATCTCCACGAAACAGGTATTCCCTTCGTGCTCGTCTCCAGGGGCAAGGACGGTTTGATCCTGTCGGCATCCGGGACGCGGCTCAAGGCCATGGCCCCGCCCGTGGACGTGGAGAGTACGGTCGGGGCCGGAGACTCCGTGGTCGCAGGGTTTGTCTGGGCGCACTCCCAGCACCGGTCCCTGGAGGACTGCCTGCGGCTTGCCTGTGCGGCCGGCACGGCCACAGCCATGACCCCGGGTACAGAGCTTTGCCACTCTTCCATGGTGGAGAACATCCTGCCTCAGGTCGTGGTGGAAAGCATCTGAGTTTTTTTCTGTCCCTTTGCTTAGGAAAGGAGGCTCCCATGTTCAATAAAAAAAACGTTCGTCCCGAACTGGAGGCCCTGGGTTTTAAAAACCTCGGTACCCTGTACTGGAATCCCTCCACGCCGCATCTCTACGAGCTGATCGTGCGCCGGCGCGAAGGGCTTATCGCTCATCTGGGTCCTGTGGTGGTGCGTACCGGCCACCACGTGGGACGCTCTCCCAACGACCGGTTCATCGTCCGGGAGCCCACCAGCGAGGACAAGATCTGGTGGGGAGATGTGAACCGGGACATCGACGAACAGCACTTCACGAACCTGTTTTACCGGCTTACGGCCTACCTCCAGAACAAGGACGTGTTCATCCAGGATTGCTACGTGGGGGCTGAGCCGGCGCGCCGCATTCCCATTCGCGTGGTCACGGAAACGGCATGGCACAACCTGTTCGCGCGAAACATGTTCATCCGCTTTCTGGATCCCGCGGAGGCGGAGACTCACACCCCGCAGTTCACGGTCATCAATGTGCCGAGGTTCAGCGCCATCCCGGAATTGGACGGCCTCCACTCCGAGGCGTTCGTGCTGATCCATCTAGGCAGGAAGCTCGTCCTGATCGGTGGAACGAGCTATGCCGGGGAGATCAAAAAGTCGGTCTTCACCATGTTGAACTACTTCTACCCTCAGGAATCCGTACTCTCCATGCACTGCTCGGCCAACTTCGGGGAAAAGGGCGACTCCGCCATCTTCTTCGGTCTTTCTGGAACGGGGAAGACCTCGCTGTCTGCCGACCCGGACCGTACGCTCATCGGCGACGACGAGCACGGATGGAGCGACGAGGGAATCTTCAACTTCGAGGGAGGTTGCTATGCAAAGGTCATCCGGCTCTCAAGGGAGGAGGAACCCGAGATTTTCGAGACCACGCGTAAGTTCGGCACCATCCTCGAGAACGTGTTCATTGACCATAACACCCGGCGCCTGGACCTCAACGACGACTCCCTTACCGAGAACACCCGCGCCGCTTATCCCATCAGCCACATTCCCAGCGCCTTCCGAGGCGGGGTATGCGGTCATCCCAATCACATCATCATGCTCACGTGTGATGCCTTCGGGGTCATGCCACCGGTCGCCCGGCTGAGTGTGGAGCAGGCCGTGTACCACTTCCTGAGCGGGTATACGGCCAAGGTGGCTGGGACCGAGGTGGGCGTGAAGGAGCCACAAGCCGTGTTCAGCGCCTGCTTCGGCGCCCCGTTCATGGCACTGCGGCCGGCGGTCTATGCCGACCTGCTCATGAAGAAAGTGCAGCAGCACAATGCCCGGTGCTGGCTCGTGAACACGGGCTGGGCAGGAAAGCCATACGGTGAGGGTACTCGAATCCGCATCGCCCACTCACGTGCCATTGTCAAGGCGGTCCTGAGCGGAGCCCTGGACCGTGCGGAGTTCGAGAAGGACCCGGTATTCGGTCTCGAGGTTCCCAAAGAGGTGAAGGGTGTGCCTCCGGAGATCCTCAACCCACGAAACGCGTCCGGCGACACTGCGGCTTACGACGAGCGGGCCAGAAAGCTCGCAGGGGACTTCCGGGAAAACTTCAAGCCGTTCGAGAAAGACGTGCCCGACGAGGTGCGAAAGGCCGCCCTCTGAGGGTGCGGGAATTTTTCGCCTTCGAGAACGTAGAGGAGACTCACCATGAATGTGCTGTTCATCATCTCCACGGACGATGTGGAAGCCGCTTACAATGCCATGCGATTGGCCAACGTGTCGGTCAGCAAGGGGAATGAAGTCAGTGTCTTTATGCTCGGAAAGGCGTGCTTTATGAAAAATGCAGCACAAAGGAGTATGACGTGATCGGGCAGGTGAATTCGTTCGAGGGCGATTTTTATGTCTGAGGCGTGTGCATGAAATCCCACGGTCTGGAGGGATCAAGCGCTTGTCCTATCGCCTGGATGGACGACCTCTATGAACTGGCCATGGAGGCGGACAAAACCTTCACCTTCTAATATCGTCGTAACCGCCTGGTCTATGGGCACTCCTGCCTTTCTCTTTTCGGCCCTCCTCAGCATCGTGAAAGCGACCCCCGCTATGGACACCTACTCCGACTACAACGTATTGAGCCGGAATGAAAAGGAGGGAGTGGATTACCTCATCCTGTCGCGCAAAACGGCTTCGCCATTGGCCGTTATTGCGCCGCATGCCGGAGGCATCGAGCCGGGCACCGGCGAGATTGCGGATGCCATTGCAGGCAGGGATTACAGTTTCTACGCGTTCAAGGGGATCAAAAAAACCGGAAACCGAGTACTGCATATTGCGAGCGACCGGTTTGACGAGCCCGAAGGAAGGGTAATCGCTCACAACGCCGACGTTGTCCTGACCATTCATGGTTGTAAGGAAAAAGAAAAAATCGTCTTTCTTGGAGGGAAAAACCAAGCAATCATCGAACGCATTCGAAGTCGTTTGATTGCGGCCGGATTTCACGCCGTGATCAGCCCAAGACCGGGCCTGCAGGGGCAAAGCACGGAGAACATATGCAACCGATGCCGAAGCGGTCAAGGCGTTCAACTTGAGATCTCAAGAGGGCTGAGGGAGGCCCTTTTCCTTGATCTGTCCCAGCGATCCCTAAGAAGACAAACCCTGCTGTTCAATCGATTCGTCGAGACCCTGCGAACGGCCTTGTCCTCCTAGTCCAGAAAACATCTCCTTTGAAAAATTTCGGCATGCGCGTACCGGCCTTGCGAAAAAATCCTTTTTGAACTCTATTCCCTCCTCCTCGGATTTCATCTCTATAACAAGCTCCTTCAAAATGGAGAAACCAAGAATCGGGAGGAGGCGTCCCTGAAACAGCTCCTTGACCGGTACGGAAAGTAACCGCTGAAAGGTCTGCATCAAACAGGGGAGTTCGCAGCCCTCTCAGGGAAAGGGACAACAGAATAAGATCCTCGCACCCATTCAGTCGGGCCGTGAAGGGTTGGTATTTTCATTAGATATAGCACGATCGTTCGTGCTTTTTATGAAGCTCACAAATGTGCCTGAACAGGAGAATGGTTATGGCCATGGTTGAGCGCATTATGAAGACGTATCTTGAAGGGGATTCGAATACCAGGATCGATTTATATATGGAACACAGGGATCTTCGAAAGACATTCGATGAGATAGATTTGACACCCAAAATGCCAAAAGCGTTCCCTCCTGCGAATGCCTTCGAACCGTTCAGGAGCCTCGCGAAAAGGATGCAGATCCTTTTCTCCGTGTGCTCAAATTGCAAGAAAATCTGAGACGTCCCTCTCTGCAGTGTAGAAAATTTGAGGTTGATCAGAAGGGATTCAGCCTCCTGTGATGCCCTGCTCGGATGCGGTTATCACGGTTTGCATTTCCAAGTGAGAGAAAAAACTGGTCCAAACATTGCGATCAAAGTCCCAGACACGGCAATGGTCAAGAAACGATTAAGAATAAAACAAAAACTGCCTGAAGAGGCTGCGACTGTCGTCAAGTTGTCGGCACCCCGAACGAGACGAACTCCAAATGCAGCTCTCCGAGAGGCGCTCATGAAAAGCCTGACACGCCCAAAAATGCAGAATCCCAATAGGGTCAAGTTCATTTTTTTCTTCTCTTTGTTCCTTTTTTTCTATGTAGAGTCTACATTTGCGTCCGATTCTCTTGCGCCTATCCATGTAAAAGCTGCAGTACTTCGAAATTTTCCTCCCCAATACTCTGTGTCTCCGGACGGGATCCCCCAGGGCTTTGCCATTGATGTCCTCAAAGAAATCGCCAAAATCGCTCACGTGAACCTTGAATACGTTATCAAGGATGACTGGCAGAGCGTCTTTGAATCCGTAAAAACGGGAGAGGCCGATCTGATTCCAAACCAAGGGATCACCGAGAGGCGCAAGGATTGGTTTTCATTCACCTCTCCAGTGGAGACGTTCCCGGTATCCATCTTCACGAGAGTGACGAGGGACGATCTATCCACCCTGCCCAGCCTGGATGATAAAACCGTTGCGGTTGTCAAGCTGAACATCGGCGAAATCCTGGTAGCTCAAAGGCCGTCTGTTCGTTCAAAGAAATTCAACCACATCCAGGATGCCCTTTTCGCCCTTTTGTCCGGGAATGTCGATGCGCTCATCTTTCCCGAGCCTGTGCTGTGGAAATTGGCCCGTGACGCCGGGATCGATGACAGAATCAAGACCGTAGGGCGCCCTCTCACGGAAATTCGGAGGGCGATTTCGGTGGCTCGAGAGAATCAGGCCCTCTTTGCTCGATTGGATGCAGCAGTGGATCAGTTCGTCGGCTCCGAGACGTACAGGGATATTTATGTCAAGTGGTACGGCCAGCCCAAGCCTTTCTGGTCGGCCCTGAGGGTGGCCGGGACCATGGCCGCACTTCTCGTGGGCTTGGTTCTCGTCATGGGAGTGTGGAGGTATGTGTCTGTTCTAAAGCTGAACCACATGCTCACCGAAAGCATCAAAAGACGGGATATTGCGGAGAGGCGGCTTCAAGAGGCGTATGACACGCTGGAGCTAAAGGTGAGTGAACGGACGCACGATCTGCGCGAAGCGCTTTCTGAGGTAAAGACCCTGAGCGGGCTTCTCCCCATCTGCTCTCACTGTAAAAGAATCCGGGATGACAAGGGGTACTGGAACCAAATTGAGGCTTACATCCAAAAGCATTCACAAGCCGAGTTCAGCCACAGTATCTGCAGGGAATGTGCGAAGAAGTACTATCCGGATTTGGAGATCTGCGATGATGAATGAAGAACCCTCCATGGCACATGCCTCTCCCGCTGCACTGGCGGGATGAGGCATGTGCGGAGTTTGGCCTTCCGGGTAACTCGAGCCCGGCGGGCTATTGTTGAATCAGCATCAGGGTGAAGTGTGTAAGGTCTCCCGAGGCCTTTGCCTTCAAGGCGAACTGCCGACCCTCGTGCTGAATCATCATGGCACCTCTTCCCCCCTGATTCATGACCATGCCCTGCGGCCACCCCCGATCCGCCATGGCCTTTTTATAGTAGTCCAAGACCACTTGCAGGGGAGCGTTCACCTCCAGCTCGTACTGTGCGGAATTTCCGAATGCAGTCTCTTTCAAAACCTCGGCCCCTGGCATGATCGGGATCTCGCCCCCATGAAGGCTTTGCCCTCCTTCTTCGACCTTGCCCGGGGCAGTGGGGGTTTTCTCCTTCTCAGCGCCCGTCTGCGGAACCGGTTCGGGAGCTGCAGACGATTCTTCAGACGGAGTTTCCGCTTCAACAGGGAAGGCTGCATTCGCGGTGATCGTCTTTCCCGATGTCACCTGAATGTCCTTTATCTCCCGAATGGATTTGTCCGACGGATCTGTCACCCGGGCATAGTAGAGGCCTGGAAGCAGGTCAAACTCGACTGCCCCTCCATCCTCCTTGGTCCATCCGTCCCCCAAGTACCCATCGTCCTTCTGTTGAAACACCTTGACATATGCTTTGCAGGGCTCGCCTTCCCGCGTGGCGGCGATGAGGAGCACTCCACCCTGGACAAATGTGGCAAACCGCTCTACGGTCTGATCCGCCTTGACCTCCACGTTCTCGATCCACTGCTCGGGACGCTGCTTTACACTTCCATCCTGGAGCCACACCTTGTACGTCCCAGGCAGCAGCTTGAACTCCGCAGGATTTCCGTCTTCCCGGGTGTACCCGTCCCTCATGTACTTCTCGTCCTCCTGACGGAACACCTTCACGTATGCCTTCATGGGGGCATTGTTCTTGATCGCCTTTACGTGCAGCACGCCCCCCTGCCCGAACGTGGCCGTCCTCTCCACGGTCTCGCCCGGTTTCACCTCCACGTTCTCGATCCACTGCTCGGGACGCTGCGTCACGCTCCCGTCCTGCAGCCACACCTTGTACGTCCCAGGCAGCAGCTTGAACTCCGCAGGCTTTCCGTCCTGCCGGGTGTACCCGTCCTTCATATACTTCTCGTCCTCCTGCCGGTACACCTTCACGTACGCCTTCATGGGGGCATTGTTCTTGATCGCCTTTACGTGCAGCACGCCCCCCTCTCCGAACGTGGCCACCCGCTCCACGGTCTCGCCCGGTTTCACCTCCACGTTCTCGATCC
>JASFQI010000025.1:0-25418 GCA_050115555.1 Desulfobacteraceae bacterium
GTCGTGAAGAGGGGATCGAAAATCCTCGACATCTGCTCCTTCGCCATACCCACGCCTGTGTCTTTGAAGACGATTTGGACGTGATCGTCCCAGGACGTCGTAGAAATAATCACATGACCGCCCTCCTCCGTAGCGTCCAGGGCGTTGTTGAGGAGGTTGAGGAATACCTGCTGAAGCTGGGAGCCGTTGCTACGAATGCAGGGAAGCTCCGGGTCCAGCTCCAGCTGCACCCGGCCCACTGAGGCGTCATCCGAAAATCCGCTGAAGCTCACGACCTTGATGATTTCCCGATTGAGATCGGTTTCCCCGAGGACCGGCTTCTTCGTCCTGGCGAAGTCCAGGAGGTCGTCGTTGATTTTTTTACATCGATAGCACTGCTCCTGAATATTGCAATGAAGCTTGTGCAGGATCTGTTTCAACGATGGGTCGACCCCGCCTTCGACTTCTTCCATCAGATCCGCGATCTCCTCCGAGCAGGCCGCAATGGTGGCAATGGGGTTGTTGATCTCATGGGCGAAGCCAGCCGCCATTTCCCCCAGGGCCGACATCTTGGTGGCCTGCATCAATTGCTCCTCGAGCTTGACGCGCGGGCTGATGTCGCGAACGATAAACTGAATTCGTGTAAACCGCTCGTACTCCTCCATGAGCGACATGTTCACCTCGAGGTGCAGCACGTCCCTTCCCTGCCCGGCGATGATCTCGTAAGGCTGGGTCGGCTTTCCTTCAAGCAGTGAGGTCACCTGGGACTTCACTCTGGTGAGTGTCTCCCCCGCAAAGAGGTCGCAAAGAGATTTTCCTTCCCGGGGCCGATCCTCAAACAGGTCAGATGCCCGTTGGTTGACCGAAAGGATCCTCAGGTCCCGGTCGGTAATGAAGATGCCGTCGTTGGCCTTCTCAAAAAGGTTCTGAAAGCGGATCTCCATCTTCTCCTTTTCCGTGACGTCCTCGAACAGGATGACGACCCCGTACTGACGTTCCTCACGGTTAAAGAGGGGGGCCATCTTGTAGTTCAGCGAGAGCACCCGCCCCCTGTTCGTGATGAGGCAGTTCTTGATCGGCAGGGTAGATCCGGAGCGGGAGACGTGGGCCATGTCGTGGATCATCTGTTTCGCCCTTCCTGCGTTCAGGAACGCGCGGAAGTCCGTGTTCAGAAGGTCCTCCGGGGCCAGTTCGAAGATGTCCGTCAGGGCCTTGTTGAGGGTCCTGAGATGGAACTCGCTGTCCACGACGGCAACGCCGTCGGTCATGCTCTCGATGATGTGCTCGTTGTACTCCTTCAGCCTTTTGAGCTCTTTCAAGTACTCCGTCTTTTCTGTCGTGTCCTCGAGGATACAGATCAGGGATTCCACCTCGCCCTGTTCGTTTTTCAGGGGGACTCCCTGCAGAGACATGTAGAGGCGGCGGCCGGTGAGGTTGGCGGTGAAAGGCAGGTCGGAGACGTTGAAGGATTCGCCGGAAAGCCCCTTCCTGAGGTAGGTGTCCAGGCCGGAGAGTCGCACGTTTTCGGAGTGAAGCCAGTCGAATCCGAGGACCTGATCCTTCGGGGCATCGCCGGCGATCTTCAGGTGGGCCGGGTTGGTCGTGGTGATACGGCCCTGCGGGTCCAGGGTGAAAATGGCGACCGGGGCGTTCGTGAGAATATTCCGGTGAAATTCGTAGAGTTCCGCATACCTGGACATGATCTGCTGCTGGTGGGTGATCTCTTGAATGAACTCGAACAGGAGCGGTTCGTTCTCCGCGCTCTCAATAGGTAGGGTGATAACCCGGAAAAACCGTATGCTGCCTGCGCCGTCGGGGACCACCATGGTGCGGTCCCGAATCTCGGTACCGTCCCCGAACGACTGAAATGGGCAGTCCGGACAGGGGCTGTGGCGTTTGAAGCAGCGAAAGCATTCAAAGACGGGGAGACGCAATCCGGCCGGAAAGAGATTCAGAATCGAGACACTGTGACGGATGATGCGGTAATTCCGATCGATCACGGCATAGGCGGACCGCGTATACATGAAGGCCTGCTCTAACTCGAGACCGTTAAGAATTCCCTCGGCGATCTCAAACGTATTCACTCCTTCTTCCATGGCTTCCTCGCAGGGTTTCAATAGTGAGCTGTCTCCTCCGCAGGGAGACCGTTTGGGGCGGTCCCCATTTCTCGCACGCCCTCCTTTGAATAGGGACTACAAGTTTCGGGCCAACGGCACGGGACCTCGGCTTCGATACCCCGGAGCCCTCCTTTCCTGCATCCCAGCCAATGGCCGGGGATCGTGGAACGGGGGTCCATGCGCGAAGCACGACATTTTGTCCGGCCGGCCTTGTTGAGCCTTCATCGGGCCTGTCCCGGCTCCTTTCGGCTGTTTTTTAAGAGCGGAAGGCTACGACAAAATGTCGCGCTTGAGCTTTCGGCGGTCACGCATCCCTGAGCCCTTTTCCCGTGGATCCGAATTGAGATGCAAGAATATCCATAGGTTAGGTGGTTTTTCAAGCATTCAGGCATTGTGGCACGCATGTTGTACTTCAGGGAGCTTCAACGAAACGGACACCACGGGAGGTCAGGAGAAGAACGCGGCCGCCGTACGCGCAAGCCTTCCGGTCGTTTAAACGGTGAACCTAAGGAGGCGCACGACGTGTCCATACCCAAAACGGTCTACAACAAAGGCATTGTGTTCGAGGACTATTCCGTCGGAGACGAGTTCGTCTCCGCGTCCCGGACCCTGACCGAGTCCGATATCTGGATGTTCGCCTGCTGGTCAGGAGATTACAACCCCCTTCACACGGATGAGGAGTTCGGCCGGCAGGGCCCTTTTGGAGGGCGCATCGCCCACGGGCTTCTGACCGCATGCATCGGCACGGGCCTGGCCAACCAGACTCTCATGTTCGAGGGGACATCCATGGCGCTGCTCAGCTCCACGGCACGATACACCGGCGTGGCCCGGGCCGGGGATACCCTTCGCACTGTAGTGCGGGTGACCGACAAGAAGGATACGAAAAAGTATGCGGATCGCGGCATCGTCACCTTTGACTGGACGGTATACAACCAGCGGGACGAGGCGGTGTGCGAGGCCCAGTGGGTGCTGATGATCAAACGCGGGCAGAAGCGCCCGTCGTAACCATCGGGTGTCTGCGCGCACGCGTTTCACGAAGAGGAAAGGATAGTCGAAATGAGATTGAAAGGAAAGGTCGCGATGATTACGGGCGCTGGAGGCGGCATCGGCCGGGCGACCGCGCTGAGGTTCGCACGGGAAGGGGCGAGCCTCATTCTCAATGACATCGATTCCGAAAACCTGGGCCGGGTATCGAAGACCATCGAGAAGAACGGCGGCAAGGTCCTCGCCGAGGTCATGGACCATACGGACAAGGAACAGGTGACGGCGGTCGTGGACCACGGGCTCAAGGCCTACGGCCGCATCGACGTCCTGTGCAATATCGCGGGACTGAACCGGGACGCCCTTTGCAAGAAGATGAGCGAAGATCTCTTCGACGATGTCATCCGAATCAACCTCAAGGGACCGTGGCTCTGCTGCCAGGCCGTTATTCCCGCCATGAGCGAGCAGAAATCCGGCTCCATTGTCAATACCAGCTCTATTGGGGCGCACGGCAACCTTGGCCAGTCCAACTACGCAGCGGCAAAGGCCGGCGTCATCGCCCTGAGCAAGTCCCTGGCACTGGAGATGTCACGCTACAACGTGACGGTGAACACGGTAGCGCCCGGTGCAACGGATACGCCCCTTCTTCAGGCCACACCGCAGGAGTTTCTCGAGAAGTTCAAGGCAGGGATTCCCTTGAAGCGGTTTGCCACGCCCGACGAACTTGCCGGCACCTACCTCTTCTTTGCCGACGAGGACGCACGCTACATCACGGGTCAGGTGATCTTCGTGGCCGGCGGCCTCGATCTGGTCTTCAAATAGGAATCGACACTCTTCGGGGGGCGGAATCAATGACGGGAATCGTATCATGCGGCGTTCACATTCCCAGGTGGCGAATGAGTGCCTCCTGCATCCACGGTGCGTGGGGCCGACCGGGCGGGAAGGGCGAAAGGGCCGTTGCCAACTTCGATGAAGACAGCATTACCATGGGGGTCAGTGCCGGGATGGACTGCCTGAGGGGCGCACCCTGCGGCGAGGAAGACATCGAAGGGCTCTACTTCAGTACAACGACTCCTCCCTATCGGGAAAAATCCTCGGCTGCGACTATAGCCACGGCCCTGGATCTCCGCGGGGACCTTCGGACCATGGACTGCGGCGCATCCCTTCGGTCCTCGGTGTCGGCCCTGCTGAGTGCGGCCGACGCCGTGGAGACGGGGCGCAGTGGCCCCTCGCTCGTGGTGGGCGCAGACTGCCGCCTCGCCGAGCCGGGCTCGCCGCTGGAGCCGGTCCTGGGGGATGGCGCGGCCTCCGTCCTCGTGGGGCGCGAGGGCGTACGAGCCGAGATCCTGGATGCCTACTCCGTCTCAGACGACATTATGGATCTATGGCGTCGGGACGAAGACCCCTTTGTAATCCAGGACGACGTCAGGTTCGCACAGATCTATGGGTTTCAGCACTCCGCCACTAAGGCGGCGGAGGGGTTGATGTCGCGTATGTCCCTCCAGCCGAAGGACTTCGCCAAGGTCCTCATCACACCGGTGGATGCCCGAAGCCACGGAAAGGTCGCGGCAAAGCTGGGCTTCGATGTAAAGGCCCAGCTCATCGCTCCTCCGGCCGGCATCGGGCTCTGCGGCACTGCACTACCCCTTCTCCTGCTGGCCTCCGCCCTGGATGAGCTCGAGCCGGGGCAGCTCTTCCTCCTGATCGCTTACGGGGACGGTGCGGATGCCGTGGCGCTCCGGGCCGTGGACGGGGTCCGGGGTGGAGAGGGCCGAACACACCTTCAGAGCCAGCTTGATGCGCGGAGAGAGCTGGACAACTACACCAAATTCCTCAGTTTCCATCACCTGATCCGGGGGCAGGGCCCCCTGACGGCGCCTTTTTCCTCCTCCACACTGGTGTACCGGGAGAAGGAGACGAACCTGAAGCTCTACGCCAGGGAGTGCGAAGAGTGTGGAAAAATCCAATTCCTCCGTGATGTCCACGTGTGCCCGGGCTGTTATGCCCAGGACCGTTTTCGCACCGTCAAACTCAGCAAGGAGGCCGTCCTCTTTTCCTACAATCAGGAGTACTACTACCCGAGCCCGGATCCTCCCACAACCATGGCCATTATCGACTTTCCCGAGGGCGCGAGAATGACGACGCAGATGACCGATGTGGACCCGAAGGACGTTCGCGTCGAAATGCCCGTGGAGATGTGCTTCCGAAAGTTTCACGACGGGAATTATTTTCACAACTATTTCTGGAAATGCCGCCCCAAAGCGTAAGGATGCCGGACGGCAGCCGTTCCCTGGGCTAGGGACACCGAGGAGGCGGGTTTGGGAAGGTACTGCGGCATCGATTCGGTCTGGATCGAAAGGTTCCTGGATCGATTGAAAGAGCAGAAGGCGGATCCGGAGAGAGCGGGTAACGGGGAGGAAGATGAGAAAGCTCCTTCTCCAAAGGAAAGGAAACCCCATCCGGGTCCGGGAGCCAGAGCGACCCGGTGAGCGGCACCCATTGCGAGGGAAGTGAATCATGACATCCATAATCACACACCGAGTAGCCATTGTCGGCGCGGGCTGCACCAGGTTTGACGAGAACTTTGACCAGAGCTACGGCGACCTGATCGCGGAGGCCGCCTTCGAGGCGTTTGAAGAGGCCGGCGTGGGGCCCCGGGACATCGACGGGGCATGGCTGAGCACAGCCTTCCCGGACAACACCGTGTACCACGGAAAGGCAGGGCATGACCTCTGCGAGCCGCTCTCTCTGAGGGGGATTCCGATCACACGGGTCTCCAACTTCTGCGGCTCGGCCGGGGATGCGGTGATCAATGCGTCCCAGGCCCTTCTCTCGGGACGCCACCGTTGCGTGTTGGCCATGGGCGTCGAGAAGCTGAGAGAGCGTTCCCCGCGAAACAGCCTGGTCAAGATGATGGTGGAGACGCTTCATCCGCTTTACCAGAAGGGCTTCACCGCACCCGGCACCTTTGCGGTGTATGCCAATCGCATGATGGCAAAGATCGGTCTCAAGAGGGAGCACCTGGCTAAGATCTCCGCCAAGAACCACTGCTTCGGGGTCCACAACCCCAAGGCAGAATACCGGATAAAGATGACTTACGAGGATGTCCTGAAGTCTCCCATGGTGGTCTACCCGCTGACCGTCATGGACTGCTGTCCCACGACGGACGGGGCCGCCTGCGTGATTATGATGCGGACGGAGGATGCGGGCGCCTTCAACCGGGACCACATCCTGATCCGGGGGCTCGAGCTCTACGTGAGCGACGGCTGGGACTTCCCCTACTTCAACCCGGATAACGACTTCATGCATTTCAGCAATCTGAAGGCCGCGGCCGCTCGGATGTACAGGAACGCCGGTATTCTCAACCCTCTCGAAGAGATCGACTGCTCCGAGGTGCACGACTGCTTCACCATCAATGAGGCCCTCACCTACGAGGGGCTCGGTTTCGTGGATCGCATAGAAGATGTTCCCGCAGCCATCGACGACGGGCTGTTTGACGAGGGGGGTAAGGTTCCCGTCAATACGAGCGGTGGCCTGCTCAGCTGCGGCCATCCCGTGGGCGCGACCGGGCTTCGCATGATGTACGCGATCAAGGCCCAGCTCCAGGAAAAGGCCGGGGGCGCACAGGTTCGGAACGCCCGGCTCGGTCTGACGGAAAATATGGGCGGACCGGCCAGCATTCTGGCCCTGAGTCTTCTCAGCCGAAACGATTAGGCGTCCACAGCCTGGAAGGAGTGGATCATGGGCAATTCGACAGAGCACCTTCCCAGGTCCGTGTATCTGGAAGGGGAAAAGCTTCAAAAGTTCGAGACCTCTGCGGGCGTTACCATTCAGGAGAAGTACGGCCCCGAGGATCTTGAAGAATTCGATTACGGAGAACATCTGGGGGAGCCGGGTCAGTACCCCTTCACACGGGGTGTCTACCCCAACATGTATCGCGGCCGCATGTGGACCCGCCGTTTTCAGGTGGGCTTCGGGACACCCGACGATGTCAGGGAGCGCCTGAAGTATCTCTATGGGGAGGGCCAGACAGGGTTCACTCTTACCATCGACCTGCCTACATCCTATGGGTTCGACTCGGACGAAACCATCGCCGAGGGCGAGGTCGGCGTTACGGGCGTGGCCATCTCCACCCTGGACGATCTGGAGACCATCTTCAGCGACTATCCTCCCACCGAGGTGAGCTGCTCCCTTTCCGTGCGCCCTCCTGTCTCGGCCGTCTTCCTGGCCATGTTGGACGCCATGGCGGACAAGCGGGGGCTGGAGAAGGCGAAGGTTCTCGGGACGATCCAGAACGATCCCATCTTTCAGATGAGCGGAGGGCCTCTCCAGACGACGACCCAGTTCTTTCCCCTGGAGGGGATCATCCGGTTGAGTGTGGACGTGATCGAGCATGCCTCCCTGCATTTTCCCAAGCTGAACTGGCTGGTCTGCAACGGCTACAACGCCCGGGACACGGGGATCGACGCGGTGCAGGAGATCGCCTTCAGCCTGGCCCTTGCCGTCGACGTCTTTGAGCGGGTCCTTCAGAGGGGGCTCGACATCGATCAGTTTGCGCCCCGGGCCGCATGGCTCATGGCCGTGGGGATGAACATGTTCGAGGAGGCGGCCAAGTTCCGTGCCATGCGGCGAATGTGGGCCAGGATCGTGAAAGAGCGATTCGGCGCGAAGGACCCCCGGTCCATGAAGCTGCGGGTCGCCATTCAGAACAGCGGCACGAGCTACACGACGCAGCAGCCCCTCAACAACATCATTCGGGGCACGGCGGGCGTCATCGGTGCAGTCCTCTCCGGGGTCCAGTCCTTTCAGGTGGCCTCCTACGACGAGGGCCTCTGTCTGCCCACGCCCGAGTCGTCTCGAATCGCTCTGCGCACCTCTCAGATTATCGGCTACGAGACCGACATCACCTATACCGTGGATCCCCTCGCCGGGTCGTACTTTGTGGAAAGCCTGACCAACGAGATGGAGGCCCGGATCGCGGCCTATCTGGAAAAGATCGAAAAGAAAGGGGGGCTTCTGGAGGCGGCCAAGTCGGGATGGCTGGAGAATGAGATCGTTCAGGCGAGGGTGGCCAACCAGAAGGCCTTGGAGAGCGGCGAGAAGATCCGGGTCGGTGTAAACCGCTTCACCATCCCCGAGGAAGAGGAGCCGGAGATCACTCTCTCCCGTATCAAGACCGAGGAGTGGGAGGAGAAGCGAAAGGCCTATCTGAAACGATGGCGAAGCGAAAGAAATGCACAGGAGACGGAAGCAGCTCTTGAGACTGTTCGTTGGGCTATGAAGACGGACCGGAACATGATTCCGGTCCTTTCTATGGCCCTCCAGGCCGGTGCGACCCACGGCGAACTCCATCGGGCAATGCGAGCGGGTCTGAAGGAAACGGATTCCCGGGAAAGGGACAACCATGACGCTGATTGATTTATCCCTTCCTCTCAGCAGTGGAATGCAGGTCTATCCGGGAGATGTGGAGACGAGTATCCGACCTCTGGATTCCCCCGCGATCATGAATGCGGGCTGGACGGCTCATAACGTAGCGATGAGCCTGCATGCCGGGACTCACATTGAGGCCCCGGCC
This sequence comes from Desulfobacteraceae bacterium, assembly GCA_050115555.1. Lineage (GTDB taxonomy): Bacteria > Desulfobacterota > DSM-4660 > Desulfatiglandales > HGW-15 > JASFQI01. The sequence goes on from JASFQI010000025.1 coordinate 8,653, forward strand.
CACTCCATCTCCGGAGGAAAACGAATCGAGGACTACCCTCTGGAGACCTTTCGGGGAAAGGCCGCAACCATCGGGTGGGAAGACGTCGGACGCTGCGAGGTCCGGGCGCCCATCCTGCTCCTCCACTCCGGGGCCGACCGCTGGTTCGGGGAGGAAAGGTACCTCACCCCGACCACGCTGACCCAGTGGGAGGCCGAATGGATCGGCGAGCAGGGCATCAGGATCCTGGGGCTCGATATCCTCACGGTGGGAGACATCAATATCCACCGGTTGATTCAGATCAAGGAAGTCCTGATCGTGGAAGGGATGTGCAACCTGGATCGTCTCCTTCATCGGGATGCGGTCGTTTCTCTCTTCCCCTTGAGCTTTAAGGGCGTTGAGGCCTCGCCGGTTCGAGCCGTGGGTGAGGTGAAGGAATAAGATCGACTGCGGGCGCTGCATGCGGGCGGCACTCGGTTGCAGGAGAAAGAAGAGGTCGAAAACATGGGGAAGAAGGAGAGACGGGTTCGGGTTCTTCTCGGAAAGCTGGGACTGGACTGCCACGATACGGGCATCACCGTCATGGCAAGCCTGCTGCGCGAGGCCGGGTTGGAGGTGATCTACATGGGCCTTCACAACTCGGCCGAGGATCTCTACCGGACCGCCGTTCAGGAGGATGTGGACGTGGTGGGCATCAGCTTTCTGTCCGGGCAGCATCTGTATCACACCCGAAAATTCATGCTCCTCTTGAGCAGGAAGGACCGGTTTCGGGTCATGCTGGGCGGGGTCATTCCCAAGGCGGATATCAAAGAGTTGGAGCGGATGGGTGTGAGCCGCGTTTTCCTTCCCGGGACCTCTCATCAGGAGGTGCTGGCTTTCTGCCAATCCACGCCGTGAAAAACCGGAAAGCCCGCTTCACGAGGAAGCATCGGGCTCCAGGCGGAGGAACGCCGGGGCTGAACCCCCGCGGGAGGGCACGCTTTCCAGATGAAAGGAGATCTCCATGACTCCGGAAAAGACTGACGCCGGAATCGAGCTCAAAGACCTCTACACGCCCGAGGACCTGAAGGGCTTCGACTACGATAAAAAGCTGGGTGTGCCGGGCAGCTATCCCTTTACCCGGGGACCCTATCGGACCATGTACCGGGGGCGGACCTGGACACTCCGGTCTCAGATCGGGTTCGGGACGCCCCAGTTGACCAATGAGCGGATTCAGTACATGACCCGGCAGGGGCAGACCGGCTTCACCATGACCATCGACCTGCCAACATCCTATGGGTTCGACTCCGATCATCCCCTGGTTCGAGGAGAAGTGGGAACGACCGGAGTGCCTATCTCCACGCTTGAGGACATGGAAACCGTGTTTCGCGGGGTGTCCATCGGAGACCTTCGCGTTTCCCTTTCCATTCGGCCGCCGGTATCGGCGGTGACCCTTGGCATGTACGTCGCCATGGCCAAGAAGCAGGGGATGGATCTCGCAACGCTCTCCGGCACCCAACAGGATGACCCTCTGTTCCAGATGAGCGGAGGTCCCCTTCAGACTCACATCCAGTTTTTCCCTCTGGACCAGATTCTTCGCCTCTGTGTGGACGTAGCCGAGTATTGCTCGCGATATCTCCCCAAGCTGAACTGGATGCCGGCCAATGGCTACAACATTCGGGAAACCGGGGTGAGCGCCGTCCACGAGGCCGCCTTTGCCATGTCCGGAGCGCTCTATGTCTCCGAGAGACTCATGGAGCGGGGCCTGGCACCCGATGAGTTCCTGGGCCGCCTTACATTTTTCCACTCGTCCTCCGGGGACTTTTTCGAGGAGGTAGCCAAATTCAGGGCCATGCGCCGGCTCTGGGCCAGGCTCTGCCGGGAGCGGCTCGGGGCCGGAAAGGACCGCTCCTGCCTGTTCCGGACGTCCTGTCAGACCGCGGGATCCAGCCTGACCACCCAACAGCCCCATGTGAACATCGTGAGGGCCACCGTGGAATCCATGGCCGGAATCCTCGGGGGCGTGCAGTCGCTCCAGGCTTCCTCCTACGATGAAGGGCTTTCCCTCCCGACCGAGGCGTCCGCCACCATGTCCCTGAGGACCCAGCAGGTCCTCGCGCATGAATCGGGTCTCAACCGGGTTATTGATCCGCTCGCCGGATCCTACCTGGTCGAGACCCTGACCGACGAGCTCGAAACCAAAATGGAGGCCATGATCGAAAAGATTGACGGCATGGGTGGGATCGTGGAGGCGTTTAAGACCGGATGGGTCGAGGACGAGATCAATCGGTCGAGGACGGAGAGGCTGCGGAAACTCAACAGCGGGGAGAGCATCCTCGTAGGGGTGAACCGGTACCGGGAGGAGTCCGAAGGGGCAATCGAGATTTTTTATCCGGACGAGGGGGCCTGGGAAAAGGAGCGAAGCGAGTACCTCGCCGAGTACAGGAAGAAAAGGAATCAGGAGGCCGTGAGCCGCTGTCTCGATGCGGTCAAGGCGACCATTCAGACCGACGCCAACATGATTCCCTCGATCACGGAGGCGGTGGAAGCGGGCGCCACCATGGGAGAGATTCATGATGCCATGCGCGAGGCCATCGGATTCACCATCGAGTAGCATGAGCCTGGGAGGAGCCCATGAGTGCAAAACGAAAACTTCGGATACTGACCGGGAAGATGGGACTGGATTGCCACGACAACGGGATCGTCGCCATCTCCGCATTGATGAAAGAGAGGGGACATGAGGTGATCTACCTCGGACTTCACAACTCGGCACCGAAGATCCTGAACGCCGCTCAGCAGGAGGACGTGGACGTTATCGGGCTCAGCTTCCTGTGCGGCACCCACATGCCTCGGATCCGCGAGCTCGTCCAGCTCATGGACGAGACGGGCGTCCATTTTCCGCTCATCGTTGGCGGGGTGATTCCGTCCCAGGACGCAGAAGAGCTCGAGCGAATGGGCATCCGGGTCTTTCTGCCGGGGACCCCGATCGAGGAGATCGAGAAGAACGGCGTTCTGGCAGCGGCAGGGACATCCTGATGCGAAGATTCCATTGGCCGGTTCCATGAGGATTCAGGGAGGAAATTTGCTTCGTTCAACGGCATGTGGGGCGCCTTCGGTTTAGCACCCTGACGCCAAAGGCTCATGGGGGAATGGATGCAGAGATTCATCGTAGGAGAGATTCCGGAAGTAAACGCTGCGAATTTTCCGAACAAGACAGCGGTTGTCTGTGGTGATCACAGGAAGTCCTGGAAGGATTTAGACACATCGGCGAACCGCATAGCGAACATGCTTCTCGATCGGGGAATCGATCGGGGAGACCGGGTCTCCATCCTCAGCCAGAACTGCGACGACTACTTGGAATGGTACTTCGGGTGCGCCAAAGCGGGAGTCATCGTCGTTCCCCTGAACTACCGGCTCGCCAGGGGCGAGATGACGAACCTCCTCAACCACGCGGCCCCCAAGGCAATGGTGGTCGGGGACGGCTACCATGAGACGGTAGCCGGGCTGTGTGGTGGAATCCCTCCGGAACTCTACTTCAGTATGGGAACGGGATCCGCGGAATGGGCTCCAAGTGTGGCGGCGGAGATCGAGACTTTTTCCGATCAAAGACCCGACATTCAGGTCGAGGAGGATGATCCATTCTGCATCATGTATACGAGCGGAACTACCGGTCTTCCGAAAGGGGCTGTTTCCAGCCACCGGAACTACATGGTGAACTGCCTCTCCGTGATCCATGCACAGGGACTCACGGAAGAGGATGTCAATCTCGTCTGCCCTCCACTCTATCACGCAGGGGCTCTCTTCCATTCCCTTAGCCACATGCTCCTTGGATGTACTCAGGTCGTTATGAAAAGCTTCGATGCGCGGGCCGTTCTGGCGACCATAGGAGGAGAAGACCACCAGCTGCCTCATGATCCCCACCATGCTGAACTTCCTCCTGAATGATCCGGAGTTCGAGAAATTCGACACCTCCTCCATGATCCGCATATTTTACGGCGGCGGCCCCATGCCGCTGGCAATCCTGAACAAGGCCATGAACCTCATGAATGGGGTGCAGTTCACCCAGGGGTACGGTCTGACCGAAACCCTGGAGGCCACTTTTCTTCTCCCGAGCGACCACCGGCTCGAAGGCGACACCGCCCAGACGGAGAGACTGGGGTCGGCCGGCCGCCGGACACCTCTCTATGAGGTCAAGGTGGTGGACGGGGACGGAAGGGAGGCGCCCCTTCGGACCGGAGGGGAGATCTGGGTCCGGGGCCCCTCGGTGATTCAGGGGTACTGGCAGGATGCGGAGCAGACGGAGAAGACCCTGTTCGACGGATGGTTCAAGACCGGGGATATCGGCATGATGGATGAGGGCGGATACCTGTACATTCTGGACCGGGAAAAAGACATGATCATAAGCGGCGGGGAAAACATTTATACCAAAGAGGTGGAGGACATCCTTCACAGCCACCCCGCCATCCTCGAGACCGCCGTGATCGGGGTCCCGGATCCCCAATGGGGCGAAAATGTAAAGGCGGTGGTGGTCCTGAAGGACGGCATGAGCCTTTCCGAGGAGGAAATCATCGCGTACTGCCAGGAACGGCTGGCCCGGTACAAGAGACCCAAGAGCGTGGCCTTTGTATCCGAGCTGCCCAAGAATCCGAGCGGAAAGATCCTTAAGAGGGATCTGAGAGATCGATACCGATCCTGATGGGGTTCAACCAGAGCCCGCAGGGGAGGAGGTGAGAAACGGGCACGGATTCCTTCATGGAGTCACGGGTGGACCCAGTCAACCTTAAATCAGGCAGGAGGCAGATTATGGCACGAGGGATTTCGAGCGTTTTCATAGCGGCCCTTTTTACCGCCCTCATAACGGCGGTGGCCATCCCCTGCGCATCGGCAGGAGATACCTACAAGATCCGCTACTACACGGGGATGCCCCCGACTCACCACTTCTGCGTGAATGACATGGCCTACTTCAAGGAGCAAGTGGAGAAGAAGACCGGCGGCCGTGTCAAGGTAGAGCTCTACCCGGCGGGTCAGTTATTCACCTTTATTCAGGGCATCGATGCGGCCACCATGGGCGGTGTAGAAATGGGACTGACGGCCGTCGGGCACTGGGCCGGGTACAATCCCGTTTTCAAGTTCTCCGACTTTTTCCTTCTCATCGAGGACATCGATCACTGGATGAGGGCCCGGGACTCGGTGAACAAGGTCCTTCAGAAATTGTTCGCCAAGCAGAACGTCAGGATTCTCTACTACAGCGCCTATGGGGGAAACTCCCTTTGCGGTAAGAAACCCATCCAGAATCCGGCGGACATGAAGGGACTGAAGATCCGGGGGCCGGTGCCGGGGGCCCTCGCCTCCCTCTCCGCCTGGGGAGCTTCACCGACCCGCATTGCGTCATCCGAGGTCTATGACGCCATGTCCAAGGGGGCCATCGACGGGATCGTTACCTCCTGGAGCTTCATGAACGCCCAGAAGCTCTATGAGGTTTCCGACCAGTACGTGGGGCCTTTCTGGTGGACGGTCTGGGTGAACTTCATCAATCTCGACACCTGGGAGGCCATCCCCAAGGACCTCCAGGGGGTGATCCTGGAGGTGGCGAAGGATACCGAAGGCAAATCGCTGGGATGGATGCAAGCTTATGAGAACAAGAGCCTGGAGCTCCTGAAGAGCAAGGGACAGGTCAAGATTCTGACCCCCGAGGAGCTCAAGGCGTGGGGCGTCCCTTTGAAGCCCGTGTATGAAGACTGGGTGAAGGAGTGCGCGGACAAGGGGTTTGGCGACGAGGCCCGAACCATCCTTCAGTCCCTGGACAAGGTCCGCTGAGAGGCTTCGGCCGCACCCATCTCAGATAAAACCGGTGCAAGGGTCCCTTCCCCGTGTGGGACTGGGAGGGGACCCGCTTCCATTGGAAAATGCCTGTATCTCCCGTGCCTTCCCACGGGGACAGGAAGGGGGCTGGATGACCGAAGGGTTGCTCATGGCGAACCTTCCGAGAACTACGAGCCGATTTATCGACGGACTTCTTTCCGCTACGGCCGTGGCTGCGGTGGTCCTGATGCTTCTTTTGGCGGGGTTCATCGGGACGCAGGTCGCCGCCCGGAACCTGCTCGGGATCAACATTCGGGGGCTTTTCGACCTCTCTTCCTACTCCCTGATCCTTTTCACGTTCCTGTCGGCCGCCTACACGCTGAAGAGGGAACGTCACATCTGTGTCGATCTCCTGGTCTCTCACGTGCCGGCAAGGGCGCGGCCCGGATTCGACTTCAGTGTGCAGCTCGCCTCTCTCTGCTTCACCCTCATCCTGACCTACACTGCCTCCAACTGGGCCGCGCTCTCCTTTCAGCGTGGATTGCTGACCATCTCCGAGATCCCCATTCAGAAAGGCATCCTGATCTCTTCCATTGCCGTAGGCGGCGTGCTCCTCTCCCTTCAGATCCTTCGGACCATGGCAGGGAGCGTGAGGGCCCTTCCGGCGCCTTTGGATCGGAGGGACCGCCGGCTGGGGGACAATCCCTTCTGCTACATGGGCCTTTTCCTGTTCGGTATTGCGGCGAGCCTCCTCCTGTCCCTTTATGGGAACCTGGCGATCGGCCTGTGCCTGCTCGCCCTGGTCCTCCTCTTCTCCGGCATGCCCGTCTTCCTGGCGCTGGGATTCGTGGGCAGCCTGGGGCTCTACTTCCTGGTCGGACACTCGGCTCTCGGCCAAGTCCCCTTCTTCGCCTTTCAGGCGGTGGACAGCTTTCCGCTGACCTGTCTTCCCCTTTTTATCATCGCTGGATTGATCCTGGAGCGGGGGAAGATCGTGGACAAGGTTTTTTCCCTGTTCCAGCTCTTTGCGGGCCGGGTTTACACCGCGCCCCTGGTCGTGACCATTCTTCTGGGCGGTTTTTTCTGCGCCATCAGCGGATCCAGCGTCGCAACGACCTCGATCATCGCCGCGGTTTCCCTTCCCCTCCTCACCAAGCAAGGTTATGATAAATCCCTTTCCAGCGGGGTGGTCTCCGGGGCAACCATCGGGACAGTCATTCCCCCTTCGGTCGGCTATATCCTTTACGGCGTCATCACCAACGAGTCCATCGGTCAGCTATTCATGGCCGGTCTCATTCCCGGAGCCATTATCTTCGGTTGCTACTGCCTCTACGTGATCCTTCTCGGCACCGTATCCCGGCAAAGGCTTTTCGAGGCCCGAACCGTTCCGGTGCAGAGCCGAAAAACCGAACGGCCCGGCCCCGGGGAGATCCTTTCCAGGATCAAGGATGCCCTCTGGGGCATTCTGGCCCCCATCTTCGTCCTGGGGGGCATCTACATCGGGGTCTTCACCCCGTCCGAGGCAGCGGCCGTCATGGTCGTCTACGCCGTCCTCGTCACCGCCGTTTTGATGCGTACCCTGACCTTAAAAGAGTTTTTTCGAAGCGTTCTGGTCGGGGCCGAGATCAGCTCCATGATCCTGCTCATTATCGTGGGGGCAAGGATATTCGGGGCCGTGACCTCACAGATGCGCATGGCCGCCGACTTGGTCTCTTTCGTCAATGAGGCGGGCATTTCGCCGTATGGAACCCTCGCCCTCGTGGCCATCACCATGCTGGTCTTCGGGATGTTTTTGGACTCCGCGTCTATCATGGTGATTACTCTACCTATTTTTTATCCGTTGATGATGGCGAATGGATTCAACTCCGTCTGGTTCGGGGTTTTTTTTATCGTAATGCTGGAGGTTGGCCTCCTAACGCCGCCTGTTGGCTTGAATATTTTTTTGATTTATGGAATATCCAAGTTTCCATTCATACGTATTATCAGAGGTGTCGTGCCTTTCATCTTCATAATGATAGTATGTCTTATTTTATTTATCGCCTTTCCTGGATTAGTGACGTGGCTTCCTCAAACAATGACCCAATGAAGCGTATATCTCAAAAAAAAATTGTTGGTGTCTCACGAAATATTACACACATTTGATGGATTTGGTGGGATCGGAAACCGCCCGTGAGCCTTAGATCTGCATACGCAACTCCCCCTAGTTCTTCCCTTTTCCTTGGCGACGGTCTTTTGGGGGAATGACCTTCCCCGCTTCGGGGAAGGCACGCAGAGGTCCCGAACAGGCGCTGCGGACGGAAGCGCAAGGTTGCTTCGGGTCCGCTCTGATTGGAAACGAAACATGCAGGAGGGTGCATACACGGTATTACGGTTTTGTCGAACGAACGCGGCGGGGTCATTTCTTCACGGAAACTCAGAGTAAGGAGGGACACGGTATGAGGTACAAACTGGGGATCGATGTCGGAGGAACGTTTACAGACTTCCTGCTGGTCGATGAAAACGGCGACAACAACATCTTTAAGACCTTGTCCACACCCGCAGATCCTTCCATCGGTGTCATGAGCGGTCTCCACGAGATTGCCGAATTCACGGGGAGCGGAATCGAGGATTTCCTGAAGAACCTGGAGATCATCGTGCACGGGACCACGATCACGACCAATGCCATCCTGACCCGGAACGGGGCCCATACCGCCTTTATTACCACCCGGGGCTTCCGTGACATCCTCAACATGCGGCGGGGCTTGAGGAGGAAGCAGTACGATTCCCACTATGCCCCTCCGGAGGCCTTCATTCGACGGAGAGATATCTTCACCGTAGAGGAGCGGGTGAACTACGCGGGAGAGGTGACCACAGCCTTGAATGAAGAGGATATGGCCGAGATTATCGAAAAAATCAGTGGGAACGGATATAAGGCCATCGGCGTAAGCACGCTCTTCTCGTTTCTGAATCCGGAGAACGAGATGAAGATCGGGGAGATGCTGCGAAAAGCCTTCCCGGACATGTACATTTCCCTCTCCCACCAGATCATTCCCCAGGTTCGGGTCTACGAGCGTAACAGCACCGTGGCTCTGAACGCCTATGTGGGCCCGATTCTCTCCGACTACCTGAATCATGCAGAGGGTCAGTTCCAGGAGAACGGTTTTGACGGGACGCTCCTCATCATGCAGTCAAACGGCGGCGTGATGTCTCCCGAGTTGAGCAGCCGGTTCGCCGTAAACACAGTGCTCTCCGGTCCGGCTGGAGGTCCGGTGGCCGGGCAGTTCATCTCCTCCATTCACGGCCTGGACAACATTATCACCGTGGACATGGGGGGCACCAGCTTCGATGTCTGCCTCATTGAAAACGGGCAGGCGGCCATCACCACGGAGGGGAAGATCGGCGGATACCAGGTCGCGCTTCCCGTCCTTTCCATCGAGACCATCGGCGCCGGAGGGGGAAGCATCGCTCATATCGATGCCTCCGGCATGCTCCAGGTGGGGCCCCAGAGCGCGGGCGCGGATCCGGGCCCGGCCTGCTACGGCAAGGGCGGGCAGGAGCCCACGGTCACGGATGCGGATCTCATTCTGGGCTATCTGGATCCGGACTACTTTCACGGCGGGGACATGAAGCTTGACAAGAAGGCCGCGGCCCGCGCCATCAAGGAGAAGGTGGCAAAGCCGCTCGGGCTGAGCCTGATGGAGGCGGCGGCCGGCATCTACAAGATGATCAGTATCAACATGGCCCTGGGCGTCAACCTGGTCTCCGTGGCCAAGGGACACAACCCGCGCGATTTCGCCATGGTGGTGGCCGGTGGTGCGGGCCCCATCCATGCGGCCATGATCGCCAAGGATCAGGATATACCGCTTATCATCGTGCCGAGAGGGTCCTCCGTGTTCTGCGCCTCGGGAATGCTCATGAGCGACCTCAAGCACGACTACGTACACACCTACACCACCGAGCTCGACAAGGTCGATCTCACCCGGATCAACGAGATCTGCACGAGACTGCTTGCCGAGGCCCAGTCGACCCTTCAGACGGAGGGCATTCCCTCGGGCAGAATCCAGGCCCTCTTCACTGCGGACATCCGGTACCTGGGGCAGTTCAACGAGGTCAACGTGAAGCTGCCCATGTCCTCGGACGGGGAGGTGAGGAGCAAGGATACACGCTACCTCGTTGACCTCTTTCACAAGACCCACGACCTCCTGTACGGCTACTCCATGCCGGGCGCGGACCTGGAGCTCATCAACATCCGCCTCCAGGCCATCGGGGAGACGGAGAAGCCGAGATTCAACCCCAGCCCCCGCCAGGATCCGGATGCCTCCAAGGCCTTGAAATCCAGCCGGCCGGTGATGTTCGAGGACGAGGAGATCGACACACCGGTCTACGACGGCCTCTCCCTGCACCACGGAAACATGGTGTTCGGTCCGGCCGTGGTGGAGGAGCCTACGACCACCATCCTCGTCCCGCCGGACTTCGATCTCACCTGCGATTCCTATGACAACTACGTCATGTATCGAAAAACAGACAACCTGGAAAAGATCCTGGCCACATTGAAAGAAAAAATTCAGTAAGGGGGGACATGATGAAAAAAGACAAGATGGATCCGATCCTGCTGTCCGTGCTGGCGAACCGTTTCGAGTCGGTTTGCAGCGAGATGGGAGAGACCATGGTGCGCACATCCCGGTCCCCCATCTTCAGCGAGGCCCGCGACTTCGTCACCGGTCTCTTCGATGCCGAAGGGCGGATGATCGCCCAACGGCCTTACATCGCAGTCCTGGCCGGGGCGCTTCCTTACTGCCTGAAGGCCATCCTGGACTACTACGGCGATGATATCCACGACGGAGACGTCATCCTGACCAACGATCCCTTTCTGGGAGGAAACAACCACAAGCCCGATTTCACAGTGGTTCGCCCGGTATTCGTGGGCGAGGAGGTGGCCTTCTGGACCGCGGCCAAGGGCCATATGGCCGACACGGGTGCGACGGGTGCGTGCGGATACAATCCCGAGGCGAGCACGATCTGGGAGGAGGGCATTCGAATTCCGCCGGTTAAGCTTTACAAGGAAGGGCGCTTCAACCGGAGCGTGTGGAACCTCATTCTGAAGAACGTACGCATGGAGTTCCTCCTGGACGGCGACCTGAACTGCCTCGTCGGTGCCACGCGAGTGGGGGAACGCAAGCTGAAGCGCGGTATCCAGATGTACGGTCTGAAGACCCTGAATCAGGCCGTGGACGAGATCCTGGATCTGACGGAAAACCACATGCGAAGCGAGCTCAAGAAAATCCCGGACGGCGAGTATACGGCCGAGCGCTTCATGGATCACGATGGTTTCGCGCGAGACCGGCTCGTCAAGGTAAAGGTGACCATTCGAAAGAGAGGGGATCAGGTTACGGTGGATTTCACCGGATCCGATCCCCAGGTCAGCGGATCCATCAACAGCACCGAGGCCAACACCTTCTCCACGGTCTGCCTCGCCTTTTTCATGAATGTGGATCCAAACATGAGGAAAAACGGCGGTGCACTGCGTCCCATCGAAATCATCGCTCCTCCGGGAAGCGTGGTCAACTGCCTGGAGCCGGCGGCATGCACGGCCTGTACGATCTGCGCAAGCGCCACCATCGCGGAGGCCATCTGGTTGGCTATGTCCCAGGCCGTGCCGGAGATGGCGCAGGCGGCCTGGTCCCGATGGTCCGCTCCGGCGACCATGGGGATGAATCCCCAGACCGGCAGGCTCTTCGGCGATATCCACTTTATGTGCAAGGGCGGTTCCGGGGCGGCCCTCGGCTATGACGGCTGGGATCACCTGGGCCTAGCCGCCTGCGCGGGCGGGCTCCGGTCGCCGGATCCCGAGCTTCATGAGCTGGTGACACCTTACACCGTGCTTCAGTACGAGTACCTTCAGGACAGCGCCGGTCCCGGAACGTGGAGGGGCGGCATGGGGACCGCCTACCGGTGGTCCGTGGACGCAGACGGGATCATCTCGGACAACTTCGGCGACGGCCTGAGGCCCGAGACGGCGCCCTTCGGCATTGCAGGCGGAAAGGGGCCCCGGCCCAACCGGCTGCGCGTGAAACGAAGCGATGGGAGCGAGGAAGACCCGGATGTCCACAAATTCGTCATGCTCAATAAGGGAGACATCTATGAGATCGAGGAGGCCGGCGGCGGAGGATATGGAGATCCCTTCAAGCGGCCGGTGGAAAAGGTGCTCAACGATGTGGTGGACGAGTGCGTCTCCATCGAGGCCGCTGAGCGCGACTACGGCGTGGTTATCGATCCGGTCACCAAGGCGGTGGATGAAAAAGCCACAGCCCGGCTCAGAAATGGCGGGAGGTGAGAACCCCCTTAAATAGACTTTGAGTGAAAGGCCCCGCCCCGCAGCAGCGAGGCGGGGCTTTCCGGGACGTCGCTGCTGTGTCGGAGGGCGGTGTTCCGCGCCACGTCAACGGAAGCGAAGAGAGGGAGGGATCGGTCATGTTCAGAAAGCTGTATCCGTTCGATTATCACGAAGCCCATACCGTCTCGGAGGCTGTGGAGGTGTTGAGCACAAAAGGGGTTGAAACGGCTCTTCTTGCAGGGGGCGTCAGCCTGATCGACCAGATGAAGCGCAGGATGCGAAATCCCGACGTGGTCCTCAGTCTTATGAAAGTGAAGGATCTCAGGTTTCTTGATAGGGCGGAAGACGGGATCCTCAGAATTGGAGCGCTTTCCACCCTGCGGGATGGTGAGAGATCACCCTTGGTCCGGGACGGCTTTTCTGCCCTTTGGGACTCCATCCGACAGATCGGCTCCGTGCAGGTCAAGAGCATGGGTACCATTGTGGGGAATGTGGCGGCGTGCAATCCAGCATCGGACGTAACCACCGCCCTCGCGGCCCTGGGGGCCTCGGCAATAGTGTCCCGCAGTAAGGGCGTCAAGGTCCTTCCAGTCGAGAATGTGGCAAGGGATGTCCGTCAAAGCTCTCTCGCCGGGAATGAGATCGTGACGGAGCTGCAGGTTCCGGCCCTGGGGGAGGGAGCGTCCTCGGCGTTCCTGAACCTGGCACGGACCAAGGAGGACATCGCCAAGGTAGCGGTCGGTGTGAAAACGGTGGTGAAAGGCGGTGTGGTGGAGGAGGTGCGCATCGCCCTGGGGGCCGTAGCCCCGGTCATCGTTATGCCGAAGAAGGCCCGGGAGATGCTCATTGGCAAGAAGCCCTCACGGGCCTTGATCCGAAGCGCCGCAGAGGCGGCGTCGAAGGATGAGGTCGTGAGGCCGATCACGGATATCCGATCCACCGACGACTATCGGCGTGAAATGGTAGCGGTCCTGACCCGCCGGGCCCTCGAGCAGGCCCTTTCTAGGTATCTGAACTGACGTGGATGACGACTTCGGGATTGTTGGAAGCAGATTCGAACAGAGACCCAGGGAGGGACGATTCATGAAAAAGATGGAAGCGACGTTCACGGTCAATGGCGTCCGGTACGAAACGCTCATCGATACACATGCGCTCCTTGTGGAGGTACTGCGGGACGAGCTGGGGTACGGGTTCAAAGGGGTCCACGAGAGCTGCGGGTCGGGCGACTGCGGTGCGTGCACCGTTCTGGTGGACGGGGTCCCGATGCTCTCCTGCGTGACCCTCGCCGTGACGGTCAGGGACCGGGAGATCACGACCATAGAGGGGCTCGCCAAAGGCACGAAGCTCGATCCCCTGCAGGAGGCTTTCGTGGAGAAGGGCGCGTTGCAGTGCGGTTACTGCACCCCCGGAATGATCCTTGCCGCCAAGGGACTGCTCAGCGAGAACCCCACCCCGACGGCCATGGAGGTCAGGGAAGGCCTGGCGGGGAATCTCTGCCGATGCACGGGCTACAACAAGATCGTCGATGCGGTCCTTCACGCCGCGAAGGGAGGTGAATAGCATGCAGGCCGAACTCAACGTCGTCGGAAGAAGGCTTCCTCTCAAGGAGAGCTTTGAAAAGGTCACCGGTAAGGCCGAGTACTGCACCACCGTATCGCTGCCCGGCATGCTGGTAGGAAAGGTCCTGAGGAGCCCCCATGCCCATGCGCGCGTGTTGAAGGTCGATACCGAAAAGGCGGAGGCCATTCCCGGTGTTCAGGCCGTGGTCACCTCGAAGGACGTCCCGAGAAAGATCTTCAGCACCAATGTCATGACGTACCAGCTTCTGGAAGGCGAGATCCTGGACATGATTTTCTTCGGCGAGGTGGTGCGCTACATCGGGGAGCCTGTGGCGGCCGTCGCTGCGGTGAACGAGGAAGCGGCCCGGGCGGCCCTGGCCGCCATCGATGTGAAATACGAGGTCCTTCCCGGTGTCTACACCATGGAGGATGCAGCGGCCGAAGGGGCCCCGCAGCTCCACGACAACGTGGCCGGAAACGTCCCCATTCCGCCGACCCCGGTCTTCTGCTATGGCGACGCGGAAAAAGGTTTTGCCGAATCGGACGTGATCGTCGGCAGCCTCTACCACACCAGCAAGCAGATTCAGGCCGGACTTGAGAACGCATGCAGCGTGGCGGACTACCGAAACGGCAGGTTGACGGTCTGGAGCCAGATACAACTTCCGCACATGGCCAAGCGCATGCTCGCGCACATGTTCGACCTTTCGGAGTCGCAGGTGCGGGTCATTCAGCCGTATGCAGGCTGCGGCTTCGGTGCGGGTACGGATTTGATCACGGAGCATATCGCCGCGGCCCTGTCCATCAAGGCGGGCGCGCCCGTCAAGCTGAAGTTCTATCGTAACGAGGACTTCACGAACCGTTTTACCCGGGAGCATGTCGCCAAGATCGACATGAAGCTCGGCCTCAAGAAGGACGGGTCGCCGAAGGCCCTTCAGGCGAGATACACGGGGGATGCCGGGGCCTATGTCTGCAAGGTCGCATCGGGCTGCGGCGTCGCCCTGGCGGCCAATATTACGGAGTACGAGTTCGAGAACATGCATCAGGAGATCGAGGTGATCTACTCGAACCATCTCCCCTGCGGCGCCATGCGCGGATACGGGGGCATGCAGTCGAGCTTTGTGCGGGAGACCCTTGTGGACGAGGCCTGCGAGAAGATCGGGATGGACCCGATCGAGTTCCGGAAGAAGTATCACCGGGGCGTAGGAGGCCTTGGATGGTTCCCATCGACGGCCATCAGCAGCTGCGGCCTCGACGAATGCCTGGATGCAGGGGCGAAGTGGATCGGATGGAAGAAGAAGTGGGGGAAAATGAAAGGGGACGGCCCGGTAAAGCGGGGAGTGGGAGTCGCTGCCATGGGCTGGCTGAGCGGTGCGCAGCCCATGCTCCTGGAGCACAGCAACGCGACGCTCAAGTTCAACGAGGACGGCGGTTGCTCCCTGATCGTCTCCCCCGGCAATCTGGGGCAGGGAATCATAGGCTCCCTTTCCCAGATCGCGGCGGAGACCCTGGGAATCGACTACGACGACATCCGGGTGGTTCTGGGGGACACGGATGTCACCGGTTTTGACATCGGGACGCATGCATCGCGGGGATGCTACTGCATCGGCCGCGCCGTTCAGAAGGCTGCCGGCATGGCGCGTGAGAAGTTTCTGGCCCGAGCGGCGGAAAAGCTCGGCGTCTCCGCCGACGAGCTGAACATGAAGGACAAGCGGATCTTCGTCAAGGCGGATCCTTCCCAGGGCGTCTCGTACAGGGACATCGCCATGGACCTGATCTACAACTTCGAGAAGAACTGCGAGCAACTGGTGGTCCACGCCACCGTGGAGCCGACCGAGTTTGCGCCGCCCTGGCAGGCAGGCTTCGCCGAGGTGGAGGTGGATACGGAGACCGGCGTGGTGAAGCTGGTGAGATGGGTGACGGTCCACGATATCGGCAGGGCCATCAATCCCACCGTGGTGGAAGGGCAGCTTGAGGGCGGAGCAGCGCAGGGAATCGGGTTCGCTCTGTTCGAAGATCCCATCATCGACCCGGCCACCGGGGTCATGCTCACGGATGGGTTCGACAAGTACAAGCTGCCGACCACCTTGGATATGCCCGAGTACGAGGTGGTCCTGGTGGAGCTCGGGGACCCGACAGGCCCCTTCGGCGCGAAGAGCGTGGGGGAGTCGGGGCTTTTCCTGCAGGCCCCGGCCGTTGCCAACGCCATCTACGATGCGGTGGGCGTGCGCATGCGTGAGGTGCCTATGACCGCGGAAAAGGTGCTGGCCGCCATCCAGGCAAAGGCCTAGCCTTCGACCCCTGGCCCCCCGGATCGGAACCGGGTCGGCCGGGCGTGACATGACCTGTTTATAACCACTGACCACAGGGGCGGCCGCCGACCGGGGCGACTGGAGCGATGTGCATCGTATCGACCCTCGGCCGGCGGGGGCCGCCCCTGCGGACAACAGAGGGCGGAGGGGGAGATCCTGTCCTGTCGAACCCGGCCGCGGGAGTGAACCATGGATTTTTCTTTGACCAACGAAAACCGGGACATCCAGGCCGCGGCAAGGGAGTTTGCGGAAAAGGAGTTCCCGGACTGGGGTCCGGACTGTGACGCCGAGGCCCGGTTTCCGAGGGAGCTTTGGGAAAAGGCGGGGACTCTGGGCCTGATCGGCTCGACCATCCCTGAGGAGTATGACGGTGCGGGCGTCGGTTTTCTTGAGCAGGCCCTGATTCTGGAGCAGTTCTGGCGCGTGGAGCCCGGAATCGGGCAGGCACTCATCTCGTGCTCCTTCGGGAACGAGCTGATCCGCTGGTTCGGGACCGAGGAGCAGAAACAGCGCTACCTCCCCCGGGTGGCCCAGAGCCAGGCCATCATGGGCATGGCCATCACCGAGCCGGAGGCGGGAAGCGACGTGGCCGGTGTGAGCACCTCGGCCGTCCGGGACGGAGACCATTACGTGCTCAACGGGAACAAGGTCATGATCGGCAACGCCACGATCGCCGATTTCATCCTGATCCTCTGCGTGACCCAGCCGGAAGCCAAAGGGCACGGGAAGTTCAGCTTCATCATCGTGGAAACCGGGGAGCCCGGCTACGATACCACTCACAGCGAGAAGATGGGTACCCGCGCCGCCGACCTGGGCGACATTTTT
>JASFQI010000026.1:0-24975 GCA_050115555.1 Desulfobacteraceae bacterium
GTCCGGGCAGACCGGGCAACCCGCGCTGGTCCTTACAAGACCATTTGAAGGCGGTGTCCTCCTCGGGTACCTGGACCTGGCCACCCTGAACTCCATCACGGACAAAAGC
This sequence comes from Desulfobacteraceae bacterium, assembly GCA_050115555.1. Lineage (GTDB taxonomy): Bacteria > Desulfobacterota > DSM-4660 > Desulfatiglandales > HGW-15 > JASFQI01. The sequence continues at coordinate 110 of JASFQI010000026.1, forward strand.
GTCATCGGTTCCACCGGATTTGCAGCCATTGTGGACCGGCAGGGGACCTACATTGCACATCCCAACCGCCGCCTGGTCTTTGAGCAGCTCAACGTGAAAAACCTGGACGTGGTGCGCCGAGGCCTGGCCGGGGAGGAAGGGACGTTCCAGTATGAGGCAAAGGGCGTTTCCATGCTCGGAAGCGTCGCACGGGTCCCGCAGACCGGATGGCTGGTGACCGTGGTCCAACCGGAGGAGGAGGCCTTCACACGGGTGGACCGGATTCGAACGATCTTCTGGGGAGGCTCGAGCCTGGCCGTGCTCCTTGCCCTCCTGGCGGCCCTGGCCAGCCTGCGAAAAACCCTGCGCCCCATGGGGAAGCTGGTCCAGGAAGCAAGGCATATGGCCGGAGGGAACTACGACGTCCGGCCCGAACCCGGGGACTACAAAGAGTTTCAAGAGCTGGCCGAGGGCTTTCAAACCATGGCCAAGGCCGTGCACGTGCGAGAGACCGCGCTCCGCGAAAGCGAGGAGAAGTACCGCCTTCTTGTCGACAACATGAACGACTTGGTCATCGAGTTCGACGATCAACGGCGTCTGCTGTTTGGAAGCCCTTCCGTATACGAACTCTTCGGGTTCACCGAGGAGGAGTTCCTGGGCCAGGACCTGACGCGTTTTGTCGATTCGTCGCATCAAGACGAAATCTCCGAATTCCTCGATCGCATCCAGCATCCACCTTACACGGCGTTTTACGAAGAGCGGGCCTCCACCCAAAAAGGGCTCCGGTGGCTGGCCTGGTCTGCGCGCGCCACGCTCGACGCCGATGGGAGGGTGAATTCCGTGATTTCAGTTGGACGGGACATCACGGAGCAGAAAATCGCAGAGGAACGCGTGCGCCGTTCCGAACGGCAATTCCGCGACCTCTTCAACTCCATCAGCGACATCGTGTACACCCAGGACATGCAGGGCCGGTTCCTCAAGGTGAACCCCTCCCTTTTACAGCTCTTCGGGTATGACGAGGAGGAAATCATCGGCAGGCCTGCGTCGGACTTCATGAAGCCCGAAATCAAGTCTCTCTTCCAAAAAGAGTACCTGGAGGCTCTCCGGACGAAGGGGTACCACGAAGGGATCTCCCTTTACTTCACAAAAGAGGGCAAACGCCTCTACCTCGAGTATCGGAGCGTACGGATTCGGCCCGACGACGGTGAGCCTTACATCAGCGGGACAGGGAGGGATGTGACCGAGAAGATCGCTGCCGAGAGAAAAATCCAGCAGCTCCAGGACCAGATGATCCAGGCGAAAAAGATGGAGGCCATCGGAACCCTGGCCGGCGGCATCGCCCATGACTTCAACAACCTTCTCATGGGCATTCAGGGGAACGCCTCGCTCATGCTCCTTGAAACCCCCGCGGGTCACCCGCACCAGCATAAGCTCAAGGGCATTGAGCAGTACGTGAGAAGCGGAGCGGAGCTCACCCGACAGCTCCTGGGTTTCGCCCGGGGCGGCAAGTACGAGGTCAAACCCATCGATCTGAACGACCTGGTGCAGCAAAGCGCCGAGATGTTCGGCCGAACGCGCAAGGAGATCGTCCTTCGCATGACATTCCAGGAGTCCCTCTGGGTGGTCGAGGCGGATCGAACCCAGATCGAGCAGGTCCTGCTCAACCTCTATGTCAATGCCTGGCAGTCCATGCCCTCGGGCGGGACCCTCCATCTCGAAACCGAAAATGTGGAGCTTTCCCCCGATGATGTGGAACCGCACCAGGTGGACCCCGGTCGCTTTGTTCGGATCACCGTGCGAGATACCGGCATGGGCATGGACGAAGATACCCGCGAACGCATCTTCGAGCCCTTCTTCACCAGCAAGGAGATGGGGCGCGGGACCGGGCTCGGTCTGGCTTCGGTCTACGGCATCGTCAAGAACCACGGCGGTTTTATTTCCGTGGAAAGCGAGAAGGGAGAAGGCGCAACCTTCCATCTCTACTTCCCTGCTACCGAGGGCACTGTCCAGGAGGAGCGAGCCCCCCGAAAGGAGCTGGCCCTGGGCTCGGGAACCGTCCTGATCGTAGACGACGAGCAGCTCATCCTCTCCCTGGGGAAGGAGATGTTGAAACGGCTCGGCTATGAAGTGATCACCGCATCAAGCGGCGAGGAGGCGCTGCGCGTGGTGAGCGAACAGGGATCCGCGATCGATGTTGTCATTCTGGACATGATCATGCCCGGCACGGGCGGTGGAGAGGTATTCGACCGGCTCCGGGAGATCGACCCCCACATTCGGGTCCTTCTGTCCAGCGGGTACAGCGTCGACGGAAACGCGCAGGCCATCCTCGACCGCGGATGCAACGGCTTCCTTCAGAAGCCGTTCGATCTTCAGGAACTCTCCGAAAAGCTCAAAGAGGTGCTGTGACACCTCCTGACTCCCTTATATATGGGATTCCGTGCCCGGGCCCAGGGCGCCGGACGGTTCGACCTCACGCACTCGATGTATCTCCGTACTTCTCGCGAAACGCCTCGACCACAATTCCGGCGGCCCAGGCGGGCTCATGGATCATGTCGCAATTGATCACCAGGTCGAACTCGTACGCAGAAGCGTCCTTTTTTCCGTAAACGCTTCGAAAAAAGTCGTGCTGCTCGCGATCGATCTTGGGCAGCTCCTGCTCAACCTCTTCCTCGGTGACGCCCAGGATGCCGGAGAGCCGCCGAATCCGCTGTGCATCCGAACCGATAAAGCGTACGGCCAGCACCCGGTCGCGCGGGAGAAGCAGGTGGATGCCGCGCCCCACAAACAGGGTGGGGGCAAGGCCTGCAATCGACACCGCCGCACTGAACAGGTTACGAGTGTAGTCGCTTTTGATGAAGGCCTTTTCACCAAACGCCAGGGCCAGAAACTCATTGACCCTCCCACGATACCGTTCGTCAAACATGGCCACGGTCTTTTCACTGAGCTCGGCCTGTCCTGAAATGTACTCCAGGATCTCCCGATCCACGACCCGATACCCGATTCGGGGCGCCACAATTTCCGCGATCTCCAGGGCACCCACGCCGATCTTTCTGGAAAAACAAATGGCCGGAGCGGGCTCGACCTTCTTGACCTTCCCCTTCAGCCTTCGCTGGTCCCATTCCTGAATGTACTGCCCCGCCATCTCTGCAACGCTCTTCCGCTTTTGCCCGTAGGTCCCGGGCGTGTACTCGACACCACCGATCTGGAACGCCATATCCCCCTCCTTTTCCCACGGGGTAAACACCAGAGGGATTTCATCCCAACATGGCCCGGCTCGGCCGGATGCGATGCCTATCCCCTGCATGCGGCCCGTTCCCTCCTGAAAAGGGTGAAATAGCAACGGCTGTGCCACATGAACAAAGCCGATGCTTCTAAAGCTATCGCTCCGTTATTTCAGGAGATTCCCTTCGCACCCGCGGATGATGCCGGTGGTTCGCGAGTCCGGATCGTGTCGGGAGGTTTTCCAAGCTGTAAAGGGGAACGAATTTCTGATAAGGAGCTTCTCCCCTCAAAGAAGACATCTGGCCAGCCCTGCCAAAGGGAAAAGAAAAGCCCGATCCGGGTAAGCTGGGGAAACTCCGGACCGGGCTCATCTTGATGCTGCGAGGGTTCAAGCAGGAGGTATTCCTGAAGGCATGGTTAAACTTCAGAGGGCCTCGCTTCCCTCATTTTTATAGAGTTCATTAAACGACAGGGGTTTCAAAAAAAAACAAACATCCGTTCGAAGACTCATCGAGCCAAAAGCCGGTCCAGCTCCCCGGGCGTTCCAAGTCCGGAAATCGGTACATCCCCGGTCACTTGAACGTAGGAAGCCCTAAATGGGCGTTTTGCTCGAATGAAAACGTAAGCCAGAATTTGATACTCCCGATAAATCGGGGCCAGAAACAATGGCGGCCGCCTTGACATGGACTGAGCCTTTGTCTTGCGCGTCCAATCCACCACGACCCAGGCGCCGTCCTGTTCCCGTTTGTAAAGGGTCCATGCATGTCCGGAACGCTTGCCACCCACTTGGATCATGCCGATGATGGTTCGAATGTTTTCCAGGGGAATGCCCGCATAAGCGGCGAGGGACTGGGTCAGCAAGGCACCGTCCTCACAGTCCGCCTTACCCTTGCGGATGGTCACGGACGGGTGATAGCTGGCTTCATCGCGTCCATAGAGCTCCCGATCCGGTACGTATTCGATGTTTTCCCGCACCCAATCCTCGATCTTCCTCATCTTCTGATCGTAGGAATCACTCCTTCTGACGATCTTCTCTGCAAGGCGTTCCATCATTCCAACGCCCGAGGCGCTGGAGGGCAGAAGGAGGCACGCGATCAGGACAACTACTGGAACCTGTTTTCGCATAAAACTTTCCTCATCGGATTTTCCAAAACGATTTCTGCAAAACGCTTTCCCGGAGGCACCTCTCGCGGTACCGGAGAGCTGACGAGCCGGTATGTGCCCCTTTGGGCATGTGTGGAGATTTCGTGCACATTATCGGCATCATGCGGTTCCGTCAAGGTCCGGCCGCTGTGAGGTGTGCTTTAAAGTGTATCCACGATTCCATTGCAATTCTAATCCGTCATCGGGCCTCCCAGGAATTGAACAACACGCAAGGCTGGAACGTATGAAAACGCTTCGCTCGCGCATTCCTCAAGCTTGCTGCAGGGAGATGCAAATGACCGGGTTGAAAGGATTCATTCGGCCTGCAATGCTCCGGCCGGGCTGGACGGATGGTGCTTGGTGTCGTTACGGAGACGGACCTGAACGCCTGTTGGGCAGTTCGACATTGGATTCTTCTCTTATACCGCTTCAAGATTGCAGGACTCGTCCAAGTCCGCGTCCGGATCCAGGGGATGCGAACGGCCCGTCAAAAGCTCATCCGGGAAACAAACGGCCAATTGGAGGAATGACTCAGGATATCCTGACGCGGAGGTACGGCACCAGGCCTTTATTCTCGGCTCTCACGAATGCCCGTAAGCCGACTCTTCCGCGCTCACCTTTCCTTTGAAGAGGTGATAGGCCCAAATCTGATAAGCCAGGACCAGGGGAATGAAAAGAATCACCACGATGAGCATGATTTTCAGGGTCAGCGGGCTGGACGAGGCGTTGTGAGCGGTCAGGCTGTAAGCTGGATCTATGCTTGAGGGAAAAAGGGCAGGGAAGAGCCCTGCCACACCGAAAAAGGTGGCACCGACGATGGTCATGGCCGATGAGAACCAGGCCTTCCAAAACTTCCCTTTCCCCAGGAAGTAGCGTATCCCGAGAAGGGCGAGCACGGTCATCAGAATCAAGAGGAAAAACGCCGGGTGCGCCAGGTAGTTGTCGTAGAGCCGGGTGGCGAATGCACTGGCAGCAAGAAACACGACCGCCGCAGCCAGCAGGGCCACCCATAGGGCCTTTGCCGCACCGACCGCCCGGCGATGAAGGTCCCCCTCGCTCCTGATAACCAGCCAGAGCGCACCGTGGACAAGAAAGAAAAGCAGGAATAGAACCCCTCCTAGGAGGCCATAGGGGTTCAAGAGCGTGAACAGGGTACCCTGGTAGACCCCGTCCTGATCAAAGGGAATGCCTTTAAAGATGTTTGCAAATGCGGCACCCAGAAGGATCGCGGGAACCAGACTCCCCACGAACATGCAGCCGTCCCACACCCTCCTCCATCCTGGATTCTCCGTGGTTGCACGGAACTCGAAGCTCACCCCGCGAAGGATGAGGCCGAAGAGAAGCAGCATCAGGGCGGAGTATAGCGAGCTGAACATCACGGCATAAACCAGGGGGAACGCGGCAAAGGTGACCCCTCCCGCCGTGATGAGCCAGACCTCATTTCCGTCCCACAAAGGCCCCATGGCCTGATACATCACCTTCTTGTCTGCTTCGTCTCTTGCAAGAAAGGGCATCAGGGATCCCATGCCAAGATCAAAGCCGTCCGTCATGAAGTAGATGGCCCAAAGGAGCCCCCAAAGGAAAAACCAGATATTCTGCATTGCCATGGTATCCTCCCCAATGTTCCAGGCAGTGAAATGGTGCTTGTGATGGGTTTTCAGGCCGTTTCAGGTCCCTTTCGAGCATGTTTTGTCATGAGATAGAACGCAAAGACCCCCAGCAGTCCGTAAATTCCGATGAAAGCAGCAAGGGTGACCGAGACCTGGGACGCATGGATGGGCGAAAAGGCGTCCCGGGTCCTCATGATCCCGTAGACGATCCACGGCTGTCTTCCCACCTCGGCAAGGAGCCATCCCAGCTCGGAGGCGAGGTAGGGCAGGGGAATGGAAAACAGCAGGATCTTCAAGAGCCACGTTGTCTCTTCGATCCGGTCCCTCTTGAACCAGGCCACGATCGTGATCAGCATGAAATAGAATCCCAGCCCCACCATCAGGTTGAACGAGAGATGAGAAATGAGCACCGGCGGGCGGTCCTCCCTGGGAAAGTCTTTCAGCCCGATAACTTCCCCCTCAGTGGTGTGCTTGGCGAGCAGGCTCAACATCCCGGGAATCGGGAAAAGCTCCACACGGTTCCGTTCGTCTTTTTCGTCCGGAATGGCCAAAAGGTACTTGGGGACGTTTTTTTCGGTCTCCCAATGGGACTCCATGGCCGCCAGTTTGGCGGGCTGCTTTTCGGCCAGATCCGCACCGTGCATGTGCCCCTCCACCACTTCGAAAATGGAAAAGACAAGCCCGAAGACCAGGGCCAAGCGAAAGGACTTGGTAAAGAAGGCCACGTGCTGTTTTTTAAGAAGGTGATACGCGCTGATCCCCATGACAAAGAAAGCACTCAGGATATAGGCCGCGGAAACGGTGTGCAGGAACTCGAGCACAGCGAACTTCTGGAACACCACCGCAGAAAAATCGGTCAGCTCGGCCCGGCCGTTCCGAATGGTGTACCCGACAGGGTGCTGCATCCAGGCATTGGCGATCAGGATCCACAGGGCGCTGAGGGTCGAGGCCCCTGCGACCAGCCACATGACCGTGGCGTGAACCTTTGCCGAGAGGCGCTTCCACCCGAAGATCCAAACGCCGAGCAGCGTGGATTCCAGAAAAAACGCGGCGGTCGCCTCAATGGCCAGAAGGGACCCGAAGATATCACCCACAAAGGCGGAGTACCGGGACCAGTTCGTACCGAACTGAAACTCCAGAGTAATCCCCGTGACGACCCCCACCGCGAAGTTGATCAGGAAGAGCTTCCCCCAGAATTTGGCCATTCGCAGATACGTCTCATCGCCGGTCCTGGCGTATCGCGTCTCCATGACCGCCACGAGGATAGACAAACCCAGGGTCAGCGGTACAAACAGGAAGTGAAAAGCAGTGGCCGCTGCAAATTGCAAGCGGGATAAGATGAGGACGTCCATAGGCTTTTCTCCTTTCCTGCCGCATAGCGGCGGACCACGAATCAGTGAGTCACTTCCCCTTCGGGTTTCCAAAAGGATCGAAAGGACGCGCGCACGTGCTCTCCTCCATAAGGGCTGAAAAAGTGGCACGCTTCAGCGTCTCCCTGAGCTGGTTCCGGGCCTCCTGCCATACGCGGTTTACGCCGCAGTTCGGACTTCGAAAGCAGGACTCGGGATTCATGATGCAATCGTTCAGAAAAATTTCACCGATAAAGGTTTCCACCACATCCAGGAGGGTAATGTTTTCGGGAGAAGCGAGCAGACGATAGCCGCCCTTGGCCCCTTGGAGGATCTCTATGATTCCAGCCCTTGCAAGCTGCTGGGCGACTTTGCCGAGGAAGGCCGCCGGTATTTTCATTCCTTGCGCGATATCTCTCCTTCGTACCACTTCGTCTTTCCCCTTCAGTGACATGTAGAGCACACAACGGACGCCGTACTCAGCGGCTCGGTTCAGGCGCATGAAATCCTCAAATCAAGATAAATAAGATATTAATTGTCCTATATAACGTTTCTTCTAATAAGTCAACACCCAATTTCCAGGGCATCGCTCTAGGCCCGAGGGGTGCTGCAATCCCTGCACACCGGACGACCGATGTGCCAAAAACTTTAAAGACGTTTTCGAATCACAGCCGGACCTGAGGGTATGCAACCCGGACAGGCGTTCCGAACAAGAATATCCCCGTGGATCCTTCTATTCGATTCCTTTCCGTTGCCATGGGCAGGCGTCCCCACCTACTCCGGCAAGGCCTTTTTCTTCGCATCATAGAACCGGTCCTCGATGTGCATGTAGCCCAGGATGGCCTTCATGGTCATGCTGCGCAATGGCTCAGGGGGCCAGGGGATGGTGGTCCGGTTCACAAAAAAGACATCGGTGAGGTCCGTTTGACGCTCCAGGACCAGGTCCCGGACGGTCTGACCGTTGAGATGGGTCAGGCTGACGCCGTGCCCCACGCAGCCCAGGCTGTACACCGCCCGTTTGTCCCCCAGGTATCCCAAGGCCGGCGCCATGTCGATGGGAACGGATACCGGTCCCCCCCAGGCATCGGTGAACCCAATGTCCCGAAGGGGAGGAAAGATCTCATGGACATCGTTTCTGAGGCCTTCGAATATTTCTTCGTTCGTGTCCTTGTCCATGTCAAAGCCCTTGCTCAGGGTGACGTCACGGCCGCCCATGACAATCCGGTTATCCGCTGTGAGCCGGTAGTAATGGACAAGGTTTCGGGCATCCTCAATGCCCTGGCGGTTTTGCCAGCCGATCTCCCGATACTGTGTGTCACTCAGTGGTTCGGTGATCACGATGTGTGTCCACACCGGCAACTGTTTCCTTTTCAACTCCGGAAAGAAGTGGGACCAGGCGTTCGTGGCGAACACCACCTTTTCCGCCCGAACCTTTCCGCTGGGCGTGGAAAGCGTGATCTTCTGCGACCCCCTTGAGATCTCGAGTACCGGGGTCTGTTCATAAATTTCAATGCCCATCGGCCGCAAGACTTCCGCCCAGCTCCACGAGAGCTTGGCCGGGTTGAGAATACCGCACCTCGGCTCCCACCAGGCCCCCAGGTACATGGGGCTTCTGACCTCCTTCTGCACCTGGTCCTTCCCCAGCCACTCGATGCCTTCCAGTCCCAGCTTGTGCGCCAATTCGATCTCGTGCAGGATTCGGCTCTTGTACTTCTCGGATGTCGCGACCCTCAAAAATCCGGGGTGCTCGTAGTCACAATCCAGGTCCAACTCGCCCACCAGATCCCGCAGGAGATCAACGGCCCTTTCCATATAGTGATGGGCCTGTTTTGCCTTTGCCTTACCGAAGCGAAGTGCGGTGATACTCAAAGTGAGGCCGAAAAGCGTCATGTTGAACCCACCGTTGCGGCCGCTGGCGCCATAGCCGATGATCTCTCTCTCCAGGAGAGCGATGCGCATGGTCGGCTCTGCCTTCTTGAGATGGTATGCGGTGGACAGGCCCGTAAACCCTCCTCCTATAATGGCCACATCCACATCGATGTCTTCCCGAAGCGTATCCCCTGGCACGTATTCCCGTGTCTTCATCCAATGGCTTTTGGGTTGAAAGGCTTCCTTTGACATACCGACCTCCTTCCGTGTTTGATGGTTGGGGCTTAGGCCGTTACAGAGAGAACAAACCCGAACATCAGGTGGATATACCGACCTGATCAAATCCACCGGCATGGACCGGGGTGTTGAATCAAGGACCTTTTATGCAGCGTCAGGCAGGTTTCCTGAACTCCTGCACAGAAGCCAGCCGTTCCTTGAGGGCCTGCGCGAGCAATCCACGCACATCAGCCCGTTGAAACACGGTAGGATCGACCATCAGCTGCAAGGAGAAGCCCTCGGTGATGGCTACCAGGGCCGCTCCCAACATTTCGCTCTCACGCCCTGCACCGGCTTCCTCAAAAATTCGGGCAAGCCGTTTGCGGTAATCGCGAAGCATCTTCTTGATGACTTTGCCGAGTGTTTCTCTTTCAAATGCCATCTGAATGAGATTGTAGAAGACCCGGTTCAAAGGACGGTCGAAAATGAGGAAGTCTACGATGAAGTCGATGGAGGTTTCGATTCGCTGCTCAGGGGAATGGGTCTCGGCCAGGCGTTCGTCCAGCAGGGCGCTGTATTTTCCGACAATCGCCTCTGCAAGATGGGAGACAATTTCGTCTTTGCTGGAGAAATAGTAATGGATCACACCGGGAGGCAGGTTTGCACGGGCCGCGATCTCCTTGATCGTGACTTTCTCGCTGCCGCTCTCGGCAAGGCAGTCGTATAAGGCCCACACGATCTGCTCCCGCCGCTGAGGCGCATTGCTTTTTCTGCCCATACAGTCCTTTTTTTGTTTGGTTATCCAACCTAACTATCAAAAAATCGTTTTCCCTCAAGGGAAAAATCACCATGAAATTGATTCCCTCTTTCCGAATGCTTATTCGGTCGCTTCAAGCCTGCCGGACCTGCCCAAGGCTGCTTACGGCTTCAGGGGATGCGGACGGCACGTTGAAAGACCATCCAGAAGACGAACGTGATGCTCCCGCAGATCATCCCCATGATGCCCAGCACGTGAATTTTATCGGGCCAGGCCAGCGAGATGAATCCCATGCCCAAGCCCCCGCACGTCATGAGGAAGAACATCAGGAGCGAGGAAGCCGCACCTGCCCCGCGATCCACCTGCTCCAGGACCAGGTTGTTGCTGGGAGGACGGCTCATTCCTGACGAGAAGGAAATGATCGCCATGGGAAGGGCCAGGTCCCATGGCCCTTCCCCGGGGCTGAACATCAACCACACGCCGCCTGCTGCGATCATGAAGAAACCTATGGAAAGGACCGTGCGGGAGGACAGCACCCGGTTCATGCGAGCGAACAAAAGCGCGCCGACCATCAAGGCCAGGGCGTTGAATCCAAAGAAATACCCGTAGATTTGCTCGCTCAATCCGAATCGTGTGATGTAAATGTCCGAAGAGGCCCCGATAAAGGAGAAAAACGGGATCACGCTGAACGACACCAGGAAAACCATCCCCAGATACGACCGGTTGCGAAGCAGCTTGGTGTAATTGGTCACCAGCGCCACCCGGGTCGTTTTCTTCACCGGGTGAAGCGTCTCCTGCATTCGATGCACACCGAGAAATGCAACACACCCCAACCCTGCAAGGATCACAAAGATCCAATTCCAGGAAAAAAAGACAAGGGTCCATCCGCCAATCACCGGAGCCATCATGGGGGACAGGGCGATTACCACCCCCATGTAGGCCAGTACCCTTTCCCGATCCCGCGCCTCGAAGACGTCTCTGCAAATGGCCAGAGCCAGCGATGAAGCGCAGGCCCCGCCGGCCGCCTGGACAATGCGGAAGGCGATCAGGCTCTCGGCATTGGGCGCCAGTGCGCAGAGCAGGCTGGCGACGACATAGATGGGAATGCCGATCTTCAGAAGAGGCCGGCGTCCGAACCGGTCCGAAACCGGGCCGTATACGAGCAAGAACAGGCTGTACGTGATGAAAAAGCACACCAGGGTCAGATTGACGACCCACAGGGGCTGTTCCCACTCTTTTACCAGCGTCGGAATCGCAGGCAGGTACATGTCCGTTGATAAAGGCGGGAAGGCAGCGAGGAGTGCCAGGAGCCCGATCCATCGTTTCATGGAATTTCCTTTTTGGGTCCGTGAAAACCCTCTATGGAATCTCCGCGCAGTCCCATCACGATGGGGCAATGAACGTACGCATGAAACACGTTCACGGCTTCCCCATCCAGGAAGGATACCGGTTCATGCAAATGGATGATACGTGTCCCGGTAGCAGAGTCCATGTCACATATCAGGAAAAGACCCTCGCCACAACCTTGGATCGTGGGCAATATGAGTTGAAAAAAAGGGACCATTGAAAAGGAGGGTGTGCAGGCCTGACGATCCATTCAGCAAGAGCGCCCGCGTCTTTCCTTAAGGGGGTTCTCAAGCGGGGAGATTGTACTTCTTGATCTTCTTGTTCAACGTGGGCCTGGATATTTTTAAAAGCTGACAGGCTCGGCCCTTGTGCCCACCTACCAGGGCCAGGGCCTTCTCGATATGCCGGCGCTCCATCTCCTCCAGTGGCTGGAAGTCGGCCGCATCGTCCACCTGCTCCTCCTCTTGCTCGCCGGGTGTAGCGTATATGGAGGAGGTGCGCCCCTCCGGCAGGATATCATCCCGGTTGAGCACCGCGACCCTCATCAGAAAGTTCTCCAGCTCTCTGACATTTCCCGGCCAGTCGTACTCAATGAGCTTGTCCACAATCTCCGGGGAGAGGCGTTTGGTACCCCGATTCCTTTCCCTGAAGAACTTGTTAAAAAAGTAGTCGATGAGCAGAGGGATGTCGGATTTTCGCTCCCGAAGCGGCGGCACCTCGATATTGATGACCTTCAGGCGGTAGTAGAGATCCTCGCGAAACGACCCGTCCCGGACAAGCAGAGAGAGGTCCTTGTTGGTTGCGGCAATCACGCGGGCATTGGACGTGATCTTCACCGTGCTGCCCACGCGCTCGAAATCCTTTTCCTGCAGAAACCGAAGCAGCTTGACCTGCGTGCTGAGCTGAATCTCCCCGACCTCATCCAGAAAGATCGTTCCGTTTTTTGCGTACTCGAACTTCCCCACCTTGTCATTGAAGGCATGGGTGAACGCCCCCCGTTCGTGGCCGAAGAGCTCACTCTCCAGAAGGCTCTCCACCAGGGCGCCACAGTTGATGTGAACAAAGGGCTCTTCGCGACGCTCACTGTTGTAGTGGATCGCCTTGGCGATAAGGTCCTTTCCGGTCCCGCTCTCTCCCTGGATCAGGACCGTAGCCTGGCTGTTGCAGCACAGACCGATCATCTTGAAAATCTCCTGCATGGGTTTGCTTTCCCCGATAATGCTCCCTTCTCCCGGCTTCATTCGCGGGGTCTTTCCGGAGTAGCTGAGCCTGTTCCTGACAGCGATTCGATCACTTACCTTCCCGATCCTTTCAGCCAGCTCCCGAATGTCGATAGGCTTATGAACATAGTCATAAGCACCATATTTCATGGCCTTAATAGTGGTTTCCATGTCGTGAAATGCGGTTATCATAAAGACCACAATATCTTCATTCATCTCCCGCATCTTCTTCAGCACATCGATGCCATTGCTATCCGGAAGACGGATATCCAGGATCACAATATCCGGTGAGAAGGATTTAACCTTTTCTATGCTGCTCCGGCCGTTCATGGCGGTGTCGACCTCATAGCCGTTCTCGGAAAAATACATTCCCAGAGACTCCAGGGTCGCGGGCTGGTCATCGACGATCAGGATCTTCATTGAACACACTGCTCCCGGAAGTGTACGGTATTCCGCTGTGCCGGCCGCGCCATGACAAAACGGAGGGGCCTCCTGCATGACGCCGGCATCGTGGCGGGGAAATTGCGAAGCGCGAATCCAGGTCGGTAAAAAAATCCTCTGGCGTCAGAAGACGTTGATGGGAATCAGGACGAGCAGGACCGTCTCTCCGCTGGTTCCTTCCGCTGCCCGGATCTCCCCATGATGCGCTTCGACGATTTTCCGAACGATGGACAGGCCGAGCCCAATCCCATCGATCTTTCCTTTGGTAAAAAACGGCTCAAAAACGGTTTCACGTTCCTCGGCGGCAATGCCGATGCCATTGTCTTCGATGGAAAGGCGGATGTAGTCTCTGCCATTGGAGTTGTACCTTTCGGTATAAATCCATATCCGAGGCGGTTTCTTTTGCTCATCCATGGCCTCGATGGCGTTCTTCAGAACATTGAACACGGATGCCACAATTTTATCACTGTCTATCATGACCTTTGGCAAAGACATTTCATAGTCTCGGTACACTTCGACCCGCTTATCCTCCAGTTTTTCTCCAATCAACTCGAGCGCATAATCAATGGTCCGGTGAATATCGCAGACCGTGTAATTGAGCCTGATCGGCTTTGAGTAATCGAGCATCTGGGAGATGGTCTTCTCCAGATACCTCAGCTGCTGGTAGGAAATCTCCAGCCGTTTCTGGTCGTTTCCCGAAAGCGAGAGTCGATCGAGCAGGATCTGGGTATTCACCTTGATCGCAGAGAGGGGATTTCGTATCTCATGGGCGATCGAGGTAGTGAGACTGCCGATCAGTGCGAACCGGTCCTGCTGCCTCAGCTTTTCCTCGATCTCAAGGCGCTGGGTGATGTCGCTGCAAAGGACCAGGACCGCGGAACAGCCGTTGTAATGGATCAGTTTGATCTTCGACTCCGTAGGCAGCCGCTCCCCACCTTTCCCTTTCCGGAAAAAAACAAAGCAATCCGAGTTCGGCTCCCCTTTCAGAACATTGGAGAACCGTCGTTCGACCATATCGATGAAATCGTCGGCCACAAAGAGGTCGTAAGGAGTCCCCAGGACCTCTGCGGCACCGTGACCATGCATCTCGCAGAAGCCCTTGTTGGCAAGGATGATGTGCCCGTTCTGCCAGACAAAGCAGCCGTCGCTGATCTCGTCGAAAAGGACCTGATAGTTCCGTTTGGACTCCTCAAGCTCTGCGGTCCGCTTCCTAACCTTGTGCTCGAGGCTGTTGGCGTAACCTCGGAGTTTCTGCTCCTGGTGCTCCTTGAAGTAGAGGCTGAAGCGGAAAACGATCCAGTCAACGGCCTGGTTGATCCGGGAGACCATCTCAAGAAAATCCGGGTTTTCCACCCTTGTGCCGATCGAGTCGTACAGGATGTATCGCAGCTTGCTGAACGCCTGCTGGAGCTCCGTAAAGGAGATTCCCTGCTCGGTCCTTTTTCGGGTGAGCCATTGAATGTACTGATCAATGTGCTCAAAGTCATTGCTTCGAAGAATCGGTAAAACGCTCAAAAAGGCTCGATCAGCCGACCGCTCGAGATCTTCGATGTCGAGCCGGCTGTAAGCCGAGCTGATCAAGCTGACCTGGCGAGCCCATTCCTTGGAAATGGAGCCCCGATCGCGATCCAGTCGATCCAATACCTCATGAATCATGCTATCAAAAGCTCCTATATTATAGCCATTTATGCGCCAAAAATGGCATAATCGTCCCTCAGCCATAAATGGGGATTTCATGTCTAGACAACCCGAGGCCCCATCCTCCCTCCACTGAAAATCCGATGGTCCGTCTCCAAGGAGGAGAACGGAACTGCCCCATCCTGTCGGGCCGATTCCGGTCCTTCGTCCCCTGTTTTGTCCACACCCGATAATGAGGGCCGAGCCCCGGACGATCAAAGGGGCTCAGTGCCGCGCTGCAAAGGTACGCCTCTTGTGCGCCGGGCTTACTCTGCAAAATCAGTACCATGCCCTGAGGGAAAAAGCCTCGTTCTCCTCCCGCCGCC
Organism: Desulfobacteraceae bacterium; assembly: GCA_050115555.1. Taxonomy (GTDB): domain Bacteria; phylum Desulfobacterota; class DSM-4660; order Desulfatiglandales; family HGW-15; genus JASFQI01. The sequence continues at coordinate 15,266 of JASFQI010000026.1, forward strand.
CATCCTCCCTATCAAACCTGACCGGACCGGCCGGATCGAGAATGCCGGACAAGTCGGGCATGGGGAGGCCAGTCCGCAAAATGTAAAGGATGTTTAAAGCATTGTAAAAAGGCTTTCAATCGAAAAATGGTCCATGAATAATCATTTTGAAATTAATGAAGAATTTAGGATAGTTACCGATGATATTCATATGGCACACGCATTGCAAAATGGCTCTGAAATCCTCGATACCCCAGGATAAGGGGCCAACACACATCGGCACGGCACTGGCAAATGGAAGCATAAGAGTCCTCATATAAAGAACTATTGAAGGCGTTAATCCCTCAATAAAAACCGGCAATGGAGGAACAAATGGCACTTAAGACACTCATCACTCCTGAGATGATCCAGAAGTATGAGAAGGATGGGTTTTGGGGTTATGAAACAATTTTGGATTATTTCCAAAAAAACAGTGAAATATTCCCAAATAAAGATGCATTTATCGATGAAGACTTGCGAGTCCCCTTCCGAGAGCTCTGGGAAAACACCCTCCGCCTGGCCCATGCCCTGACGCAGATCGGGGTAGGAAAAGAAACCATCGTCGCCGTACAACTGCCAAATTGTGTCGAGTTCGTTTACAGCTACTATGCCTTGTCCCTGATCGGCGCCATCATGCTTCCGATTCACATGCCTTACCGGAAGAATGAGCTGCTCGATGTGGTGGAACGATATGAATGCAAGTACCTGATCGGACCGGACATGGACCGGAACTTCGATTATCGCTCCATGTACTCCGAGGTGGCGGCATCCCGGAATGGGGACCTAACCGTCATCGCCGCCGGCAAGAGCGGGGCCGGTCCATTTCAAAGCTTCGAGGAACTCATCGAAAAGGCAGACCAGGGCATTGCGTTCTCCAGGGAGGAGGCCCTTGCCTCAGCCAATGAGATCAACTCGATCTTCCTCACGTCCGGTACCACGGGAGGCAAAATCAAGGGGGTCATGTGGACCCTTAACATGTTCATGCACAATGCAAAGGCCTTCGACGAAAGCTACCTGATGTCCCACTGCGACACGAGCCTGTTCCTGGGACCCTTTACCCACATCGCGTTCGTACTCGCGCTCAATGCCATGACCTATCAGGGCTCCACCCTGGTCACGGTCAGGGACATGAAGGTCTCGAAGGCCATTGAGATGATCGAACGGGAGAAAGTGACGGTCCTCATGGGCGTGCCGGCCCAGTACTCACGAATGCTGGACGATCCCAGCTACAAGACGCGGGATACCAGCACACTGAGAACAATCGTTTCCTTCGGCTCCGCAGTTCCGGCGGAGCTGGTCAAGAGGGTCCGCGAGGAGATGTGTGCGTTCAACCTCTGGTATGGAACGACCGAGGCCGGCTATTGCACGACCAAGTGGGGCCTGCCGTTGAAAACGCTTCAGGAGACCGTGGGAAGCCCACAGCGAGGAGCGGAGTGGAAAGTCGTGGATATCAAAGGAAATTTGTTACCCCGGGGGATCGAGGGGGAGCTCTGCATCAACGGCCCCGTGCGCTCTGCCGGGTACTACAAGGACGACGAGCTCAACAAGGCCTCCTTTGACAACGAAGGCTGGTTTCACACCGGTGATCTCGGCTTCATCGACGAGGACGGGAACGTCCATGTCACCGGCCGAATCAAGGACCTGGTCATCCGCGGCGGAGAGAACATCCTTCCCATCGAGATCGAGAACGAGATCTACGAGCACCCCAGCGTCAAGGATGTTTCCATCATCGGGATGCCCGATCCGGAGCTGGGTGAAAGGGTCTGCGCGTATGTCGTCTGCAAACCAGGCGCTACACTCAGTCTCGAGGAGATTCGGGAATTCTTGTCAAAACGGGACCTGGCCTATTTCAAGCTGCCCGAGCGGCTGGAGATCATCGACTCCTTTCCCCGAACCGATTCGGGAAAGATCCAGAAGTTTGAGCTGAAAAAGGACATCGAAAAAAAGCTCCATGAGGAGAAGTAGGTCGATCGTGTTCGTTTCTCACAAACCACAAAGGAGGGGAAAGATGATGTTGAAGAAAGCTCTGTTACTCGTTGCAGCAATCGCCTTGATCATGATCCCGGCCTCGGCGGCGCTGGCCGAGCAGTACACGATGAAAATCGCGTCAGCCGGGCCTATGAGCTCCGCCACCCTTAGCGCGCCCACGTTCTTCAAGCAGGCCGTGGAGCGGCAGTCGGCCGGCCAGATCACGGTCCAGCTCTTTGACTCGGGGCAGATGGGCAGCGAGCACGATGTGTTCATGAAGACCAAGATGGGAGCGCTCCAGGCCGGAATGACAAGCGTGTTCGAGACCAGCCGCCATGCGACCCCCCACATGCTGGTCTCCATGCTGCCCTTTATCTGGACCCCGGAGAGCTTTGACAAGTTCATGAAGTCCGATGCCTTTGAGCCGTTTTTCCATTCCATTGACAAGGAAGGCATGACCATGCTGGGCTTCACCCATGTGGGCTTCTACGGCTTCATCTCCACCAAACCCATCCGGACCCTGGACGACCTGAAAAAGGCCGGAAAGATCCGGGTCACCGAGGCCCCCATGGCCAGGGCCATCATGGACTCCTTTGGCGTGACACCGGCGGTCATGGCCTGGGGCGAGGTCTATCAGGCCTTGCAACGCGGCGTGATCACCGGCGTGAATCACTCCTCCGAGTTCCTGGTCGCGGCCAAGCTGCATGAGCCGTGCGACTACTACACGAATCTGAAGCACATGTTTCCGCAGTCCTGCTTCTATGTGAACGACAAATGGCTCAAAAGCCTGCCTGAGGACCTCCAGCAGATCGTCATCGCAAACGGCGCGGCCGCATGCACCGCTGCGCGGCAGCTCTGCGACCTGAAAAAGGACATGGCCTTCGACGCCATGAAGAAGGACGGCGTTGAAATCATCGATCCATCCCCCGAGGTCATTGCCGATTTCACCGCCGCCTCGGACAAGGTGCATGAGGAGTACGGCAAAAAGATCGGTGAGGAGTATATGAAGAAAATCTACGAGATCACCGGCTATTCCAAGTAGAAAAATTGAATCGCGGATGCGTGGCGGAAACGTGGATTTCGTTCGTTTCCGCCACGACGTCCCACACACACAGGGGCAGCAAATATCATGGCGATTTCAATAGAAAAAGTCGACAATGCCCTCGAACATATCGAAGAGGCGGCGTTGGCGTGTGCGTTGTTCGTGTGCATGTCCGCGCTGTTCATCAATGTGGCGCTGAGATTCATCTTCAATTTTATCCTGTCCTTTCCGGATGAGCTGGCAAGGTATTTGATGATTTACATCATCTATCTTGGAATGAGTCTCGGTTTCAAAAAGCAGCGCCAACTGAAGCTGGACGTCCTCCTCAATGTATTTCCAGGGATCAGCCGCTACATTGAAATCCTCGGAGACGCCGTTGCACTCTTTGCAGCCGCATCGATCGTCGTTTGCGGATACCAGTACACCAAAGAGCTGTTCATCAGCCATGAGGTGTCCTCTGTGTTGCAGGTCCCGCTTTACTTTCTTTACGGGATTGCTCCGCTGACGGCCTTATTTATGATCTTCCGATTAATTCGATCCGTTTACAAAACCGCCAGGTCTCGATAGGAGGGGCACATTATGGAGATGATTTATGTGTTGTTGACGCTCTTTCTGTTGCTGTTCACCTCGACACCTGTCGGAATCGCCATATACTTGACCGGGTTCCTGTTCATCGTCTTTCGAACCGATATTCCGCTTGTCTTTGTCGGTCAGGTCGTCGTCGGAGGGATCGACAAGTTCAGCCTCCTGGCGGTTCTTTTTTTTCTGATCGCAGGGAACCTTCTGACAAAGGGAACCGTGGTCAAGGGACTGGTGGGAGTAGCCAAGTCCATGGTCGGCTTTCTGCGGGGAGGCCTGTCCATGAGCAGTGTCGTGGCCTGCGGTCTCTTCGGCTCGGTCACCGGGTCGAACGTGGCGAGCCTCGCGGCCGTAGGGGGGCTGATGATCCCCTCCATGAAGGAAGAGGGCTATGGAACGAGGTTCAGCACCGGGCTGATGACCAGCAATGCCATTCTAGGAGTGATCATTCCGCCGAGCATTCCGATGATCATCTACTGCTCCATCACCAATGCATCCATCGGCAAGCTGTTTCTGGCGGGTGTCCTTCCGGGCATCCTGATTATCGTCTGTATGTGTCTGTACTGTTATTTTTATGCAAGGACCGCGAACATCCCTAAAACGACCTTCCCCGGGGCCCGAGCCATTTTCATCAGCCTGAAGGAAGGGTTCTTCGGTATCATGATTCCGGTCATTATCTTTGGGGGAATCTATACAGGTGTATTTACTGCCACCGAAGCATCCGTTGTCGCAACCGTCTATGCCTACGTCGCTGAAATTTTCATTCTGCGCGAGATGTCCTGGAAGGAGGCGTACCGCATCACCATCGATGCCTGTGTCATGACCGGCGTCATCATGTTTATCGTGGTCGGGGCACAGGTCTTCGGCAACTACCTTTCGCTGGAGCAGGTCCCTGTCGCCGTGACCAGGTTGATCTCCGAAAACGTGGTGAGCCCCGGTGTTTTCATCTGTCTGCTCATCGTCTTCTTTCTACTCATCGGAATGGTCCTCGAGCTGGTCGCAGCCATGCTCATCATTACGCCTGTCTTGATGCCCAGTGCCGCCAAGTTCGGCATCGATCCTATCCATTTCGGCATGGTGATCATTCTTGGACTGGCCATCGGATTCGTCACACCTCCGATCGGCCTGAACCTTTATGTCGCATCGAGCATGACCGGAATGAAGCTGGGCGGCGTTATCCGATCCGTGCTGCCCTTCATTCTTATTCTCACCATTGCCTATGTGCTGGTCTGCTTCTTTCCGGGGCTCTCTCTCTGGCTGCCCAATCTCCTGCTGAAAGGATAGTCGCCGGGCTGCCGATCGGCAACCCGGCACCCCGCTGGAGGAGGGGCATCTTATAGGAACGGCAGGGCAAGAGGGTTCGATTGAATCTCCCCGCAGCAAACTGCAGGGAATGCGCAAGCGAAGCATTTTCAAGACTGCTTAAGAGGCTCTCAGGGTCTTGCGGTTCCGGGGGCGGTCGGGAGAAACGAAACGCCCCATAAAGGAGACCTCCGTGGAAAACCGCGTCAGGAGAAAAACAATGAAGGCCGATCAACGCCTGAAAGGCATCTCCCATCATGAGAAGGCCGGTGTCTGCGTCGCGACTATTGATCGAAGCACTCAGGCCAACTCCTTTGACTTCGAGACCATGGAAGCGCTGGAGCACGTCCTGGCCAAGGCGGAATCCGACGACGACATCAGGGGGTTCATCCTCACGGGGTCCGGCAATCGATTCTTCTGTGCCGGAGCAGACATGAAGCTGGTGCGGGGCCTGGACCTTCGAGGGTATGCCGATTTTCTTGCAAATGGCCTTCACCTCATTCAGAGAATTCAAGAATTCCCCAAGCCGACCCTCGCCGCAATAAACGGCCTTTCCATCGGTGGGGGGAGCGAGATTGCGCTGGCGTGCGATTTCGTGATGGCTTCAGAACAGGCAGAAATCTCATTTCCGGAATTGAGTCTCGGCATGGTTCCCGGCTGGGGAGGGGCCGTTCGACTCGCCAGGCTCGTGGGACAGGCCAAGGCAATGGAGATCCTTTTGACGGGAAACAAGCTGGCGGCGGAGGAGGCCGAACGTCTCGGACTGGTCAACCGGGTTGTCCCTTCAGAGGATCTTTTGCCCGAAGCGCAGGCGCTAATGCAGACCGTGCTGAGAAACTCTCCACTCGCCATCAACATGACGAAAAGGATGATCCGCTCCGAACGGGATGTCTCGTCCCAGGCGGGAGAGCATTTCGAGGCCTATGCCAGTCTGGTCACCTTCATGAGCCGGGATGGCAAGGAAGGAATCGATTCGATCTTTGCGGGAAAGAAACCGGTCTGGTCCGGCAAGTAGGTTTCAGTCCGGTGTCGAGCCCCCAGCAGGTAAACCTACGCAGGGCCGAGGCCGGCTTTGCCCATTCATGACCCGGCCTTTCGCACGCAGGCAAGGCCATGGGATGGCCTTTGCCCTTTCGTGTACGTCGACCCGCTCCTGCTTCTTTCCATGCTGTGCAAAGCATGAATAATCCTTCATGCGGACTCGACCTCGGCGATCCCAAGGGGGATGCGGACAAATGAATCGCCGGAGCGACAGAGATCCGGTCTTTGGTTATCCCTGGGGTAAGCCTATTCGTTGTGGAGGGAAACCGCGTGGAATGGAATGACACTCCAAGACATGTACCCAGTCTATGACGTCACTGATCGTTCAATGCATCTTTAACGGCCAGGCCGAGTTTCTCGAGGCTGTAAGGCTTTTTCACATAGGGGCCCGCCCCCAGTTCCAGTGCCCTTCTCACCCGCTTCGTTTCGGAGAAGCCGCTTGCGATCACAGCCTTTTGCTCCGGTCTATTCTTCAGGACCTTCTCATAGGTCTCAAGCCCGTCCATCCCCGGATCCATGATCATATCCAGAACCAGCAGATCCACCGAATGTTCTGCAAGATACGCCAACGCCTCCTCCCCACTCGACACCGAGCTTACCGAATATCCCAGTCTCTCGAGCATGATGGAAGCGATGATCCGCTGATCCTCCACATCATCTATGATCAGCACGGTTTCGCCGCTGCCCATGTAGTGTTCCAAAGACAACTCGGCCTTGTCGTGCCGCGATGTCTTCCACGTCCTGGGAAAGTAGAGCCTGATGGTGGTCCCTTTTCCCTTTGCGCTCTGTAAGTCGATGTATCCATTATGGTCCTTCACCACCCCCCACACCACCGCCATCCCCAGGCCGGTGCCGCTCCTTCCCATCTTCTTCTTGGTGTAGAAGGGCTCGAATATCCGGCTGCGGTCTTCCTGGGCGATTCCGATGCCGTGGTCACGGACGGTCAACACCGCATAGTCCCCCTCGGCCACCTCCTCAACATCGCCGATGGGACTGTCCACATATTTGTTCTGCGTGGATATGGAGATGACTCCGCCCGTGGGCATGGCCTCCGCTGCATTGGAGACCAGGTTCATGACGACCTTTGACAGGTGAACGGGCGAACCATAAATATCCAGGAGCTCTTTCTCAAGGGAATGCTCCACCCGGACCCCGGGATGAAAGGACATGAATTCATTGTGCTCAGGGCTTTCGAGGTAGTCCGTGACAAGGGAGTTCATGTTGGCGACCTCTTGCTCGGCAACCCCTCTTCTTGCAAGAGTCAAGAGATCCTGAACAATGGCGACGGCCTTCTCTCCGGACCGCTTTATGGCGGAGACGGCAGTTCTCAGATGACTTTCTTTCGGCAGGTCCATCAGGAGGAGTTCCGGGTAGCTCACGATACCCGAAAGGATATTGTTGAGATCGTGGGCAACGCCGCCTGCGAGAGATCCGATGGCCTCCATCTGCTGCGCACTTTGAAGCCGCGCTTCCAGCCTCTTTTTTTCTGTAACATCCCTGGCAAGGCCTCGAAATCCTATGGTCTCACCGCTGCCATCCAGGATGGGGGATACCGGCGTCTCCACGAGGATTCGATGACCGTCCTTGCACAGTAGCTGAAACGCACTCACTTTGCGGGCTTTTCTTGTTTCGCGGACTTTCTTGAAAGATGCGAACAACATGTCCCTGCTATCGCTGTCGGCCAATTCCTCGAAATTTTTCCCTGTCATTTCGTCTTCGGAATAACCGGTCATTTCACAGAACACGGGGTTGAAGAAGGTCAGTTTTCCTTCCAAATCCGCTTCAAAATACCCGTCCATCATGCTGTCCAGGATGGTGCGGTATCGTTCCTCGCTCCTTTTCGCGGCCTCTTCCGCATGCCTGCGCTCTTCAATTTCCTTGAGCAACTCCCGGTTCGCATCCGCAAGCTGCGCCGTCCTCTCCTCCACGCGCACTTCGAGCTCTTCATAGGCCGTCCTGAGGGCCTCTCTCGCTTTGGCATTCTCGGAGAAATCCGCGATGGAGAAGACATATCCCTTGGTGATATCCCCCCGGTCAACCACACGCCACGTCACCAGGCAAGGGACCTTGCGTCCGTCCCTGTGCACGTATTCGTACTCCAAAGGGGGCGGATCATCCCGGTAAGCCTCCTCATAAATCAGGGCGCCGATTCGTTCAAACTCATCACGGGAAGGGAACAGGATCTTTGTGGACTGCCCGAGCAAATCTTCCTGCTCCCACCCCAGCACATCGGTGATGCCTTTGTTGCACCAGATGATTTTCCTGTCTTTGATCAGACAGATAGCCTGCCTTGTACTGCTCAGGATGGTAAGGAGTAGATCCTGGGATCGCTTCAGCTGCTCATGAGCGATGGAGATCTCATCGGCCTTTTCATGGGCTTCCTCCAGCTCGAAGATGTACTTCTGCAAGAGCCGTCTTTGCTCTTCATCGTCTGTCGGCCTTATCTGAGTCGTCGGCATCTTTTCGGCGGGAGTCTGTTTCATCAGCGAGCCAACATTTTTCTGAATGCTTCGATTTCGCTCAAGATATCCGGAAACCCTAAGGGCTTGCACAGGTACCTGTTCGCACCGGCATCCAGGCCGGCCTGGATCTCGTCGGACTGGGCCTTGGCAGACAGCATGATGATCGGGGTGGTCTCGGTCCTGCCATCGGATCTCAGTCGCTTACACACCTCAATTCCACTCATCTTGGGCATCTTCACATCCAGAAGGACGATGTCCGGAAGGCTGGAAAACGCAAGGTTCAAGGCCTCTTCCCCATCCCCCGCAACGTAGACCTCATAGCCGAGCCTGGTTAGTTTTCTATTCAGGTAAGCAGATATCTGCTCTTCGTCGTCTACCAACAGAATTTTTGTTCCCTTCATTCCCAATTCCTCTTGTCATCATTCGTTCAAATCGGATGTCCCGTTCACAGGAAGATGCACGATAAAGGCGGTCCCTTTCCGCTCACCTCCCAAGACCAGATCATACATCTTTCCTTCCTCCAAAGGGCTCTCGCACGTGATGGTTCCGCCATGGGCCTCTACAATCCCCTTTGTAATGGCCAACCCCAGGCCGCTGCCACCAACCCTTTGAGATGTGATACTGTCAGCCTGAAAGAATTTTTCAAAGACTTTTTTGTGGGCCCAGTCAGGAATCCCGTAGCCGTTATCGGCCACGGAAAGAACCACCTCTTTTTCGTGCGCTTCGAGTCCTACAATGATCGTACCCTCGTTGGGGGTGTATTTGATGGCATTGCTCAGAAGATTCACCACGACCTGAATGCTGCGGTCTTTGTCCGCCTCAATGAGAGGAATGTGCTCCGGCAGTCTCTTTAGAATCGTGTGACCGTATTCTTGCGCAAGCTCGGATACCTGCTGAACAGATCGTTCCACCACTTCCCGCATATCGGTTTTCTCCATGACCATCTCGGTCTTGCGCGACTCGATTCTCGAAAGATCCAAAAGGCTGTTCACAATGCGCGTAAGTCGTTCAATCCCTTCCTGCACAAGCATGAGGTCCTCTCGCACCTCCTCGTTGATCTCGCCGGCATACCCTTCCAGGAGGCCGGACACCCCCAGCAACATGGCGTGAATCGGGGTCCGCAATTCATGAGACGCAATGGTCACGAATTCGGATTTCATTCGATCCACCTCGGAAACGGCCGCAGCCATTTTGTTGAACGATGCCGCCAGCTGGCCCACTTCGTCCCCCGATTTCACCGGGATGGACTGGTTGAGCTCGCCTCGGCTCATGGCGATGGCGCCTTGTGCCAAGCGTTT
>JASFQI010000027.1:0-24808 GCA_050115555.1 Desulfobacteraceae bacterium
ACCACCTTCTTTATCTACCTGCCGGCGTGCGAGGAAGTGACCTCCTCGGGCGAGCTCGAAGAGGAGGCGCCCGTGAAGGGCACAGGAACCGTTCTCGTGGTAGACGACGAGACCATGATCGTCGAGGTGCTCGTAGACTTCCTGCACTCCCTCGGCTACCAGGTAGAGACCGCTTCCTCCGGTCAGAAGGCGATCGAGGTCTACCAGGAGATATGGCAGACCATCGACCTGGTCATCCTGGACATGGTGATGCCGGAGATGGACGGGGGAAAGGCGTTGCAGGCCCTTCTCGAGATCAACCCGAATGTCAAAGCCATTCTCGCCACCGGGTACGACCGGGAAGGCCAATGCGAAGATATTCTCAAGGTGGGCTTCAAGGGCTTCATTCAGAAGCCTTTTAATCTCATCGAGCTGTCCAAACTTATTCATGAAACGCTCACATCCTGATCGTGCAAGCCTCTGGCAGCCGGCGCCGAAGCCCGGGGCCGGCTGCCCGCCTGTTTTCGCCGTTTCGCCGGCCTTATCCTCTTTTCCCCTTCCGACAGGGGTACTGTGTAGCGCCAAGCACTCGAGGCGTGTAGATGCGTCACAATATGTTGCAAAACCTTCCACACTCTCCCATGCATTTCCTGCGAGCAACCCCTCCTTTCCTCCATTAACTCATTTCCATTCAGAAATAATTTTTTGTCCTCGCTTCGCTTCACATTCCACCCTGAAGGCGAGTCCACGGGAGCGCAATCCCGGCGTTCCTTTTTCCCGCCGTCAACGGGATGCGACGCACTGAAGTGCGTCTCCCCAAGTGTACATGATCCGTGTTGCGCTTCGGATCACCCTCAAAGTTGAAAGACGGGGTTTTCGTAGGGCGGGGTTTTACACCCCGCCGTAAAATATGTCTTTTGTAGGGCGGCATTTTATATGCCGCCGCAAGGTCTTCGATAAGCACGGCGGGGTGTAAAACCCCGCCCTACGAAAACCGAGAGATAGACCACGCCGCGATGCAAAATGCCGCATTACGCCCGGCCCACGAGGGTTGTTTTCACGGCAAAATCCCTTGATTGGACTCGGGGCATCCGCGACCCTCGCCCTTCAGGTTACGCCTTTGGCGAGCGCTAATTCCGCTTTCCTGCGGAATTCCCCTTGATCTTGCAAAATTTTTTCATTTCTGAATCGGAAACTTGCACGTACCCGAAACGTGTTTCTAAACGGTCGCTAACCAGGGGATGGTATCGAAATCTGCCCTCCAACACGTCTCGTGACCTTGGCACAATCCTTGCTCATTCCACATACCAACCCTTCACTCCGGCTATGAAAGGAGCGACCCGCGTGCAAGCCGTGATACGTGGTATCTTTGCGATTCAACACCGTATGAACCCTCTTCACGTGTACTGCCGGTTCATGGACAAGGGTTATGCGCGTCAGACCTCGTTTTGCTGCTGCAGGCTGTACGAAATTGCGGTCTTTTCCTGGGTGAGAAGAATCCTGAGCGCCTGTCTCTTGCTGGCGTTCGTTTCCCGGACCTCCCGCGCGGAGGCGCTCCGCCGCGCGCGGATCGGCAAGGGCTCAGGACGCCCGAGCCCGTTGTCTCACGGAAAGGGGGACGTGCAGTGACCGAACTGATGCTGGAAGATTTCAGATCGTTGCCGTCCAGCGAGCTCAAGCAGGCCCTGGCACGCGAGCGCGCGAACCTGCTGAACCTTGGGAGGGAAACCTCCAGGGGGAGGGACAGGGCGAATGGACCTTGCAACGGTTCGGTTATGGAAAAAAGAACATGCAGGGGCGGTTTTTTCCGCCGCTGGTATACGCAACGAGCGCAGGCACATCGAAACGCCTGGACATGTCAGGCATGGTAAGAGGAAATGGGGCGAAGCATCGTCATGAAAATCTCATGCTCATCTACATACACCATACTGCTGAGAAACCTGGAGTCCAAGGGGATGAACGGGAAGGCGCTTCGGAGGTTTGCGAAAGATCTGATGTTCTCTTTCACCATGAATCCCGCCATGGAACGTGCAGAGATCAACAAGCGGCTGCACGTCCTTGGATGGGACGACATTGACATCGATTACCGGACGTGGGAACTGGCCAAGGCATCCTTTGACCTGCAAAACGAAGGCACATGAGGCGATGCCCCATCTCAAGGGGATCGCACCTTCATCTCCAGCTGCATCACATTGGCATACGTGAGCCCTGTTTCTTTGAGCAGCTCCCCGGCATAGGTATTCGCTTCCTCCCGGCTCTGAAAACTCCCGATGGTAATGCGGTACAGCAGCCCTTGTTCAGGGGACCGAAACGGGACCATGAACACCTCGTATCCCTGTTCCAGGAATGCCTGAAACGCATCCTTTGCCGCCTTGCTGGGGTGGTAGGAAGCCACGTGCACGGTGTAGATCGTTTCCTGGGGAGGGGTTGAGCGGGGGGGGAACACGATGACCTGCCCCACGTCGATGCGGTTGATGTTCGTGAGCCCCGGGTTGTGCTTCTGAATCAGATCGAGGATGGACGTATCGGCTCGGCCGTACACATCCATGGCCAGCTTGGCCAGGTAGTCCCCTTGTTTGACAATCACCTCCTTCGTCCTGCCGGATGAAACGTCCTCTGCCTGCTCCATGGCCGGCAAAGCCTCCCTCAAGGATCCCGCTCCTACAGGTGAGATTTCACTTCCACTCGCAAGGGGAGGCACCTCCTCTTCGACAACGGACGGAGGAAGTCGAAGCGGGCCTTTCGAGGGCATGCCTTCATCCTCGGCCGCCTCGGGTTCCTGCGATGTGTCCCCCTCCCCTGCCGACGATGGGATCTTTTCCTTTACAGGAGGCGTATTCGAGACTACGGGTTCTTCCTTTGAAAGGGATGGACCGTCTGAGCGGTTGGGGTTTCCAGGAGATCCGGAGGATGCGGGTAGGCGGGCGGCCTTGATTCTCGGTTTGTTCGATATCGAAGAGACAGGCTCTTCGACACGATCCAAGCGGGTCTGAAAAAAGGCTTGGATCTCGTCTCCCCAGAAGAAAACCGCAATCCCCAGCAGGGCAACCAGGACGAACGCCCAGATCCATGCTTTTCGCAGCCGCGGGGGACTCCCATGCGGGGCCTTCCCTGCCTTTCCCGGCGTAGCCTGGGGCTGGGCTCGATCCATCTTCGCACGCGACCCTTTTGAGGAGCCTGCCTCCTCCTCTCCCACGTGCATGTCGCGGTAGGACTCCTCGATCATCGAGGGGGTGATTTTTGCTTTGCCCCTGGAATACCCAAGGAGAAGGGCGTTATCCGCGAGGATGTTGATGGTCCGTGGAATGCCTTCGGCTCGAGCATAAAGGGCGTCGATCGCCCGTTTTGAAAAGATGCCCTTGGGATCCCGAGCCCCGGCCACTCGAAGTCGCGTGGTGATGTACTCCTGGGTATCCTGCCGGTCCAGTGGCTTGAGGTGATACCGGCTGGCAATCCGTTGGTACAATGCCCTGCACGTCTTATCCCGCAGACGATCGAGGAGCTCGAGCTGCCCCACCAGAAATATGTTGATCAGTTTCTCTTCCGCGGCCTCCAGATTGGACAGGAGCCGAATTTCTTCCAGCAGCTCAAAGGATAGGGCCTGGGCCTCGTCAATGAGTAAGATGAATGCCCTCTGATGCTGCTGGGCTTCCCTCAGGTACTCTTCGAACTCAAAGAGGAAGTCGGTCTTGGACTTGAAATGGACACGCCGCTTGAACGTGGACGAGGCCAGGTAGTCCATGAATTCCCGGGAAGAAAGCAGGGGATTGGAGAAGTGAACGCATTCCACGTCGGTTCCGAGGTCGTTTAAAAGGGCTTGAATGACCGTGGTTTTGCCCGTGCCCACATCCCCGGTCAACAGGATGAATCCTTTCCTTTCCACCACACCGTAGGTCAGGAGGGCAAGCGCCTCCTTGTGCGACTCACCCAGGTAGAGGAAACGATGAGAGGGAGTGAGATTGAACGGCTTTTCTTTGAGCTTGAAAAAGGCCTCATACATAGAATGACCTCACTCCCTAAAGGGAAACCTGCCGCTTCATGCACGAAACCCGCGCAGAGGACCAGACAGGCATTCCGCTTCCGTGGCAGCCTCGCAAACCGTTCTTCTTCCATAAAGCCGAAAACAAGGAGCATCTCCTGAGAAGAAAATACGGCAAGTCTTTCACCAAGTCAAACCGCAACCGGTGAGGCCCTGCCTGATCTCCCTTGATTGCTTCCTGAAAGAGCCTTTTACCGTGCCCCCCCTCGTGGGCCGGGCGTAGGGCGTCATTTTATATGCCGCCGCAAGGTCTTCGATAAGCACGGCGGGGTGTAAAACCCCGCCCTACGAAAACCCCGGCTTTCATCTGCGAGGCTGATCCGAAGCGCAACACGGGTCATGAACGTTTTGGGCCTCGGTGCGACTCGAAAATCGGGATGCGGTTCCTGCTTGATAAGACCGATGGAAAAGCGTAAACTTTAACACTTTTAGGAATGGCGCTCGTTTCCATCGCACAGGAGGCGATGAACGCAGGATTCCCGCGTTTTCGTTCGATAGCGAAATGGGCCGGGGCTTGGTGAGGCATCTCTGTCCTGGCACTACGAAACAGGGAATGAACGCGCGAGGTATTTCCGAGAGGCACAAGAGGCCATGGCTCAGCTTGTTTTTATTTCGGGCCCCAAAAAGGGAAAAACCATCAAGCTGGAGAGCGAAACCACCTTTGTGGGTCGATCACGGAGGAACGACATCTCCATCCCCGACAAGCTGGTCTCCAACCGTCACCTCAAGTTGTTTCACATCGGCAGGAAATACTTTGTCGAGGACCTCAAGAGTACGAACGGGACCCGGATCAACGGCGACCGACTGGAATCGGGCGAAGGCTTTGAAGTGGAGGAAGGCGACCTGATCCGGTTGGGCAAGACCATCTTCCGCATCGAGGGTCTTCCCTCACGATCCCCCTTTGAGACCAAGACGGCCGCGAAAAGCAAGCAGACCCCCGACCCGCTTCCGCAGGCACCGGATGACACCGATCGCAGAGGGCGCTCGAATTATGCGTTCCAACTGATGCAGAACGTCTCGATGCTGCTCCAGCAGTCGTTCCAATTCCACATTTTCTGCAAGAAAGTGCTGGAGTACATTTTAGAGGCCCTTCCACGCGTCGACACGGCCGCGCTGGCCTACCTGGATCCCCACAAGCCAAGCCAGGTAAAAAACAAAACCGTTGTTTTTCATTCCCGACCCAAGCATCAGTTCAAGCAACGGAACATCATCATCGAAAAAATCATAGACCGGGTCCTGGAAAGACGCAGGGCCATCCGGGTGCTCAATGCCTCGTGCGAGTACTCCGGCGATCTCTTCTCTGACCCCTCCGAGATTCAGATCCAATCCATGTTCTGCATGCCGCTGATCAGCAATTCCGTGATCCGGGGTGCGCTCTACGTGCACTCTACCATCAACCCCCGCGGATTCCGCGAGGACGACCTATCGCTTCTGAGCATCCTCAGCACGCCTATTGCATTGGCCTTTGAAAAGTCTCCACAGAAGGAAATTTGGGGAGGACCTTTGCCTGCACCGAACTAACGGGACGACTCGCATCGGGGCAACCAGCTTGAGCACACAACCCGAAGGACCCATCAACCGGACAGAGGGTCATTCCCGGCTCTCGTTCGGCCCGTACGTTTATCCCTTTGCCGTCTTTGCGCTCTTCACTATAGCGGCGAGCGTGACCCCGCTTCCCAAGGGACTCGTCTACCCACTAAAAACCATTCTCACTGCGATCTGCCTGGTTTGGGCCTGGAAGGGCTTCAAGGAGGAAATACACTTTCGATTCAGTGGGACGGCCGTTCTCGCGGGCATCCTTGTGGTTGTTCTCTGGATCGCCCTGGACCCATTGTATCCGCACATTGGGGGGTCGGAGTTCAATCCGTACCAGGAGGCACAGGGTTCTGCGGTCTACCTGGTGATCGCCTTCCGTCTTGCCGGAGCATCATTGGTGGTGCCGGTGATGGAAGAAGTGTTCTGGCGGTCCTTTGCCCTTCGGTTCATCGTACGTGCCGACTTTCAGTCCATCCCCCTGGGACAGTTTTCGTGGTACTCCTTCATCGTGATCACCCTCCTTTTCGGGTTTGAACACCACCGCTGGCTCGCAGGGATTCTCGCCGGTGCCGTCTATGCCGCACTGCTCTACCGGAGCAAAAACCTATTCGATCCCATCCTCTCTCATGCGGTCACCAACTTCCTGCTTGGAATCTACGTGCTCTCCACGCAGAACTGGTCGTTCTGGTAAACGGCTGCATCCTCCTTTTTCGCAATGATAAAATTTTAAGCCTCTTTATTCATTTTTTCGACTAATTTTTTATCCCTATGGTAGTAAGATTTAACAAATTTAGCAATTTTATTCTGCTGCTCCTGCTCTGATCCAAAAAATTTAATGCCATAGATATGTTTTCTCTTCTCATTTTCTTTGTGATAGATCACTTTACCTTGAATTTCTACCAGTTGTTCATCCAGATCAATGGCAAGCAAAAGCACTCTCTTGGTCTCAATGTATCGAAACGCCTCCATCCGCAAACCTTTTACGCTCAAATCCAACGTCCACGCGTAGCCTTCGCTGACCTCCTCTCCCTCCTCATCCAGGCAGACATACCCCAGCAAATTGGATGTGGCAATTCGGGGTACGCTCCTTTTCTCCCCGGATTTGCTTTTCTTTCCTTTTTTTGCCGGCATGCCTGGACCTTTTGAATCTCTTGTGGACACCTTACGGCAAATGGACCCTTTTTAGAGCAGGAAGGGTTTTTCATCCAGCCTTGCGAGCCATTAACAAGAATTCAACCCACATCTCTGGATTGTTGAGCAGGACCCGGGCTTCAGAGGCTTCCACAGAGGTTCGGTTCAGAAAGGAGGTAAGCAGGTCTCCTCGAAATGGACGCACATTGGAACGCCGCTTCCGTAAGCGGCCGACCAGGGGCGGCCGTCAGATCCCTTCTGTTCAGACAGCTCTTCCTCCGAGACATCGGGCAGACGCCCATAGGCGATTCAGCGACTTCCAACTGAACTGAAGCCTTATTTATACCACATTCGATAGCAACCCCCAATCCTTTTTCCGTCCGGCTTTTGAATCTCCCCGCAGTCCCGCTGAAAGCGGGACCGGGAATGCCCGAGCGAGGCATTTTCAAGCGGGCTTCGTGCTTGACCGCCTATCGCCTTCTTTTCAATGCGTCCGTTTTGTGAGAATATTGATAGAGTTTCAAAAAGCAGTAAGCAGGAGATTTGCCCCTAGCGATTCCAAGGCCTTACAACGTAGCCAACCGGCGGTTGAGCGGGTTTTTGCGAGACCGTCAAAATTAATTTTCATCGTCCTTCTGCTCCCCGGGACCCAAGACCTGATACGTAATCCCAGGGTGAGACCGTGTCATGGACAATCAAGGGTACTACATTCGATATGGAGCCCTTTCCTATGAGCTGGACCAGGAACACACGGACCACGGTCTGACCGACACGGAAATGCGGCTACTCACCGAGTGCCTGGACGGGGTGCGAAACGCCGTCCATTTATGCTGTGGTGCGGGTCGCCACGTGGCGGCCTTTGAAAACGTGGGCATTGCTTCCTGTGGCATCGACATCAGCCCCGAGCTCATCCAAAAGGGCCGTGAAAGCGTGATCCCTCGGCAGCCCACAGGACAAGGTCCTCGCCTCGTCCTGGGCGATGTGGTCTCCCTGCCGTTCAAGGCGCGAACAACCGACTGCGTGACCCTTCTGGGAAACAGCCTGTGCCTTTTTCCGGAGCACCTGTGCGCGGAAATCCTCGCCGAAGTCGCTCGCATCCTGGTTTCTGAGGGCCTGTTCATCATAGACCTGCCGGATCCTGCCTATCTCCAGGCCCATCAGAAAGGAACCACCAGCACCTCTCAGACCATCCACACACAAACCCTCGGAGTGGTCCAGTGGACCTGGGTTCGTCACGCCTATCCGGAAAGGTGCATGATGGTTTCGGAGGAGTACGTGCAGCCCTTGAGAGACGAAAAACCCCTTACCAAAACGCTTCGCTTTGAATTTCACCTGTACGAACCCCAAAAGGCGTGCGTCATGTCCGAGACTTTCGGCCTGCATCTCGAGCGCGTTCTTGAATGCGAAGACCTCTCCGGCCGGTACAAGGGCATGTTGCGAAAACGGAACTTCCTGTTGCTGCGCTCGACCAAGGACGGATCCCCCAGGGATACCGTTCCGTGAGATCCCACTACGGCCCCGCCATGGCCTGCCAGAAAAACTTCCAGCATCATGAAACTCAGCGAGGTCCCGGAACGGGACAACCCAACGAAATACCCATCCGAATGGTCCTTTCCCACAATATAGATTTAGATCTCCGGGCAGTCCTTCAAGGGCAGGCGAAAAATTTGGCCGTAAACCCCGCTCATTAGGGAACTCGTTAGGGAGTTGCGCCAGAAAGGCACAACCGGCCAAATATTGCCTGTAAAGAAGATCCTGGCCTGCTAAACGGAAAACTATTGCCGATTTGCGGGGTGAGGAATGCGCGAGCGAGGCATTTTCAGCTCAAGGGCCCAGAAGAATCCAAGGGGGATATGCCCATGCCCAGGATGTGCCGTGCCCGGTTCAATGGATTGAGCGGGGAAACCTCGGCGCTGTAAGGGGCCTCCGGGACCTTCAACTGCTCCATTTTTCCATACTTCAAGCGGCACTCCCCGCGCTTTTCCGCCCTTCGGAAAACCCGGTATGCACTCTCAAACAGGTCCCTCGGCGTCAGCCCCCTCACAGGAAACATCCCCGTGCGCCTTAACCCGTCACGTATGATCGTGGCACAGTTGCGCCGGTAATAATGGAAATAGGAATTGAAGGTGGGGGCATCCGGGTTCACCGGGGCCTTGTGAATGACACGCATGGTGGCTCGAAAAAACGAAAAGAGCCTCGCAACCACCTCCTCATGGGTCTCAACGTCGAGGACGTGGATGGAGCGGGCGAACAACCGACCGAAGTTGTTGTTGTAAGGTTTTTCATCCAAGGCCTCGTTTACACGGCCTAGTGACGGATGCACTCCGAACGGGCCCAATGCCGGCCTGTACAGGTATTCCTCCACCGGAAGGACCTCGTTCTCGATGCTGCGGTAAGAAAAATTAAAAACCCACCCCCCCACGTTGATCGCGCTGTGCCCCAAAATGGACCCACGGAACTGAGTCAAGCGTTCGTTCAAGTAAAGCTGGAAATGGGATGTTTGTGATCGATCGTCAAAAGCCGCGGGCCAGAGAAGCACGATCGGCTTTCCCGTGTCATAGTCGGACTCAGGGAGGAGCCGTCCAACTACGGCCCGATCTCTCCAGTGATGCACGTACCCGTCCCAGATACGGCCCTGCGTCCCAAGGTGCTCACCCGCCTGTGCCTCGACCCAGTGCCTTTTCCCCTGCGAGCGCAAGATCCCACTCAGGGATCGGCTTTCCTTCATGTCACGATCCATCACCGAGTCTTCCCCTGGTCACGGCACCCCTTGATGGCACAGCCCGGGCTCCCTGCCTTGGCAGTAAAAAGGTCCTGCTGATTGCTGCTTACGAAGTATAGATATCCCCTGCTGGATCATCTCTCGAAACATGAGCAAGAAAAGTAAAAGGATAGCCCCATTTGTTTTTTTATAAAACGAACGGTTTTGCTCGTAAAGCGGATATCTCCTTTTGGTCAAAAAGCCTCTCTTCGTCTCTAAAAACTTGCTATTCCCTGCCCCAAGCAGCTTTTTACGTTCTGATGTGAAAAACGCTTCTCTTCCTGTGCCCGCACCAGGCATCCTGTGATTGAAAGCCAATGCGTAATCCTTCACACCGGGGCGTCTTCGGATCACAACCATGTCCCCTCCTGCTTGAAAATGATTGACGCGCCGGCTTGAAAACGGTACGCTTTTTTGCAACTTACTCGGAGGCCAACCCTTCGAGGTTCATGACAGAACCCCTCCATTCAGGTAGCGATTTCATGAACACCTTTCCCGTTCGAATCCTTCTTGCCGCAGTGGGATTATTGATTCTATGCCTTCTCCCCATACCGGCTCGGTCCATGGACGGAAAGACGCTGGCCGAAAAAGTCCTGAACCGAGATGACGGAAAAGACTCTTATGCGATCGTGCGCATGCTGCTCATCGACAAGGGCGGTAATAAACGGTTTCGCAAGCTGATCTCTGCGACCAAGGAATTCGGCGAAGTTTCCAAGAGCTTCATGCGATTCACCGAACCGGCCTCCATCGAGGGGACGGCGTTTCTCATTTGGGAAAACCAGGACCGCGACGACGACCAGTTCTTATACCTGCCCGCGCTTCGCCGGGTGCGTAGAATCGTGTCCAACCAAAAGGACAGCCGCTTTGTGAACACCGATTACACGTACGAGGACATGCAAACACGCAAGATCGAGAAGGACCACCACAAGATCCTCGGTACGGAGACCGTCAAAGATTATGAATGCTGGATCCTGGAGAGCACACCAAAGAACCCGGAGACCAGCCAGTACGGCAAATGGGTCAGCTGGATCATCAAGCCCCTGTTTTTACCCCTCAAGACCGAGTACTACAATAAGCGGGGACGCGTAGAAAAAATCCTGTTCGCAAATGACATCCAGAAGGTGGACGGGATTGCCACTGTCATGGATTCTGAGATGCGCCACCTCCGGCGAAGACATCGGACCTTCATGAAGACGGACACCATACGATACAACACGGGTATTCCGGACCGGATCTTCACCCGCCGGTACCTTGAAAACCCGGACTGACCCATGCTGCCGGATTTCACGCCTACGTGGCCTTTGCTTTATAAATGGCCGGCCAACGCGGGCATGAAGTCGATGCCGCAGGCAGGACAGACTACTGGATTGCAAAGCCTCACCTCTTTCACTGAAGGGAGAGCTCTATGACGACCCTCCGAAAAGGATCCTTTTGTGGACTCATCCTTTTCCTCTGTTTGGGGCCTTTTCAGATTGCCTCTTCTGCTGCGGTAATCAATGTAGAAGCTGTCCGTTTTCAGCAAGACGCTGCTTCCGTCGCGAGCAATCCCGAGACCCGAATACGCATTGCGGGAAGTGAAGAAGCCTGGGGATCCGACGCGTCCAAGGAAGACGTTTGGGAAGAATCCTCGGATGCGGACGAGAATCCATGGGGCGAAAAAGATGCCGGTACGGGTGAAGAGGGTTCGCCGTGGGGAGAGGAGGAACAGGCCGAGGAGGCTCCGCCGTGGGATGAGGAAAAAGCCGCCGACGAGGGCACACCTCCCTGGGAGGAGGAGGCTGAGGAAAAAGCGAAGGCGGGACTGCCCATCGATCTCAGCGGTCATTTCTGGACTCGGTACGCACACGACCTCAACGAGGACAACCCATTCGAGGACGATGACTTCAGCCACACGGAACTCCGTATTAAAGCAGCCTACGACCCCAGCCCTGCCTGGGATATCGTGCTTGCACTGGACGCAGACGCCTTCCTGTATCGTAACAGCGGGGACTGGGATCACGAAATCAACCTCCAGCCGCACGAGGCCTACGTTCGTTATGCCGGCCCTTTCTATGAGGTGACCCTTGGAAACCAGCTGGTGCACTGGGGCAAAGCGGATGAAGTGAGCCCTCTGGACATCGTGAATCCCGAAGACCTTCGCGACGGGTTCGTCCGCAGCCGCGAGGATCGAAAACTCCCCGTACCCATGGTGAATGCGAAATTCTTCAAGGGGGTCTACAAGGTGGAGACCCTATTCATTCCCTTTTTCCAGGAATCGGACATCGATCTGGTAGGCAGGGACTGGGCCTTTTTCGACCACTACGATCGGAGTGTGGGAAGCTTTCGTCTCCTCGAGGACAAGCCGGCCAACGATCTCTCAAACAGTGAGGTGGGCGTCCGTTTCTCCGGCACCATCCGGAACCTGGATTATGCGTTCAGTTATTTTCACACACGGGAGGACGTGCCCTCGTTCGACTCTCTGGTAACGCCTCCGGGTTTCCGAGTCCCAGATCCCGATGCAGTGGAGCTGCGAGACCTGGTTGTGTTTGCCTCAAATCCCTTGGCCCCTCAACCGATCGGGCTCCGTTACGCACGGCAAAACGTCTTCGGGATCGAGTTCGAAACCACGTGGAAGAGCCTCGGGATTCGAGGTGAGGTGGCCTATATCCACGAAAAGTCCTTTCTCAACGATCGGCTGCGTCGTGTGGAGGTGCCGGTCTACAGCTATGTCCTGGGAGCCGACTACAACAAGCCCGGATCCTTCTACTGCAATCTCCAGTTCGGGCAGCAGATTCTGGAGGAAGACGACGACGGGCTCCTTTTCACTGACCGGGTCACGACCACGGTGAACGGCGAGATCAACAAGAAGCTCTTTGACAGCAAGCTGGAGCTGGCGCTACGCTACCTTTACAACTTTACCTGGGAAGACTATTACGTAAACCCTCTGATCCGGCTCAAGTACTGGACCAACATCACGGTGGATTTCGGCGTGGAAATGGAAGGAGGCCCTTCGAACAGTGTGCTCGGGTTCTTTGATGACAACGACGAAGTCTATGTCCTTTTCCAATACGACTTCTGAGGCAGCCGTTGTCTGATCAGCCATCTCCGGAAACCGGGCCTGCGCCCCGGAGTGCCTGAGTCCTTTCCAACCGGTCAAGGCCATGACCCAGACCCCTCCCAGTTCTCCCAAGGGGCCCCTCACGTCCGCCTTGCTCACGCAGGGCGTCCGACACGCGGACGGGCTCGCCAAACAGGGTCGATTTTCCGAGGCCCGTGACGCTTACGTGCAGCTTATCCGTCAGCTTCATCAGGGCATCGCCGAGGTCAAGCGGGAGGGAAAGGCCGTGGGACCCGGGACCCTCAAAACGCTCAAAGCCTTGGAGCAGCGGCTGGGTGCGATTCAGGAGAAGAAGGCCGCCCACGAAAAAGAACACCCTTCTCTTGTTCTGAGGGCCGTGCGTCAACGGCTGCAACAGGCGGAACAGTACACCCGGCGATCCCTTTTCAGCGAAGCTCTCCTCCACTATCAGGCAGCAATCGAGCGGATCGCAACATGGAAAAAAGCGCTTCCGGAAAACCGCCACGAGAGTGCACAGGCATGCGAAATCTCGTTGAACCTGCTAAGGACCCGCATCATTCAATATTCCAGCGCCGGGAAAACGCCAGAGCCTCGTAAAAATACCTCCTCTCTACCCACACCGGCGGACAGACTTCAGCAAGATGACCATATCATCCTCTGCCTCGGAGGAGCCCTGCTCGAAACCACAGGGGTCGTAGAAGCACTCAACGCCCTGGAGCAAACCGATTCCCTCCCTAAACCGGTACTACCTGTTTCTGCGCAACTCGCGGAGTTACTGGCCCGTGAAGGGGAGCCCCGCCTGAGCGCCGACCTTTACCGCCGCATCCTAAAAACCGGTTTTATCGAGCGTTCAGAACAACCGACCCTCTTACAAGGGCTGGC
This sequence comes from Desulfobacteraceae bacterium, assembly GCA_050115555.1. Taxonomy (GTDB): domain Bacteria; phylum Desulfobacterota; class DSM-4660; order Desulfatiglandales; family HGW-15; genus JASFQI01. The sequence continues at coordinate 13,387 of JASFQI010000027.1, forward strand.
CGCTGCTTACGAGCAGATGGAGGATCGGAGAAACGCCCTCCGCACGTACAATGAGCTCCTTGCTTTGGACCGGGCCCATACCCTTGCTCTCCAGCGCAGCCAGGAGCTGCGAAAGGATCTTCGGAAGTTCAGGCTCACCATCGCCACGGTCACGGAGCATCCCCGTTTTTTTTTCACACTCGCCCTCCTCATTGCAGTTGCGTTCATGGCCTTTGCTCCTGCGGCAAAGACCGTGGACAACGTGGACTATTTCACCGTAGAGAACGATCCGGATATCGAATACTACGGCGAGTTCAAGAAGGTCTTTGGGAGCGATGAGTTCTTTGTCATTGCATTCCGAAAGCCGGAAGGGATCTTCACGACGGAAACCCTTCAGCTCCTCGACGACCTGACCTATGATCTGGAAGGCCTTGAGGAAGCTGAAGATGTGACCAGCCTGGCGAACGTCGATGATATCATCGGCGAGGAGGACTACTTCGAGGTCCGCGAGTTCCTGGAGGACATTCCCGAAGATCCGGCCGACCTGGAGCAAATTCGAGAACAAGCCACCCAGAATCCCCTGTACGTTAAAAATCTCATCTCCGAGGACGGCACGACCGCAGCCATCATGATCGAGGCCTTTGACCGGCCGGAAGATGAAGGGTACCGCAAGAGGCTGATTACCGAGGCCCAGGAAGTGCTCGATACTTACCGGGACCGCGTGGATACCTTTCACCTTGCCGGGTGGACTTACACGAACCTCAGCCTCAGCCGCTGTGTGCAAAAGGATGTTTCCACATTCATTCCAGTGTCCTACTTCTTTATTGCCCTGGCCATCTGGCTTGTTTTCCGCAACCTGATCCTGACGGGGCTCGGCTTTGCCAACATCCTGGTCTGCGTGGGCTCGGTCATGGGGCTCTTCGGCCTGACCGGAATCACCTTGAACAACGTGACCGCCATCATTCCCTCCATGGTCATGGCCTTGGCCCTGTGTGACACCGTGCACATCTTCTCCCACATGGAAAGGCGTGTCCTGACCGAGTCCGGGGGGGATCGGCGCATCGCCCTTGCCCATGTGTTGAAGCGCGTGGTCGTTCCCAGCGCGCTCACCAGCCTCACCACGGCCATTGGATTCCTCTCCCTGGCTGTGAGCGAGATTCCCCCGATACGGGATTTTGCATGGATCGCATCCGCCGGCATGGTTTTCGAGTTTCTGTTCTCCTTTTTCTTTCTCCCCCCCCTGCTGCTCCTGTTCAAGCCGGAGCGCATCTTCCAGCAGTATGAGACCAAGAGCGGCCTGGCCGCCCTGCTCCACCGCAATTACCGCCTCGTGAGCCGGATTCCATTTGCCATTGTATTCCTGGGACTCGTCCTCACGCTTGCAGCCGGATGGTATGCGTCCAGCGTGAAGGTGGAGACCAACCTCGTGGGCTTCTTTAAGGAGCACCTTCCCATTCGGAAATCCCTCGACTTCGTGGAAACCCACCTGGGAGGTGTGGACTCCCTGGATGTCTCGCTCCACTCCGACACTCTCGATGCCTTCAAGGACCCGGAAAACCTCAAGGTCATCGAGGCGATCCAAGAGCATGTCAAGTCGCTTCAAGGCGTGGACAAAGCCGTGTCCTTCGTGGATTTCCTGAAGGACATGAACGAGTCGTTTCACAATGAGGACCCGGCTTTTTACAGGATCCCGGAAAGCAGGGACATGGTGGCCCAGTATCTGCTCCTCTACGATGCAGAGGACATCGAGGACGTGATCAATAACACGTATGACCACGCCCGTATCGGGCTCCGCATCGCCCTCCACAAGTCCTCGGAGCAGGCTCGGCTGGTGCGGGAGATAGAAAATTTTGTCCAAAGAATCGACAATAAGGGGTTGAACATTCGCGTGACCGGAAGGGCACTGAAGGAGGTCAAGACCATCGATGCCCTGGTGGACGGGCAAATCTACAGCCTCTCACTGGCTACGGCAATCATCACGCTGGTCATGTTTTTTGCTTTGCGCTCCCTGGCCCTTGGGTTTCTCAGCATGGTGCCGAACATCTTTCCCATTGTGATCAACTTCGGCATCATGGGGGCCCTGGGCATTGCACTGGACACGGGCACCGCACTCATCGCCGCCGTGGCCATCGGCATTGCCGTGGATGATACCATCCACTTCCTGTCGGAGTACAAAGAACGCCGGAGCCTGCGCATGCCTATCCCCAGAGCGGTCCAGGCCGTGCTCTTTTTAAAAGGCCGTGCGCTTATGTCCTCCTCCATCATTCTCGCCATCGGGTTCAGCGTGCTCGTCCTGAGCAGCTTCCAGCCCACCATGAACTTTGGCTTTTTGACCGCCATCATCATGATTACGGCCCTGATCGGAGACGCGTTCTTCCTTCCAGCCATTATCATGCTGAAGGATAGGCGTTGACAATGGATGCCAATCCGGCTTCTTGAGCAACCCGTTTAGCCCGACGTTTTGTATGCCGAGGAAAAGGCAACGACCTATTGTAGGGCGGCATTTTATTTGCCGTCACAAAAGCCCCAATCCATTACGAGAGACACCCCTTGCAGTTTCGAGCTCTCCAGGACGGTCGTCGCTTCGAGCACGCACCGAAGCTCCCGGTCTCCGATGAAGAGACCGCTCTGGCCGATGCCGCGGTGGAGCGGGCGTGGGAGCACTTGCCCGCTGCGGTACGCGACCGCCTCAAGGAACGCCGCGAGCGGGAAGGTCACCCCATCAATATCATCCGCTACTACCCCTTTCCGGTACTCGTGGATAACGGCCAGCCCGATGCCCTGGAGCACCTTCACACTTGGGGAGAAGCGTACGCCCGCATCCTCATCAAGATAACGAATGCCTATCGGCAGCATACTCCCGCAGTGCGCCGTTTCCTTCACCACGCGGTGATTAAGCACCTGCCGGTCCACTTGCAGCCGCTCATCGAGCAGTACCACACTCAGGATCTCCTCGCAGGAGCCCACCTGGGGGACGATTTCCTGGCGGGCCGGAGTGTGGAGTGGAACCTGGGGGCTGTGGGTGGACTGGATGAAGGTTGGCAAACCGCCCGGCAAGTCACACGCGAGTGGACCCCGTCCAATGAGGAAGAAAAAGCGTTCCATCCGATCGAGAAGGACCCTGCCAAGGTCATTCGGCAGGCCCTACACTGGGCCTATGAGAGCTTTTGCCTGGCCTGCCATTCACCTCGCAACACCAAGGAGGAAAAGCCCTTTATTCTTTTCCTGGAGCACGACGACCTCTACGGTTCCACAGTGAGCGTCTGTGTCCGACTATCCAACCTTGGGGAAATGACCGACCTGGCCTTTCACCACGAGCTCCTCTTTCAAAACGGAAGACTCTTCACCGTCCGTGGTCATGCGGTTGATCTCGTGTACATGGACTGCCACTGGGAAGACCTCAAGCCAGGTCACCCCCTGATCCGAGCTGCCCAGGAAAACGCTGTGGCCCTGGACTGCTCACCTTTTGCCCACTTGGTCCTTCGCTCCAAGGTCCTCCTGGGTCTGCTTTGGACCCCTGCCTTTCAACAGGCAGCCGGCTTGGGGCCCCAAGATGTGAGCAACATCGAGCAGCACCTTATGCCCACGTTCCTGTGGCGGCGAAAAACCTTTCAGGAGCCAAAAGGAGTGCCCATTCAAGCATTCCATGCCCTACGCAATCGTCTCGGCTTTCCTGACATCAAAGGGAACCATAACCTTGGACCTCTCAAAACCCCCACGCATATCCCGGCAACGGCCGGCCTCGTTCTGAAGACCGCAACCGGTCCCACCTATGGGGGCGCAGGGGTGGCCACAGTACTGGCTGAATCAGGCCAAGATACCCGCCAGGCGTGTAGAATGCTCCAGGACACCATCCGTTCCAGGGCCGCCCAAACCACGGCCCTTCCCGGGTCGGCTGTGCTGAATGCAACCCGCAAGCAACTCAAATCGGTTCTCAAGCAAGCGATCCTCCAGGGTTTGAGCGGCCTGGAACCGCAGGGATCACGATTTGAGCTTACGGAAGGGGACGCTTTCTGGAAGGCACTTGTGCCGGCCTGGAAACACCTCATGTCCCGTTCATCAGGAAAGCCGCAGGTTCAACCCGAACAGCTCATGACCACAGCCGTAAGAATTGCACAGGAACACCTAGGGCTTTCCCTCATCAAACTCCAATTTGAGCTCTCTGGTCTCTGGAAGCCCCTGATCAAGTCACTGGGGAAGCTCTGCCAAAAGGACCGGAACCAATCAGGTGCTAAGGCCCTTATGGTGGCCATTCACCGTCTCGGCGACCTCCTGGCTCACTACCGGTTTCGAGAGAAGGCCTTTCAAGAGAGCTATCAACGCCTTATGGACGACCTCCGCAACATAGCGAATCGCGCGGATACCGACCGTTTCACGGAGTTGGCTGAAAGGCTTCTGAGGGTGGTGGACTGCTTTTTTCAACAAGAGATGGGGGTTGCTTTGCCACCACAAGCCCGCAACGCAATGTGGGACGTCCTTCTGGAACCGTATCTGGAGCGACAGCAGCAATCCGTAAATCCCATCCTCTTTCAGCCTTTCCTGCCCCCAGAACGCCTAGAAAATGAGGAGGAGTACCTGCATGTGAGCACCCGCACTCATATTCTTTTCACGCAACATGGCCCGCACGTGCTTGTTTCTGGAAGCCAAGTCTTCTATGTCGAGGTTGGAAAACCGGACAACCGGTCGAAAATGACCGCCTCATTATGGAGACAGCCCGATACTCATAATTGGTAACATTTTACACACCTCGGTGAAGAAGGTTACATCCATTGCCAAGCCGCCTTTCGAGGACACTGCTAAACCTTTGAAAAACTTGCAAATACCCTAAAGCAAAGCCTGGCATGATTTCTGCTTTAAAAGAGGACGGTTTCTGAGGGGCAAATCAAGCGCATGAGGGAAAAATGAAAAAATTGATCTTACTGTTGCTGGCTGTCGTCTGTGGGGTTTTTTTATTGGCGAACCTTACCTTCGCAGGAACCTACACTGAAGTATTTACGCCTTCCGACCCTGACCTAAGTGATCTCGATCACAGCTATGTGTACCTATGGGGAATCGATTGGGAGATCCCTGACGGGCAAACGATCGTATCTGCGAACCTGTCAATCAGTGATATCTATGACAGTGATTGGGGTACGAATTATCTCCATGTACACCTGTTGGATTCCGTAAACAAATCCAGGCTAGATCTCCCAGATGACAATGTGTGGGCACATAGCTGGAATGACTGGAATGACGACGGTAGTGATTGGTTTGAAGACTATTATGGTCACGAACAAACCGAACTCAACACGTGGTCAAATATTACCCACGATTCAAGTGACCCGGACCAGCTGTCCTGGAATTTCACCTCCGATCAACTCGACCTTCTGACGCTATATAATGATGACGATAGTAACATATACACAGAATACACCCGATTCGGTCTCGGATTTGATCCGGATTGCCACTTTTTCAACACCGGAGTCAAACTGACCATCGTGACCAGCGATGGCACGACCGTCGTTCCCGAACCGGCCACTATGTTTCTTGTGGGCGCGGGTCTTTTGGGAATGGCTGGGCTGAGGAAAAAGTTCAGGAAATCCTGAAACGCCGAAATCGAATGGATTCCTTACAGTTGCAACGGCCGTACCGAAAAAACGGTACGGCCGTTTTCATTCCTCCTCTGCCATCCCGGGCGGTTATTTCACTTCAGATCCCCTCACACACTTCTTCGGAGCGCTCCAAGGAGCCGAAGGCTCTGTAGAACGCATCGTGTATCGAGACATTTTTGAGGCGCGGATCATTCTCCCACAATGCTCCGGGCCTGATCCGCTCCCTTGAAATTCGAATCAATGGACAGCGCTTTTTTCATGAACTCCCTGGCTTTTTCAAATTTTCCCATGTCATAGTAAGCCCATCCCAAGTGGTAATTGGCCAACGCATAATCCGGCTTGAGCTTGACCGCCTTCTCCAATTCCTCGGCAGCAGATAGAAACCGCCCCTGCTTGTAGTAGACCCACCCCAGCGTATCCAATACCAGGAAATCATCAGGTCTCTTTTCTTTGGCAAACTCTGCGAGCTTTATCGCTTCGGTCAGCTTCATGTTCCTGTCCGCCAGAATGTAGGCGAGGTTGTTTGCAGCCGGCACGTAATCCCCCCGGACCTCCAAGGCTCTTCGATAGTAGGTTTCCGCCTTCTCCAAGTCCCCCTGCTTCTCATACACCATTCCAAGGGCCATGCAGGCCCCCACATGATTGGGGTCTTTCTCCAGTATCGTCAAATATTGGGAAACGGCGGATTCCGGTTTGTTTTGAAGGACATAGATCCGGCCCAATGCCATGGGTGCGCGCAGGTTCCAGGGATCCAGATCGATTGCGGCCTTAAAATGCTGCTCCGCTGAATCCTGCTCCCCTCTGGCCATGGCAATATTGCCCTGGAGAAACTCAATCTCAGCCTTTGCTATGGGATTTTCCGGAATCTTTTGTTTGTGCGTCTCACACAGGCTCATGGCCGCAGCATGCCGCCCCTGCTTCACCATCATGCCGACAATAAACCGAAGCGCATCCATCTGAGCCGGGTTGAGCTCCAAGGCTTTGCGGAAGGATGCCATGGCATCGGACGGCCGGTCAGCCTCGAAGTAGAAAAGCCCCAGCCAAACGTGGGCAGGAGAATACTCCGGGTCCAAGTCGAGAATCCCTTTGAAAATGGCCTCTGCCTGGGTCAGATCCCCTTCCATTACCTTCAGCAGTCCATTCAGCCGGAGGGCCTGGAGGCTATCGGGATCGGATTTCAGGGCAAGGGTGATGTGCCGGCTCGCCTCCCGGGTATTATTTTCCCGGAGGAACAGCTCTGCCAGGACAACCCTTGCCTGAAGAAGGTCAGGCTTCAGTTCCAGGGCCTTTTGAAGGCTTTCCATGGCCAGCTGCCGCTCCCAGGATTCCGTATCCTCCGAATACCCGGCAGCTACTCGCTCCAAATCCAGCTCCGTGAGCTTTCTGGCCCCACCCCGCATCAGGCAGAGCGCACGAAAATAATAAGCCATGGCGTTTTCCGGCGTTTCCTTGATCACCCGGTCGAACCGGCCGAGTGCGCTGGAAAAATCACGTTGAGAGACCAGGATCTTTCCCTTCAAAAACACGGCTTCCAAGTGTTCCGGGTTCGTCGCGAGGACGGTACCCACGGTCGCTTCGGCATCGGCGACTCTCTTTTGCTCAAAATAGAGATTCGCCGTCCTCATCAGCACAGCCGTATCCGCAGGCTTGATTTCCAAAGCCCGCTGGAGGATCTCAAGGGCCTTGTCGTAGTCTTTTCTGCGTGAATAAAAATCAGCCAGATTCATGAACGTTTGGACCTCTGTTTCCGGAGCAGCATTCACAGCTTCCACGTAGGCGTCTTCCGCCAGATCCCATTTCTTCTGATGCTCGTAGAACCTGGCTAGATCGGTAAGCTTTTCGTGTTTTGACCCGGGAGTCTGAACAAGGTCCTTCAAAATACCCTCGACCTTCTCCCACTCCTTTTGTGTTCCGTACAGGCGTGTCAGGCCGACATAAGGCATCTCGGAGGACGAATCCAGAGACATGGCCTGATAATAGCTCTTCTCGGCCTGTTCAAAATCCCCTTTCAAAAAATAGATGTGCGCCATGATCAGGGGAGTCATAAAGTGATCAGGATCCAAGTCCAATGCTTTTCTCAGGGTTTTTATCGCGGCATCCGGATTCTTTTCCTGGACTTGAACACCAGCCAGCAAGTGCAGCACATCGATGTCATTGGGCGCTTTTTCCAGAAGCAGCATGACCTTGTTTCTTGCCGCTTTGGTCTGGTTGACGATCAGGAAAATCTGCCCCATCTTCAGCTGGGCTTGGAAATTGTCCGGATTGAGCTCTACGGCGTTGGAGAAGGACTGTATGGCCCTTTCATCCTGCCTGAGCCTCAGGTAGATCTCTCCAAGCTTGTAATGGGCCATATCATTTTTAGGATCAAGCTCGATAAGGTTTCGAAGCTCTATTTCCGCGTTCCTCCACTGCTCCTTTTCCATATACTCCTGTGCGCGATCCCAAAGCGCCCTTCTTTTCTCTTCCTCTGAGGTGCATGCGCTGAACAGCAAGACTGCACAGAGCAACAGGGCTAAGCACCGCAGGGGGAACCCAGTCATATCCATGACCGCTTGCCACCTTTTTGCCTTCATAAGCTGGATTCGCTCCTCGCTTTAATATGATGCAGTGAACAGAATTTCAATTTTTGTGAGAGCGACCTTCCTTCTCGGATACCAGTGCCCGAATCTCTTCGATCTGCTCCCGGCAAGCGTCTTCTCCAGCCCGCATCAATTCAGGCACCTTGTGAAAGGCGTCCCACGCAAAGGCCTCCACGTCCGGGTAAAGGACTACATCGGCCATCTGAGCAAAACCCCTCGTCGCGTGCGCATGAATAATGTTCATGGTCCGTGACATCACCCGCATGATGCTTGGAGGTTTTCCGCCTTCCTGATAAATCCGGCTCTTTCCCCGCTCTACACATACGGCGAGGATGATGTCCGCACCCCGCTGAACCGCCACATCTACAGGGACAGGGGCAATCAGTCCGCCGTCCAGGAGGCGGCGACCCTGGTGTAGCGGCGAGGACATGATTCCCGGAATCGAAATGCTCGACCGGACCGCCTCACTCACATCTCCACTGTCAATCACCACCCTTTCTCCAGCGTGGTAGTCCACGGCCACCACATAGGCCGGGATCTTGAGGTCAAGAAAATCCGCGTTGTTCACGGCCTCCCGCGTCATGCGCTTAATCTTGCCTCCTCGGATAATCCCTCGAAGAGGAATGGTGTAGTCAAAGAGCCGGTGCTGTGCCTGAAACTTTGTGGGCAGGGTCGTTCGCACCAGCTCGGCTGTTTCCTCGATTGACGCACTATAGGCATAGAGGCATCCCACCATGGAACCGATGCTGGAGCCCACGATTAGATCGATGGGAATCCCCTCCTCCTCCAGCACCTTGATCACTCCCAGGTGAGCCCAACCCCGCGCCCCGCCGGCCCCCAGGACCAGGCCCACGCGAACTCCACCCAACTCGCGGGCCAACGCCTGCGCGCCTCGCACTGGAAACCGCTTTTCCGTATCCATACGCCCTGCAAGGGCCTCCGGACTGCGGGGGACCCACACGCCTGGAGGTTCCGGCAGATCTAACCGCTTGGCCAGGGCCCGCCGCGCAATGCCCGGACCGCCAACCAAGTGGCTCACCCCGGCACGCACCCGATCCGCCCTTCCATCAAAGCGATGCACCACTTCGGCCAGGACCGCTCGAACGCGCACAAACTCGGCTTCCTGGTTGTTCATGAGGAACAGGGCCCGGTCGCATAGCCGGAGCACGCGCTTTCCCAGAGGGGAGAGCGGCGAGGGCACGTTGAAAAGCGCACAGTCGTAATGAATCCGCACCAGGTCCATGAAAAACGCCACACTCTCATCAAGCTCCTGCCAGAACCCCCGAGGCTGGTGGGTGGGCAGGACGAATACTCCGAACCCGGACTCGTGCTCGTACCAGGCCTTTTCTATCTCCTCCCTGAACCGGCCGGAGAAGGTCTGGAGGATTTCCGGCACCCGGCAATCCACGCGATGAAGCGAGCACGTTCGACCTGTCTCAAAAAGGGTGCCGTCGAGCTCGACGACAAGGACACGCTTTTGCGATTCCGTGGTCAAGTGATAGGCAAGGCTGTAGAGAAAGGGCGTCTTGCCAAGACCCTGATGTGTGGCTACCATGGAGAACAGCGCGGGCGGGGGCTCGTGCAGGACCATCTTCGAGGTCTCGGCAAAACGCCGTGCATAGAGCCTGCTCAGGTACAGGGCCACATCCGGGTTGGCACGCAGCAGGCGGTCGAACCCCTCCTTTGCCAGGCGGTAGAGCTGCACATCCAGGAGAACGCGAATGGAGGCGGTGCGCAGGTTTCCGGTCAGCAGTGCCATCTCGCCGAAGAAGTCCCCACGGTGCAGCGTGGCCACGAACACCTCGGCCCCTTCCACGATGCTGTACACACCCACGGCCCCGGACTTGATGATGTACATGGCATCCCCGGGTCCGCCCTCCTCGAACACGGTCTCGCCCTTGGGCAGATGCACCCGTTCACAATGCCCTGCGATCACCCGCAGCTGCGCATCCGGGATGGATGAAAACAGGGGCACGGTCTCAAGGAAGTGATACAGGTCGCTTTCATGGTGCGGCTTCATAGTACCATTCACGAGGCATGCTTTTAAGACAACTCAAAAGATACCGCCTATTTCCGCGCTTTTCCCTTGACATAAACGAAACAAGAAGTAAGAATAATAAGACATAACTTATTTATTTTACTTCAATTAAACAATCACGGTCAACAACTTTCGCCATATAATTCACTCAGACCCAACCGCGACCGATTCCGCTTTTTTGCCGGATCCCCCTCTTAAGGGGACCGAGGTCACCGGGTCTCGAGACCTTCTCCTGTGTCCTCGTCGATCGAGGGGCCATTTCATGGCAAGGGATGACATACCGCACGTTGTTGCTGAATTCCGGGACAAGTACTTTCGGTTCTTCCCGAAAAAGGCCACGGAGCTCGGCAACCATGACTACGACGACAGCCTGGGCAAATGGAACCGCGAGGGCGTGCGGGAGCGCATCACCTTTCTTCAGCACTATCGGGATCTGATTAAGGACTCCCTGGAGATCGATGCGCTGATCCTCAAGAATATCATTGACAGCAACCTGTTCCATCTCAAGGTCATCCGGCCCCACACCCGGCCGGACTTCTATGCCGAGTACGCCCTAGACTCCATCGATCGGCTGATTCACCTCCTTCAAACGAACGAAGAGATGGATGCCCTTGAAGGGATTGTCGATGCCCTGGTCTCCCGGGTGAACAGCTTCCCCATCCTGTTCGAGCAGAGCAAGGAATGGCTTCAGCATACCACACCGGTCAGCCGCAACCTCGCACTCTTTCTCATTGCGTTTTTCAAGGAGTTCCTGGAAACCGACTACCGCCGTTTCATCGAGTCCCTGCATCTGCCCGCAGCATTCAATGAAAAGCTCATCGGCGCTATCCCTTTTACCACGGAAAGCCTCTCGCGCTTTGCCCACTTTGTGAAGACCCTCGAGGTCATTCCCACGGACCACCCCTCTCTCAAGCGGCCCAAGGACTTTTTCAGGCAGCTGTTCCACCAGAAGTACCTGCTTGCCTATACCCAGAAAGACCTCCTGGAATTATCGCGGGAAAGAATCGCCTCCTTGACGAGGGAGATGGAAGCGATCAGCGGCAAGGACATCCCTGGATATTACAAGCGCCTCGTTCAGCGCAACCTGCTCCCTTTCTCACCCAAAGGGCTAAACGACTACCTCATGGGGTACTGCCGAGACAAGGCGGAGGAGTATTTTGCGTTCTGCCGCAAAACCAACCTCATTCCAGCAGACCGAAAGCCCCTGATCGAGTGGACCCCGATTTACCGGCGCA
>JASFQI010000028.1:0-24716 GCA_050115555.1 Desulfobacteraceae bacterium
GCCTGGCCTATCTGGGCAAGGTCCACCCGGCCGGAAAAGGCATCAAACTGGAGAGAGCGACCCAATGGCATCCCATTCCCCTGCACCCTGGAGCGGAAAAGTTCTTCAAAGAGGCAGGGGTCCTGAAACCGTGATGAACCCGGACACTTTATCCCAATGAAGCAGACCCCCTGTCTGCGCGAACAGGATCCTGAAGGAGAAGGCGGCTTTATGGGCTCCAAGGCGGAGAACGACAAGACAGCCCCGCCCGAAGGGAGCGGCTCGAAGTCCGATACCCGGAAGGTCTTTCAACGGGAATTTCACGGAGCCGGAAGACGTGCGGTCGATCTGGGAATGGCCCTGATCTCCATCCTCGTGCTGTACTGGACGGTCAACGTCATGGCCGACATCGTGATCAAGCGGGCCGTTTACCTCATGCTGACCCTTGGCATGTGCGCCGTTGTGTATCCCTTTAGCAGGCGCCCCGCCTCGAGGATTGCGTTGACGGTGGACGCGGTCGTCATCGTGCTGACCGTCTTGGGGTCCCTCTACTACATGTACGACTACAACGCCCGCTTCATGAGGCTTGGGGTCCCCAGCCCATGGGACACCTTTTTTGGTGCCGTGATGATCCTCATCGGCCTGGACATCGGGCGACGGGTGATCGGGTGGGCCCTGACTCTGGTGGCCGCTTCGACGATTCTCTATGCGTATTTCGGGAATCACGTGCCGGGCATGTTCGGGCACCCGGGGTTCGGCCTGGAGACCATCGTCAGCCAGGTCTACTGTGGCCTGGAGGGGTACTACGGCATGGCCAGCAAGTTCATGATCCTCTATGTCGTACCCTTCGTCATCATGGGCGCTTTCCTTGAAATCACCGGTGCAGGGGATTTTTTTATCAACCTGGCCTTCTCCCTCACCAACCGCATGATGGGCGGGCCGGCCAAGGCGGCGGTCATCGGCAGTGCCTTGATGGGGTCCATCTCCGGCAGTGCGATCGCCAACGTCTCCTCTACGGGCGTGTTTACCATCCCCATGATGAAAAGGGTGGGATACAAGCCCAGCATCGCAGGCGCGATCGAGGCGGCGGCCTCCACGGGAGGGCAGATCATGCCCCCGATTATGGGGGCCGTCGCCTTCATCATGGTGGAATTCACGCAGATCCCCTACCTGGAAATCGTGACCGTGGCCACCATTCCCATTCTCCTCTACTTCATCACGGTCATTACGTTCATTCACTTCGAGGCCAAGCGGGAGGGCATCCGGCTGGATACGGAGACGAAGGTGGATCCTGCACTGGAGGTCATGAAAGGGGGATGGCATTTCTTCTTCTCCCTCATCCTCATCGTCGTGACCATGGTCCTGGGCTACTCTCCGGCCATGGCCGCCCTCGTGGGTATCGTCTCCCTGGTCCTCATTCACTCCATTCGAAGCCGCAGAATCGACATCCGCCTCATCTACCGGGGTCTGGTTCTGGGAGGAAGATACTCCCTCAGTATCGGGAGCATTGTGGCTTGCATCGGAATCATTCTTGCGCTGGTGGGGCTGACGGGGGTTGGACTCAAGGTGTCCTGGCTCCTTTCGGACCTCACGCACGGCATGGCCTTCCTGGCCATTCTGTTCGTGGGCCTGATTTCCATGGTCCTCGGCATGGGCCTTCCTGCAGGCCCGGCCTACATCGTCCTGGCCATTACGGCGGGGCCGGCCCTGACGGATATGGGGTTTTCCCTGCTCGTCGCGCACATGATCATGATCTGGTTCAGCATTGACTCGGAGATTACCCCGCCGGTGGGTCTGGCCTCCATTACGGCAGCGGCCGTTGCCAGGGCCGATCCCATGAAGACCATGTTTTCGGCGTTCAAGTTTGCAAAAGGGCTCTACATTCTGCCCTTCATGTTCTACTACCGGCCCGGGATCCTTCTCCAGGGGACCCCTGCCGCCATTGTCGAGACCGTCCTGTCCATCCTGCTTGGACTCATCGCATTTGCGGCTTTCTGGGACGGCTTCCTCTTCAGGAGCACCAACGCTGTGGAGCGCATTCTCCTGGTCCTTGCGGCAGCAGGGCTCCTTGTGCCGGGTTGGGGATGGAATGCTTCCGGTTTTCTGCTCTTCCTCGCCGTTGCTTTGCTGCAGAAAACGGGGTTGAGGAATGCGAACCAAGGGAACGATCGCGGGACGTCCGGGCAAGAGGCATGAGTCGCCTTGGTGATCCGAAAGGGCCGTTCCTGAGGTCTTTCTGGAAGGTGCGGGCCGGTTGAGATGCGCTTCAAAGCCTCCGCACCCGGAGGTTGAAAATGTTTCGCTCGCCCATTCCCCGTCCCGCCGTGGCGGGACTGCGGGATTCGCGAGCGATATTCATGTAAGCAGGATACCTTATCGTTTGGGATTCCCCGCAGCTTGCCGCGGGGAGATTCAACATTCGCTCGAAGAGAAAGAGCCTAACTCTTGGGCGAACCTGGGGGAAACATGCAGAAGGGCATACGAGACTGTCTGTCCCAACTCGAATCGTCCCAAAGGCTTTTGACCGTTGAGCGGGAGGTCGATCCGAGGTTCGAAATCCCGGCCGTGATGCAGGCGGCAGAGTGCAAAGGCAAAGCCGTCTTGTTCAACCGTGTCAAACATCCAGGCTATCGGGTCGTGAACAACGTGCTCGGCACCCGGGAAGCGGCGGCCCTCTTCCTGGGCACGGAGCGGGAGCAGGTCACCCGCGAGTGGATGCAACGAATGAAGCAGCCGATCGTGCCTGTGGAGGTGTCCAGCTCTCCGGCCAAGGAGGTCGTTCAAACCGGAGACCGGGTCGACCTGGAGGAGCTTCCCATCGTCACCCATTGTGCCAGGGATGCCGGCGCCTTTATTACCGCGGGCATGGTGGTCGCCAGGGACCCTGAAACCGGGATCCGGAATGTTTCTGTCAACCGGATGCAGCTCAAGGGAAAAAGCAAGCTGGGAATCCGCATGATGCCGCCCCAGCATCTGGGCCTCATTCATGAAAAGTGTGAAATGAGGGGTGAAAACCTGGAGATCGCCGTGGCGATCGGGAACCACCCTTTCGACATCATGGCAGCAGCGACGTCTTTGCCTGCGGGGCAGGACGAGTTCTCCATGGCGGGCGCCCTGAGAAAGGAACCTCTCGAGCTGGTCAAGTGTGAGACCGTGGACCTGGAGGTTCCTGCTGTCGCGGAGATCGTCCTGGAAGGGGAGGTGCTCGCGGGGGTAAGGGAACCCGAGGGCCCCTTTGGGGACTTCATGCAGTATTACGTGCCCGTGATGGACAACCACGTTTTTCAGGTCAAAGCGATCACGCACCGAAAGAACGCCGTTTACCAGACCATTCAGGCCGGCTCCCTGGAGGACACCCATTACCTCGGCCTTTCCAGGGAGGCTGCGGTCCTGGAAGCGGCCTCGCGTGTAGCCGATGTCCGGGCGGTGAGCCTGGTCCCCACCATCCTGGGCTGCGCTGTTTCGATCCATAAAAAATCCGAGGCAGATGCAAAAAGCGTCCTTGAAGAGGCTTTTAAGGCCTATCGCTGGCTGAAGTATTGTGTGGTCGTTGATCATGATGTGAACGTTTTCGACATGAACGACGTCTGGTGGGCCATGAACACGCGGAGCCGACCGGACAGAGGACTGATGCTCAAGGAACAGGCTCCCGGTTTTCCACGCGATGCCTTTCATCTCCATCAGTCCAAGCTGGGCATCGACGCCACAGCTCCCCTGGATCAGTGGCAGGAATTCGAACGCAAAACCGTTCCGGGCTCCGAGCACATCGCTCTCCAGGACTACCTTTCTCCGGGCGATGGCTGACCAGGAGTCCCCGAATGCAGGATGGGCGCAAAGGGACAGCGATTGTGGAGAAAAGAAAAACAATGTGCCACCTCTGCTCAGCCGGCCGCCCGATCGAGGTCGTCCTCGAAAACGGGAAGCTGGCGTCGGCGCACACACAGCCTGAGGCCCCTGGCGAGTATCGATACTTCTGCCCCAAGCTGAAGGCCGCATCCGACATTCTCTACTCCCCGGATCGGCTGACCTCCCCCATCTGCAAGGACACCCACCAGGGCCGTTCCTACTGGAAGGAAATTTCATGGGAAGCCGCACTGGAGAGAATGGCCGAGAATCTTCAGACCGTGAGAGCGCGCCACGGTGCCGAGGCCCTTTGCTGGCTCACGGGCCATGCCCCGGATTACGGGGCTCTGTGGGACTATGCCAACCGCTTCATGAGCGTCTTCGGATCACCCAACGTCTTTGGGAACGGGTCTCTTTGTCACGCCGCCCGGGAAATGGCCCACGTCTTCACGTACGGCGCCATGACGGCTCCGGACTACAGGCATTCCCGCTGCATTGTTGTCTGGGGAAAAAACGAGGCCGACACGAATCCGGCCGGCTACAACAGGATCCTCTCTGCCCGAAAAAACGGGGCCAAGCTCATTGTTATCGATACCGTAAAGACGAAACTCGCCTCCATGGCCGACCTCTGGCTGCAGATCAAACCCGGAGGGGACGGGCTTCTGGCCATGGCCATGATTCAGGTCCTGATCGACGAGGCCTTGTACGATCGCGACTTTGTCCGCCATTGGACCGTGGGATTCGAGAGGCTGAAGCGTGAGGTGGCTCGCCACACGCCTGAGAACGTGGCCACTCTGATCTGGTTAAAACCGGAAGACATCCGGCGTGCAGCGAGGCTCTATGCTCAAACAAGACCGGCCAGCATGACCGATGGAAACGGGCTGGACATGCATCTCGACGTTGCCCAGACCATGCGGGCGCTCTGCATCCTCAGGGCCTTGAGCGGGAACCTGGATCAACGGGGAGGGGACCTGATTCCCAAGCGCTTGCCCCTCCGGGACATCAAGCTCAAGGAGCGTCTTCCCAAGGACGTCCAACCCATCAGCCGCGACTATCCCCTGTTCCGGCAGTACCACAAGGCCCGCGGGGACCATGTTCTCGGCTGCGTCGTGGACGCCGTGCTCGAGGAGAAGCCTTACCCTGTCAAGGCGCTGGTCGTCCAGGGCATGAATCCGGCCGTTTCCCTGCCCAACGCCGACCGAGTCCGGCACGCCCTTGAGAAGATTGAGTTCATGGTGGTGATCGATCCTCTCAAAACGCGAACATCTCCGTTTGCGGATCTCCTTCTTCCGGCGACCACCCCCTTTGAGACCACGCAGCTCAACCTGAAGGGCATGTCGCCCTATGGTGTCATGCTGCAGAGCCAGGTCGTCGAATGGGTCGGCAACGCCTGGCCGGACTGGAAGATCGTCTTCGAGCTCGCAAAGGCGATGGGGTTCGAACAGGAGTTTCCCTGGAATACGGTGGAAGAGGCCATTGACCATCAGCTCGAGCCGACCGGGATCACGGTAGAACAACTGCGGTCCCATCCGGAGGGCCTGGCCTATGAGAACGCGCGCTACGTGAAGTACAAGGAGGAAGGCTTCCAGACATCGAGCGGAAAGGTGGAGCTGGTTTCAGAGCGCTACGAGGAACAGGGGTATGCTTCCGTTCCCCGGTTCGAACCGGGCGCGGAGAACCGCATCAGTTTTTTTGAAAAGCGAAAGGCCTTCCCGTTCATCGGCATCAGCGGCGCCCGGTCCCGATGCTATGTGCACTCGCAGTTCAGGCACGTCCCCTCCCTGCTCCATCGCGAACCCGAGCCCTTTGTGGACATGCACCCGGAAGACGCCGAAGAGCTCGGTCTCTGTGACCGGGAAAAGGTGAGGGTGGAATCCCCGAACGGTTGGATCCGAATGAAGGCTCGGATCTGGAAGGGGGTTCGCAGGGGCACCGTGCGCATTGCCTGGGGCTGGGGCGAGTGGAATCCGGAATGGAGTATCAACAACCTGACGGACGATTCAGAGCACGATCCCGTGACCAGCACGACCTCGAACCGCAGTTTTTACTGCCGCATCGTGCGGGATGAAGGGGCTTCCTAGGGGGCCTTTCCCCCCTTGGTCGGGACTGGCAACAATGCCTTTGAGATGGGCACGCCGGCCCAGTTCAACGATGATGCGTAAGGCTTCTCCCTAAGAACGATATTCAATAACCCCTGCGCCGCATCCTGGTCTTGGGTCACCCACCGAGTAAGATAACCCGTTGCCACGGACTGATTCAGCCGGAGGCGTCGAGCATCCCCTTCTCGCGCAGGCGGCGGGATGGGCAGAAGGTCACGCTCACGGCGGGACTCGCGTCGATACGGCCAAATTGCGGAGGCCTCCATGGGGGGTTCCTCCACCTGATCCGGGACCACTCAGCCCGAGTGTGCGGGTAAAAATCGAGGAAAGCTCGACCAACCCCAGGGAAAGCCGTGCTTCGGGTGCAGGCATTGTCATGCACCCACGTACCAGAGCCGGCAGGTGCACACGTGCGAGTGAAGGCTGTGGGGTCCCCTTGATCTAGGATCTCCCCATGCTCGTTTGCCCGGAGGAAGGGCCGCAGCCTTCGCTCTCGAGGGGTTGAAAAAGAAAGAATCGACTATAAAACCCACCTCTGTTCAGGACCATCAGCATCCCACCCCATCGGATCGTCCGGATCCCGTTCCCTTTCGCCGTGTTATCCCCTCCATCCTGTTCCTGACCTCTATCTTCTTCTTCAACTTTATCTCCCGGATTATCTGGGCCCCTCTCATGCCCGCCATCGAGGGGGACCTGGGTATCGGGCACGGCGAGGCGGGATCCTTTTTTCTCCTCATTTCCCTGGGGTATTTCGTTACGCTACTGGGTTCGGGATTTCTCTCATCACGGGTGACACACCAAAAGACGATCGCCCTGTCCTCCGCCCTTTTGGGATTTACCCTTCTGGGGGTTTCCCTTAGCCCCAGTTTGTGGTCGGTTCGCGTGGGTCTGGTTGTTCTGGGCCTGGTTGCAGGATTCTACATCCCCTCCGGCATTGCCACGCTCACAGCCATGGTGCCCTCCAGGCACTGGGGAAAGGCCGTTGCTATTCATGAACTGGCGCCCAACGGGGGCTTACTGCTCGCCCCTCTCCTTTCCGAGGCGCTCATGGGGCTCGTCTCCTGGCGAGGTATCCTGGCTCTGCTCGGGATTGCAGCCCTCGTCCTTGGATTCGCTTATGCTCGGTTCGGAAGGCATGGAAATTTCCCGGGAGAAGCGCCTAGCCTCGGATCCTTCCGGGTCCTTCTAAGGCATTCTTCCTTCTGGATCATGATGGTCCTCTTCGGATTGGGTGTCGGCGCGAGCATGGGGATCTACGCCATGCTGCCGCTTTATCTGGTGGTAGAGGCGGGGATGGAGCGGGGCTGGGCCAATCTGCTGGTCTCTCTCTCCCGGATCAGCGGCCTTGGGATGGCCTTTGTCTCGGGTTGGGCTACGGATCGTTTTGGCCCTAAACAAACCATGATCATCATCTATTTCCTCACCGGGAGTACAACGCTTCTTCTAGGAGCGGTCCAAGGGTCGTGGCTGATCCTGATGGTCCTGCTTCAGCCCCTTCTTGCAGCGTGCTTCTTCCCGCCGGGCTTTGCGGCCCTTTCTTTGACATCGGCCCCTTCCGTTCGGAATGTCGCCGTCTCCCTGACCGTCCCCTTTTCCTTTCTCTTGGGAGGGGGAGCGATCCCAACACTCATTGGGGTTGCAGCCGAGGCAGGCTCCTTTTCCCTTGGAATCATCCTGGTAGGCGGGCTGATTATGGGAGGGAGCCTCTTGTCCGCGCGCTTGAAATTGCTGGGCAAAGCGACCGGGTAGGTTGAAAACGGTTCTTCGGGATTGGAATTGGATCCTGAGCGCAAAAGAAAAGGGGTTGCAAGCTTTGCAACCCCTTGGAATTTCACTGGTAGTCCCAACGGGACTCGAACCCGTGTCTTCGGCGTGAGAGGCCGATATCCTAGACCACTAGACGATGGGACCGTAAAATATGAAAGCCACGCCCGGAGGCGTGGTTTGTAAGCTTGGCTGGGGGACGAGGATTCGAACCTCGATTAACGGGGCCAGAACCCGTCGTATTGCCCTTATACGATCCCCCAACGACCTTTCAAACTAACATTTCGTGCCTGAAAGTCAAGGGAAAATTCCCTTCTATGGCCTTGTATTCAAGGGCTTGGAGCATCAAGGCTCAAGCGCCGGTGACCTTCCAGCAGCGAACGATGTGATCTTCGTCTACGGGAACCATGGCTATTGTTCCCTCCCGGCACCGGTCCTCCGCCAGGGGGCAGCGCCCCTGGAACTTGCACCCGGGCGGGGGCTCGAATGCGCTGGGAACGTCCCCGCCAAGGGCTGCGGGCTCGGCCCTCTCGTCCGGATCGGCCACGGGGACGGCCGAGAGCAGGGCCTGCGTGTACGGGTGGAGGGCGTTGTCGAACAGGGTGTCGGCCGGGGCCAGCTCCATGATGTGTCCCAGGTACATGACCGCGACCGTGTCGCTCATGTATCCCACCACGTTCAGGTCGTGGGAGATGAAGAGGTAGCTCAGGTCCAGCCGGGCCTGGAGGTCTTCCAGGAGGTTGATAATCTGGGCCTGGATGGATACGTCCAGCGCGGAGATGGGTTCGTCGCAGATCACGAGGGAGGGCCTTACGCTGAGGGCCCGGGCCAGGCCTACCCGCTGACGTTGTCCCCCGCTGAATTCGTGCGGATACCGGTCGGCCGCCGACGGGGCAAGACCCACCATGTGGAGGAGCTCCAGGACCCGGTCCTTCCGCTCCTGGAGTTGTCTCATGCCTGCGATGCGAAGACCTTCCTCAATGGCTTGACTCACGGTCATGCGCGGGTTCAGGGACCCGTAGGGGTCCTGAAAGATGATCTGCATATCCCGGCGAAGTGGTTTCATCTCGCCCTGGGTGTACCCGCTGATCTCTTCACCCCTAAACACAATGTGTCCTGCATCCGGTTCCAAAAGCTTGAGGATCAAGCGCCCCACCGTGGATTTGCCGCATCCGCTCTCCCCGACCAGGCCCAGGGTCTTGCCAGGGGCCAAGGTCAGGTCCACGCCGTCCACAGCCTGAATGTGCCCGATGGGCTGCTGAAAAAAGCCGCGTCGCACAGGGAAGTGCTTGACCAGGCCCTGGACCTCGAGGACGGCGTTATGCAGGGATGGCTTCGGCGTTTCCATGATCAAGCGTCCTTTTCCGGGTTGTTGTAGAGCACGGGGCAGCGGCTCACGTGACCGTTGCCCCAGTCACACAGTTCAGGGAATTCTCTGCGGCAGGAATCCTCTGCAATGGGGCAGCGCGGGTGAAACGGGCATCCATCAGGCTTGTGGGCGGGGTCGGGCACGGCACCGGGTACGCTGTAGAGAGGCGATCCCCGGCGCGCCCGTGCCGGGAGGGACGCAAGGAGCCCCTTGGTGTAAGGGTGCCTGGGGTCGTGAAAGATGTCCCGGGCGCTACCCTGCTCGGTGATCACCCCTGCATACATGACGAAGATTCGGTCGGCGATTTGTGCGACCACGCCCAGGTCGTGAGTGATGTAAAGGAGCGAGAGCCCCTTCTGCTGCTGGATTTCCTGGAGGAGCTTGAGAATCTGGACCTGGATGGTCACATCCAGGGCCGTGGTGGGCTCGTCCGCGATCAGAAGCTCCGGACCGCAGGAAAGGGCCATGGCGATCATGACGCGCTGGCGTTGCCCCCCGCTCAGCTGGTGGGGATAGTCTCGAAGACGATCCCGGGGCGATGGAATGCCCACGTCATGGAGGAGGGAAACGCACCGGTCCATGGCTTCCTCATCCGAGACCTTTTTGTGAACCTGGATCGCCTCCCGAATCTGGTCGCCGATGGTGAAGACGGGGTTCAGGGAGGTCATGGGCTCCTGGAACACCATGGAGATCCGGTTTCCCCGTACCTCCTGAAGGGCTTCTTCGTCCAGGTCCAGGAGTTCCAGATCCTGGAACCGGATGTGCCCCTGAGTGATGCGGGCCGGGGGCACGGGCAATATTCCGAGGATGGACAGGGCGGACACGGTCTTGCCGCAACCCGACTCCCCTACCACACACACGGTCTCCCCGGGGCGCACGTCATAGCTCACGCCCTCGAGCGCGCGGGCCGTAGCGCGTCGGCCGCGGAACTCGACGTGAAGGTCTTCGATGGAGAGGAGGGTTTCCATAGGCAGTGATCTAAAGTGACTAAAGTGATCTAAAGTGACTAGAGTTAAACAAAGCCAACATACTATGCGAGTCGCTTTCCTATGGCACTAAAAAGGGCCAGGAGTTCGGTTGATTCCTGATAAACGGTTTCCATGGTATTCCCCGGGAGCCATCCCATCTCGCGGATGATTTCAAGCCAATACCGGGTTTCGCTCGCTTCCGCCTGGCAGATTCCCATTCGGCTCCGAAAGTCCGCTTTGCTTCGGGCCCGGTTGGCCTCCCTGTAGTTTGCCCCAATGGATGTGGCAGACTTGCTGAGCTGAGTGCGCAAGACCCGGGCCTCCTCGGTTCGGGGAAGCATTGCAGACAGATGGAGAATGGCCACGGAAAACGAAAGGGTTCGTTTCTCCAGTTCTTGCGCAAACGCTTTGTTATTTTGATGACTCAATTTCTTCAGATTTTTTTGTTGTTTTTTGAAATTAATTCTAGATCACTTTAGATCACTCTAGACATTTTAGATCACTGCCCCTTATCTCTCCCTTAACTTCGGGTTCAGCGCATCGCGCAGGCCCTCGCCGAAGAGGTTGAACGAGAGCACCACAATGAGGATGGCCGTTCCGGGAATGAAGGTCAGCCAGGGTGCGTCAAATATGAACCCCTTGCCGTTTGACAGGATGTTCCCCCACGTGGCGTGGGGCGGGGGCACGCCAAAGCCAAGAAAGCTCAGGCCCGCCTCGGTGAGGATGGCCGTGGCAATGCCGATGGTGGCCGAGACCAGCACCGGGGCCACGGCATTGGGGATCATGTGGCGGAAGATGATCCGCCAGTCGCTCACACCAAGGGCCCGGGCTGCAGTCACGAAGTCCTGCTCCCTCAGGCTCAGGAATTCAGCCCGCACAAAGCGTGCCGCCCCCATCCAGCTCGTGAGCCCGATCACGATCATGATGTTGTAGATGCTTGCCGGCAAGAGCGCCACCACCGTGAGGATGAGGAAGAAGCTCGGGAAGCAGAGCATGATGTCCACGAACCGCATGATCAGGGTGTCCATGGAAAGGGCCCTTCCAAGGAGGAGGCCGGAAGCGCCGCGCGGGTGTCGGCGTTTCATGAGGAACCGGCGGCCTAACCGGGGTGCGATGAGGGCCAGGTAGAAGAGGCCTATGCCCATCAGGATCCAGCCTGCTTCGGCCAGGCCCGAGGCGAGGAGTCCTCCGCTGACAAGGATGAGGATCGCGGCGGCCACCTGGTCCCTGCGGAGGCTCCGGTCCCCGAAGTACCCGGCCACCCCGCCCATGAAGATGCCGATCAGAACGGAGATGCCCACGGCCACGAACCCCACGGTGAGGGACACCCAGGCCCCTTGGAGCATGCGGGCGAACACATCGCGTCCCAGGTCGTCCGTTCCCAGGAGAAAGACACCCAGCTCCGGGGTCTCCTCCGGGGTGAGGATCTCTTCATGGGGTGAGGAAAGGGGAGGGCGGAGCTTTTCCTGAAGACGGATTTGGGCCGGGTCCAGGACCGGGTCCGTACCCGAGGTGAGCAGAAGGCCAGATACGGCCACCACAAAGAACACCACGAACACGGCCAGACCGACCAGGGCGAGCCGGTTTTCGCTGAGCCGCTCCCAGGCCTCTTGAACGCGTCCCTGCCGCGGGGCGGACGGCGCCTGCTCCAGAACGTCGGTAGAGGGCGGCAATGTGGGTTTACGGGATTCGGTCATGGTCCATCACGTGTTGCTACGGGTTACAGTCGAATACGTGGATCCACCACCATGTAAAGCAGATCCGAGATGAACGTGCCTGCGAGAACGAGCACGGCGGACAAAAAGTTCACCGTCAAGATCACGGGGTAGTCGCGGGCCAGGATGGCCTCGTAGGCCATGCGGCCCATGCCCGGCCAGGAAAAGATGGATTCAATGATGACGGATCCGCCGATCAGCCCGGGCAGGATGAGCCCGAACATGGTCACGAACGGGAGCAGGGCGTTCCTGAGAGCATGGCGGTAGTGGACCTGCTCCTCGGGGAGCCCCTTGGCGCGTGCCGTGCGTACGTAGTCCTGGCCTTCGACCTCCAGCATCTGGCTTCGCACGTACCGGCTCAGGATAGCGATGCCGCCCGTAGCCCCGAGGATCGAGGGAAGGAGCAGGTGCCACACCCGGTCCATGAGCATGCGGGGCAGGGTCGCGTCGGCCATGCCAAAGGTCTCCATACCGATGACCGGCACGTGGAACCGGGTGACCACGAGAATGATCAGGATGTACGCAAAGAAGAACCCCGGGATGGAGATCAGAAAATAGGCCAGGAACGTGCTGGAACGATCGTAAATCCCGCCACGCCGAATGGCGGATCGAATGCCTACGGGAAAGGACAGGGTCCAGGTGATCAGGGTCCCCACGATGAAGAGCGGAAGGCTGTTCAGGAACCGCTCCCAGATCTTGCCCAGCACGGGCCGGTTGTCCTTCCACGAGGCCAGGTCGCCGGAAAAGAGGTTGCGGTAGAAATAGAGGTACTGGGCGTATAGGGGTTCGTCCAGGTGAAAGGCCTTGCGGACGCGCTCGACCATCTCGGGCGTGAACTTGGGGTTGAGCGGGTCTACCTGAGAGGGCTCGCCGGGCGCCAGGTGGATGATCAAAAAGGAGAGCACGGACACAAAGAACAGAGTCACTGTCTTTTGCACCACGCTTCGTCCGATAAACGACACCATGGGGGACCCTCCCTACCGGCTGGCAAAGTCCGGCGCGTGGGACAGCTTGATCCATCGGTTGAGATCGAACCGGTAGCTGCCGGTACGCGTAGGTTGTATTTTACGGTAAAGGACATTGCCCTGGGCATCCGTCTCCTGAATCACGATGCGCTTGTCGAGCACGGCCGTCCATCTGCCCACGTAGAGGAACGTGTACGGCTGCTCCCGTGCGATAATCTCGTGCAGGCGATGGCAGTAAGCCACCTGCTGCTCGTGATCGTACTCCTGCCGGATCTTCACGATCAGGTCATCGGCCTCGGTGTTCTTGAATCCCACGAAGTTGAGCTCGTTAGTGTCGGTCTGGCTCGAGTGCCAGATCTGAAAGAGGTCCGGCTCAATACCCATGCTCCAGCCCAGCACCAGGGCGTCGAAGTCGGCCCGGTCCACGCGCTCCTGAATGAACACGGACCACTCCAGGAGGTCCGTGCGCACGTCAATGCCCAGCCCGCGCCAGGCGTCCTGCGCCACGGCCAGGATGGCCTTGCGCAGATCATTGCCGTTGTTCGTGATCAGGGTGAACTGCAGGGGCTTTCCGTCCTTTTCCAGCCACCCGTCTTTGTTCCGCTGCCACCCCGCGTCCTCGAGGAGCCGGGCCGCGCCCTCCGGGTCATAGGGGAGGGGTTGAATCGCGTGATTGTAAAAATCGGTCTGCTTGGCAAAGGGGCCGGTGATGCGCTCGGCCTGCCCGTAGAGCACGTAGCGGATGATCTTTTCCACGTCAATGGCCATGCCCAGGGCCCTTCGCACGCGCGGATCGTCGAACGGCTTCCGGCGCATGTTGTAGCCGATGTACGTGTACCCGAAGGAAAGCCCTGAAAAGCTCTGGAAGCGCGAGTCTTCCTTGAGACGCTCCACCTGGTGGGGGAGCACGCCATAGCTGTCGAGCGTGCCGGCGTAATACTCCATTTCCTGGGTCAGCGGATCCGGAATGATGCGGTACACGTACCGCTCGTAGTTGGGTGCGCCTTCCCAGTAGTCCTCGAAGCGGTCGAGAAGGATGTACTGGTCCGACCGCCACTCCTTGAACCGGAATGGCCCGCACCCTATAGGGTCACGGTTGAAGCGACTCTGGCGCATGGTAAAGGACTCGGGGTCCTTTCCCAGGCGAAGCGCTTCCTGGCGCAGGGCTTCCTCGTTGAGGAGGTGTTCCGGGAGCACCCCCATGGACCAGGTGGTGAGTGCCGGGGAGTAGAGGCGCTTGTACACCACGCGCACGGTCAAGGGGTCCACGACCTCCACCTGTTTGACCGGTTCGTAGTCCGCGGCTCGGGGCGACAGGTTGTCCGGGTTCATGATCGCCTGGTACGTAAAAGCCACATCGTGGGCGTCCACAAGGTGCCCGTCGTGGAACTGCACACCGGGCCTCAGGTGAAACAGGATCACGGGGTTGTGCTCCACGGCCGGAAGGAGGTCCCGGCCGAGGCGCGCCCGGTCCGTGGTGGAAAGGCCGTCGCCCTGGGGGGACACGAGCGCGAGGAACTTTCCGGACGGGAAGGACTGGAAGTAGTCCTCCCCCAGGATCGCGGCCAGGCGATCGAACAGATCCTGGTCCACGTGGGACAGGGTGAGCCGCATGCGGGCCGGGGCGTGGACGCGGACCTCACGCCCCGGGCTCGCCTTATCCTCGGACCGGGAAGGCACGGTTTCGGTACGTTCCTCGGGGGGGAGCACCTCCACCTGCCGAATGTTGGCCAGGGCGGCCTGGACGTCTTCATCCAGGGGAATCTCGCCGCTCCGAGCCCGCTCGATGAGATCGGCCACCGCCTCGGCCCCGGCCCCGGCTGCGCCCGGAGGGGTCCTTTGCTCGTTCACATAGAACTGGGCGACCTCGTAGATTTCCCAGGACTCGGCAAGGCGTCCTCGAAAGCTCAGGTCACGATCACGGTCGATGAGACCCTCGAACACGAGGCCCGTGATATCGCTGCTGGAGGTGTCGGCCGGGAGAATGGGGTTCAGGAGGCTGGCGTCCCCGATGGACCCGTCAATGTACTCCTTCAGACGATGAGGGTTTCCCCGGGTCTGATCTTCGTAGCTCGGCACCCAGAAGTAGGACTGAAGCAAAAAGGCGATCAGGATCAGGGGTGCGAGTATGAGAATCCTTCGAGTGCTCATGAAACCCGGGCGTCGGTTGCAAGCTCCGATGGACAAGGGGTGAATGGTTGATGGAGTCGCAAAAAGCCCGTGACCTAGAGATTTGCCTATAACGATTCCAATGGCTTATGCGTAGCCAACAGGCGGTCGAGCGGGTTTTTGCGAGACCGTCAATGGTTAGGAAGCAGTGTAGCAGAAAAACGCAAGGATGCAATTGGGATTCCTGGGGGCCTGTGATAGGCTGCGGATAAATCACGTCATTGGAGGAGTCATGTTCGAGGTCCTGGAGAGCTCCGCGTTCGTTGCGAGGGAGAGCCGTTTTGTGCGAATCGATTCGGCAGCATTGTCCGTGTTTGCCGGGCGGTTGGCCGAGACGTCCAACCCGCTCCCTCTGTGGGACACGGTGCACCACTTCACAGGCCCTCCGGAGCGGGTCGCCGCCTACATCCTGGTCCTGGACACCGTCAACTTCTGCTTCTGGCCGCCGGCCGGAGAGAGCCGGTGGGAGGTGGAGATCAACGGGCAGCGTGCTTCGGGGTACAACGGGTTTGCCCTGGCGCTTCGGCACGCCCTGGAGTCCGGGGTGCCTCTGACGGACGCAGGGTTCCTGGCCGGTCTGACCGGCGAGGGGCTGCGGGCGGTGCTCGGCGGTCACGGGACGCTTCAGCTCATGGCGGAGCGGGCCGGCGCCCTGCGAGAGCTTGGATGCGTGCTCGAGCGGGATTACCACGGGAAGGCGCACCTCCTCGTGGAGTCGACGCGTGGGTGGGCCGTGGACCTGGCGCGCCTCCTGGCACGAAAGCTTCCGTCTTTTCGGGATACGGCCGTGTACCGGGAGCGGGCCGTCTACTTCTACAAGCGGGGACAGATTGCAGCCGCAGACCTTCATGGCGCCCTCGAGGGCAAGGCCTGGGGCTGTTTCAGGGATCTGGAACGTCTCACGGCGTTTGCGGATTACAAGCTTCCGCAGGTCCTGCGCGGGTTGGGCATTCTGGTCTACGAGACCTCGCTCGCCGAGCGGGTGGACCGGCAAGAGGCGCTTTTGCCCGGCAGCCCGGAGGAGGTGGAAATCCGTGCCAACACCATCGTGGCCGTGGACCGCCTTCGGGAGGAGACCAGAAGGCGCGGTCGCCCCCTTCGAGCCTTTGAGATCGACGGGCTCCTCTGGAACATGGGACAGGACGAAACCTGCCGGGAGCGGCCCTACCACCGCACACGCACCGTGTTCTACTGAGATTGTTCAGAAATTTTCCGGATCATGTCCTTTTTATTCTCCGCACCTCGCACATTCTTGTCGGGTGCATGATCTGCTTTCCATGGCAGTGAAGAACCCCTGCCCGCATGGCTCCTGGGTGATTCACTTGACAATATCTCTGGAGTGGTGGGACAATTTTATCAGTTTTTTCAGATCCCTTCGCTTGGCTTCCTTTGGGTGTCCACTCCAGGGAGACGGGCCGCAAAGGGCGTCGGAGCCGATCGCCATGGCGGAGAACCCCATAGGGAACGAAACACCCGCACGACACAAGGTCCTGGTGGTGGACGACGATCCGGGCATCTGCAGTCATCTGGCCGAGGCCATGAGGATCGAGGGCTACGACCCTTGCGTGTGCCATAACCCGGAAGAGGCCCTGGGCATGGCCCGGGCCGGGGCCTTCGGCCTCGTGTTCGTGGATATCCATCTCCCGGGCATGAGCGGGCTTGACCTGGCCTCCCGGCTTCGAGAGGAGGATCCGGAACGTGAGGTCGTGTTCATCACGGGATACGGCAACTTTGACAGTGTGCTCCGGGCGATCAAGATCGGCGCCTACGACTACCTGAGAAAACCCTTTGATTTCAGCGAGCTGAACCTCTGCCTTCGGCGATACCAGGAGAGGCAGGAGCTCAAGGAGAAGGCGCGTTCGGCGGAGAGGCGGTACTTCGATCTGGTGCAGAACGTCCCTCTCCTCATCTGGGTGCTGGGCCGGGACCACGCGCTGGAGTTCGTGAACGAGACGTGCAGAAGCATGCTCGGATTCGCCCCGGAGGAGGCGACCGGCAGGCCGGGCTGGTTCCTGGAGCGGATTCACCCATCGGATCGCGAGCGCATTCGGCGTGTCCTGGAGGACGGGTTCGAATCGCCGGCCACTGCCTTCAGTGCCGAGTTCCGCCTGATGCATCGGAACGGTAGCATCCTCCATGCCCTTCTCAAGTCCCTGCCCCACGGAGATTCCGAAGAATTCGACCGCAACCGGCTGGAAGGCGTGGTGGTGGACATCACGGACCGGGTTCTGCTCGAAAAGGCCCTGGTGCAGCGCGAAAAGGTCAAGACCCTGGGTGCCGTTTCCGCGGAGGTGGCGCATGAGATTCGCAACCCCCTGGTGTCCATCGGGGGATTTGCCAGGCGGCTCCAGGAGAAATGCCCTGAGATCCCCGAGGGGGAGATCATTCTGAACGAATCCCGCAGGCTGGAGCGAATCCTGGACCGCATTCGGGATTACCTGAAGCCTGTGGAGATCCGCGCACAACCCTGTTCTGTCAACGAGGCGATTCGTGCGTGCGTCGAGATCCTGGAGCGAGACGCGGGAGAGCAGCGGGCCGCCCTGGCCCTGGACCTGGACGAATCGATTCCTCCGGTTCATGCCGACCCGGACGCCTTGACCGAAACGCTGATCACCCTTGTTCGAAGAGCGTTGGCGTCCATGGACGAGGGGGACGCGCTGTCCCTGCAAAGCTCGGAGAGTGTCCAGAACGTTCAGGTCTTCCTTCGAGGCCGAATCATGCAAAAGAAGTTCGGGAACTTTGAGGAGCTACTGCTTCCGTTCGACGAAGGCGGGGAGGGCTTGGGGCTTCCCCTCAGCTACAAGATGCTGCGCCACATGGGAGGGCTTCTGAGCTGCGAGCGGGAAGGGGATGAGGTTGTATTCACGGTCTCACTCCCCAAGTGGGAAGCCGCCGCAGCATCGCAGGTTCGTGAGGCGGGCGAGCCCCCGGTATCCTGACGCCTCGTCTTCACGCGGCTTTCGCCTTTGCCGTGCAGCGCTCCGCAGGGAACGCTGCACGGCTCAGATGAAAGGGGTGAGGAGCCCGGAACGTCTACGTGCCCATTTCCCAGGACGAGAGGTACTTTTCCTGCTCCGGCGTCAGGCGGTCGATGGAGACGCCCATGGACGCCAGCTTGAGCCGGGCGATTTCCCGATCGATCTCCTTGGGCACGGGGTAAACCTGCTTTTTCAGGCTGTCGTGATGTGCGGCCATGTGCTCCGCGGAAAGGGCCTGGTTGGCAAAGCTCATGTCCATCACGCTGGAAGGGTGCCCTTCGGCTGCCGCCAGGTTGATGAGCCGGCCTTCCCCCAGCACGTAAATCCGCTTGCCGTCCTTCAGGGTGAACTCCTCCACAAACGGGCGAATTTCCCTCCGGTCCGTTGCGGCCTCCTTGAGCCCGGGCAGGTCCAGCTCCACGTCGAAGTGACCCGAGTTGGCCACGATGGCGCCGTCCTTCATGGCCAGAAAGTGCTCCTTGCGGATCACATTGATGTCCCCTGTCAGGGTGCAGAAGAAATCGCCCAGCGGGGTCGCTTCCGCGATGGGCATGACCGGATAGCCGTCCATGACGGCTTCCAGGGCCCGGAGGGGCTCCACCTCACAGATGACCACCTGGGCTCCGTGTCCCTTGGCCCGCATGGCCACACCACGGCCGCACCACCCGTACCCGCTCACCACGAAGGTGCTCCCGGCCAGCAGACGGTTGGTAGCGCGCAGGATGCCGTCCACCGTGCTCTGCCCGGTTCCGTACCGGTTGTCGAACAGGTGCTTGGTGTCTGCATCGTTTACCGAGATGATCGGGAACTGAAGCACACCGTCCCGCTCCATGCTCCGCAGCCGGATCACGCCGGTGGTGGTCTCCTCGGTCCCGCCGAGCACCCCTTGCAGCAGCTCGCGTCGTTCCTCCGCGGAGAGCCCCTTGGCCCAGGCCGCCACGCCCGGGTCCAGCTCGTCCCACTTTTCCAGGGCAATGAAGTGAAGCGAGCTCACCAGGTCGGCCCCGTCGTCCATGGTCAGATGGGGACGGTGCTTGAGTGCGGAAAGGATGTGGTCGTAATAGGTCGCGTGATCCTCTCCCTTGATGGCGAACACGGGGATCTCGTCATCCGCCACCAGGGCGGCGGCCACGTCGTCCTGGGTGGAGAGGGGGTTGGATGCGCAGGCCGTCACACTTGCACCGCCCGCCTTGAGCGTGCGGAGGAGCAGGCCGGTCTCCGTGGTGATGTGGAGGCACGCGGAGATCCGGAGCCCTTCCAGGGGCCTCTCTCGGGTGAAGCGCTCCCGAATCGTCGCGAGAACGGGTGCGCTCATGCCGGCCCACTCGATGCGAAGGCGCCCCTGAGGCGCCAGGTTGATGTCGCGAATGTCGTAGTCCATGGGTTTCCTCTCCAAATTTCTAA
This sequence comes from Desulfobacteraceae bacterium, assembly GCA_050115555.1. Lineage (GTDB taxonomy): Bacteria > Desulfobacterota > DSM-4660 > Desulfatiglandales > HGW-15 > JASFQI01. The sequence continues at coordinate 19,254 of JASFQI010000028.1, forward strand.
ATGATCTAGAGTGATCTAAAGTGATCTAGAGTGTGAACATCTTTTTTCTTCCGGCCTCTACTTCACGGCGCGTTTCAAATCCTCCACCAGATCCGTCTTCTCCCAGGTGAGCTCCGGGAGTTCCCGACCGAAGTGGCCGTAGTTGCTCGTCTTCCGGTAGATCGGTCTCAGGAGGTCCAGGCGCTCGATAATCGCGGCCGGCCGCAGGTCGAAGTGTTTCCGTACGATCTGGGTCAGCTCACGGCTGGGCATCACTCCCGTGCCGTAAGCACCCACCGTGACGGAGACCGGCTCGGCCCGACCGATGGTGTAGGCGATCTGGACCTCGCATTTCTCGGCCAGCCCTGCCGCCACGATGTTCTTCACGATGTACCGGCACATGTAGGAAGCGCTACGGTCCACCTTGGAGGGGTCCTTGCCCGAAAAGGCGCCGCCGCCGTGGTATCCGAAGCCGCCGTAGGTGTCCATGATGATCTTACGCCCGGTCAGGCCGCAGTCGCCCATGGGACCTCCGACCACGAACCGGCCGGTGGTGTTGATGAAGATCTCAGTGGCCTTAGTCAGCATGCTCTCCGGTATGACCTTTTTGATCACCTCTTCAATGATCGCCTCCCGGAGCGTGTCGTAGTCCACGTCAGGGCTGTGCTGGGCCGCGATCACCACCGTGTGCGCATGAACGGGTTTTCCGTCTACGTACTCCACCGTGACCTGAGATTTTCCGTCCGGTCGCAGCCAGGGAAGCTTCCCGGACTTGCGTACATGGGCCAGACGTTGGGTCAGCCCGTGGGCGAGATAAAGGGGCATGGGCATCAGGGTGGGGGTATCCTTGCACGCGTACCCGAACATCAGGCCCTGGTCGCCGGCGCCCTGTTCCTTGAACATGCCTTCCCCGTTCACGCCCATGGCAATGTCCGGGGACTGCTTGTCGATGGAGGAGAGCACCGCGCAGGTCTCCCAGTCAAAGCCCATGGACGAGTTCTTGTACCCGATATCACGAATCGTGGACCGCACCACGTCGGGCATGTCCACGTAGGCCGAGGAGGTGATCTCGCCGGCAATGATGGCCATGCCCGTGGTGACCAGGGTCTCGCAGGCTACGCGGGAGTGTTCGTCCTGCTCGAGGAGCGCGTCCAGGATGCGGTCTGAGATCTGGTCCGCCACCTTGTCCGGGTGGCCCTCGGTTACGGATTCGGATGTAAACAGGAAGTTTTCGGTTTTCATGAGATCCTCCTTTCCAGGATCGTGGAATATGCGTCGGTTGCCCGCTTCTTGCGCTCCGGTTTGTTCAAGGAATCGATCCGGGCTGTTCAGGATCTTCCGCGCCAGGTTTCGGGACGTTTCCGAGAACGGGTCACGACGCTTGAATTTTGACGGTCTCGCAAAAATCCGCTAGACCGCCTGTTGGCTGCACTTGAGTCACTGGAATCGTCACAGGCAAATCTCTAGATCACGGGCTTTTCGCGTCTCCATCACTTTTCAAAATGCAGTTGTCAATGAGCCGGGCCTTGCCCACTCGAACGGCCAGGGCAAGGAGGGCCTCGTTTTCAATGGTCTCAAGGTCCTCCAGGGTGTTCGGATCGCAGAGGTGCACGTAATCGATTCGAGTAAAGGGTCGGCTCTGGATTTCACTTTCCACCATCTCGCGAAGGGTTGCCGCATTGCACTCGCCCTGGGTCAGCCTGTCCTGGGCCAGGGCCAGGGCCCGGCTCAGAGAGAGGGCCGACTCACGCTCCTCGAGCGAGAGGTAGCTGTTTCTGGAGCTCATGGCGAGGCCGTCGGGTTCCCGCACCGTGGGGACGCCGATGATCTCGATATCCATGTTCAGGTCGCGGACCATGCGGCTGATCACGGCGAGCTGCTGATAATCCTTCTGCCCGAAAACGGCCAGATGAGGTTTGACAATGTGAAAGAGCTTGGCCACCACCGTGGTGACCCCGTCGAAGTGCCCGGGACGCGAGAGACCGCACAAATGCTGTGTGAGGCGTCGAACGCGGACCTCGGTCTGGTATCCCTCCGGATACATGTCTTCGGCGGACGGGACGAAAACGCAGTCCACGCCGACCTCCCTGGCCTTGGACAGGTCCCCGTCCAGGTCTCGGGGATAGGCGTTCAGGTCTTCCCCTTCTCCGAACTGGGTGGGATTCACGAACAGGCTCACCACCACGGTGTCCGAGTACTTGCGGGTCACCCGCATGAGCTCCAGGTGGCCTTCGTGGAAAAACCCCATGGTGGGGACCAGTCCCACGGTGTTCCCGGTCATGCGGACGCTCTCGCTGAGCACCTGCATCTCTTCGACGGTCTCGATCCGCTGCACGCTCGCCTTTCCTTCCGATGCGTCTTCTATCGGAGCTTCTGCTCAGGAGCTCCCCGCCGCCCTCAATCCGTGTTCTTGATCGGCACGTAGTACTGGGTGCCGGATTTCATGTCCATAATGCGGTCCACAAGATCTTCAAAGTCCTCGGGAAAATGGACGAAGTCGATTTCCGTTGCGTTCACCACCAGGAGTGGTGCGTCCGTGTAATGGAAGAAGAAGTCGTTGAAGGACCGATTGATCTCCTCCAGGTATTTCATGTTCACACTCCGCTCGAACTTGCGGCCCCGGTTTCGAATTCGTTCCATCAGGACAGAGGTCTGCGCCTGGAGGAAGATGACCAGGTCGGGCGGAGGAACCCGGCTCCTCAAGTGGCGGTAGAGCTGGTCGTAAAGCCAGAACTCCCTTTCGTCCAGGTTGGTACGGGCGAAGATCCGGTCTTTGTCGAAGAGGTAGTCCGTGATCAGAAGCCGGTTGAAGAGACCGATCTGGCCCGCCTCCTGGGCATGCTGATACCGCCGGAGGAGAAAGAAGATCTGAGTCTGGAAGGCGTACTTTTTCGGGCTGCGGTAAAACTCGGCCAGGAACGGATTCTCCTCCACGTCCTCGAGCAGGGTTTCGGCGTCGAGCCGCTCGGCAAGCATGCGCGCCAGACTGGTCTTCCCGACCCCCAGGGGGCCTTCGATGACGATGTGGTGATGAGGGATGTCGTGCGTCGTTTGCATGATCCGTTTCCGTTCTCGTTTTCCTTGCACGCAGCGTGGGGCTGGAACGGGCCCGGTATTATTTCCAGAAAAATTTCAATTCCCTATCACTCGCCGGGACCTTTGTCAAGGATGGCTCAAGTCCGGCCGTCTCTCCCTCGCACAGGGTAAAGATGCGTCGCTCGTGCATTCTCCTTCCCCATTTCTTCAGGAGATCCGTTCACCGCGGCAACACGCGGCTGAGACGGAGAAAGTCCTCGATGCCGAGGGTTTCCGCCCTGCTCCCCGGATCGATTTCTCCATCGCGCAGGGCCTGGATCACCTCCGTTCGGGTACGGTCGGGAAACGAGGTGAGAAGGGCGTTTTGCAGGGTCTTTCGCCGGTGGGCAAAGGCCGCTCGAACGACGTTTCGAAACCAGACCTCGTCTTCGGCCCGTTCCGGAAAAGGGCGCTCGAAGTCCAGCTTCACCACCGTCGAGTCCACCCGGGGGCTTGGACGAAAGCACTCCCTCCCGACGCGAAGGAGGCGGGACACCTCGGCGTGGTATCGTACGAGGACGCTCAGGGCGCCGTATGTCCGGGATCCCGCCTGTGCGGTCAGGCGGTCCGCCACCTCCTTCTGGAACATCAGGACAGCCCCGCGAAAAAGCCGGCGATGCTCGATCAGTCGTTCCAGCACGGGGGTGCTGATGTTGTAAGGGAGGTTCCCGATGGCGAGCCACTTCCCGTCGAAGCCGGGTTCAAGGGACGTGAAATCGAAGGTCAGAATATCCTTCGTGACCAGCGTGACGTTTTCCACCCCTCGGGAGGCCAGGGATTCCTGAAGGAACGCAGCCAGGTCCCGATCCTTTTCTACGGCGAGCACAGAAGCCACCCGACCGGCCAGGGGCAGGGTGAGGGCCCCCCTGCCGGGACCGATTTCCAGGACCCGGTCCAAAGAGGTGAGACCTGCACGATCCAGGATACGACGAATCACGTTGCGGTCTGCCAGGAAGTGTTGACCGAATTTTTTTCGCGCGCGCAGCATGGGCAAAGCAGTCAGGAACTCTTCCGTGAAAGCGCTTTGAAGGTCCTTCGGGTTTCCCGCCAGCGTGCGATGGCCTGGAAGACTTTCAAAGAAACAGGGTAGGAGAGAGGGGCAATCGTCAGCCCCAGGATCAGGCCGCCTAATAGAAAGGCCGCGATAATGGAACTACCCGCGCCCAGGAATTTCCCTACCACGACCATGCCTTCTTCTCCTCTCTCGATGGCCCCCATGACCGAGGAGAACCCTCGGGTTTCCTCTGAAAGCCCCAGGATCCCCGCTCCGATCCGATACGAGAAGTAGTACAGAAAGTACCAGTTCAGGGGGTTGCTGACCCATGTCCCCAGAGCGGCTGTGATTTTGCTTCCGCCGAACAGAATGGCCAGGAACACGGCCAGGGCGGTTTGGAACGGCATCACGGGCAGCATGCCTGAAAACACCCCCAGCGCAATCCCCAGGGCCAGGTTCTGGGGAGTTCCTCGAAGGCGAATGAATCGCCAATAGTAATACTTGAGCTGGCGTGTGAGTTTCATTTCAGCCGTTGGGGCGCAAGGATACGTCTCACGTTCCCGGCACAGGGTGCTGTTTGCATGGAACGTCTCATGAAGGGGCCATGGGCCGTAAATCTTCGACAGGATAGCGCGATCGAACGTCGGTGTCGAGATCCGCGCGCTCTCCATTTCGAATGCGGAGGCGTCCAGCCTCGGCAATCATGGCGCCGTTGTCCGTACAATAGGAGGGACGGGGCCAGAAGGCCTGCATGCCTCTGGATTCGGCCTCCTTTCGAATCCGTTCCCTGAGAGCCCGATTGCAGGCCACACCCCCGGCAGCCACCACGGCGTCCACGTGGTTTTCCTCGGCCGCACGAAAGAGTTTTGCGGCGAGCACGTCGATCACCGCCTCCTGGAATGAGGCGGCAATGTCCTCCGTACGTACAATTTCCTGCTCCTTCGGGTTCTTGCTCCACCGCTGTACATAAAGGCTCACGGCGGTCTTGAGGCCGCTGAAGCTGAAGTCCAGGGAGCCGGGGGAGAGCATGGCCCTGGGAAAGGCGATCCGATCGCCCCGGCCTGAGGCGGCCAGCGATTCAATGATGGCGCCGCCCGGGTATCCGAGCCCGAGAATTTTGGCTACCTTGTCAAAGGCCTCGCCCGCCGCGTCATCCAGAGTTTGCCCCAGGACTTGGTATGCGCCGGGCCGTTCCACAAGATAGAGACTGGTATGTCCTCCGGAAACGGTCAAGGTCACGAAGGGGAAGGATGGGATCCCGTTTTCCAGAAGGATGGAGAGAATGTGTCCTTCCAGGTGATTCACTCCAACCAGCGGGATTTCCTTGGCCCAGGCAAGCCCTCGGGCATAGTGCAGACCTACCAGGAGTGATCCGATGAGCCCCGGGCCTACCGTGACGGCGATGCCGTCCAGGT
>JASFQI010000029.1:0-24601 GCA_050115555.1 Desulfobacteraceae bacterium
GAGCGGGGTATGGATTCCCATCCGATATCCCGCTCTCAACGAATTCCCACTCCTTGACGCTCTCTGTTTGAAAGAAATTATAGCCATGGGCCCAGGGATTTTCAAGCGGAAAATGCTCGCCCTCGACAAAAAAAAGGGGCCCGCTCATTCTGTGATCTCGGATACCGGGACGGTTTCCACGAACTCTTTCAAGCGGTCGGCTTCATGACGCAATGCATCCAGGGTTCCTGGGAACGGGTGTGCAATGCCCACGGCCGCACCCCGATGGCGGGCGATGCTCACCAGCCGGTCCAGCTGCCGTGCAATCGCCTCCTCCGAGGGTTCGTTGTCCAGAAAGACATTGCGCTGCGCCGTGCGAACCCCCATTTCCCGGGCCAACCGGTATGCCACGGAGTGGCCCGAGGTCTTGCTGTCCACAAAGAACAGGCCTTTTTTCCCGAGCTCTTCAAGGACGACGGCCGTCTGAGCTGCATGCTCTGTGAAAGAGGACCCCATGTGGTTGTTGGCCCCTTCGGCACCCGGCACCTCCTTCAGGTGTCGGCTCAGCAGGTTCCGAATCTCCCCATCATCCATACCATTGAGCAGCGCACCCGGACCGGGATTGAGCTCGGGGTAGCCCTTAGGTTCCATAGGAATGTGGAGCATGAGCTCACGGTGCCGCGTTTTCGCCACACGAGCCACATCCCCTGTCCGCGGCGCCATGGGCAGCACGGAAAAGCACAACGGCAAATTCACCTCTGCAAGCGCGCGGGCCATTCCGCGATCATACCCGAGATCGTCCACAATGATGGCGACCCTCGGTTTCCGTTTCTCCCGTACCGGAGCCCCGAGTGGATCTTTCTCGATCCTCAGACGGATCCTGTGTGTGTAACGATGTCCTGCGTAGATGCGATAGACCGCCTCGGACGACGGCTCCGCCTCCTTCCAGCACTGGATTTCCGGCTCCAGGGAAGCGAAATGTTCTCGCAGTCTGGCCTCCACTTGCTCGAGGGTGCTCTCATCCTTCACCCGTACCTGAATCTCAGAAAAGTCCCAGGTCTCTCCGCCCGCGTGTCGATGTCCCACATCCATAAACAGGACATCCTTCTCTTGGATCCCACTCCGGTAGAGCACCTCGTAGACGGCCTGATCGATACGAGCGATTCGGTCCTGAAACGGACGGGGGCGGGTATGGATTTCCTCGTAGGCCGGCTGCGGTACGGGTGCAGGGGGAGAGGCCGGAGAGTAAAGGGTGAGCCCGATAAGCCCTCCAGCCAGTAGGATCACACCCATCCCCACCCAAGGGAGAGCCCTCCTGATCCCCTTGGTTCTTGCTCGCTTCTTGGTCTTTTTCCTGGATTTCGTCATGCTGTGAGCCGCCGCCCCCGTTCCTCATCCGTCGCGGGAGCGGAACGACCCGGGGATTAAGGCGTCGTCCGAATCTGTGAAAACAGGCTCCAGCTCTTGAGGAGTTGAAGTGCATGGCGCACCTGGTTGTCCCTCTCGAGGATCTCCTCCGCCCGTTCGTCCAGCTCCCCTTCTTCCACGGACTGATCACTGCTCGTTTTATCGGAATCGACCTCGTTCGGCATATGCCCTTTCAGGTCTTTTTCTCTCAAAAAATGGGGTCTTTTCTTTTCCTCTTCGTCTTGACTTGAGGGCACGAACGGAAATTCAATATCCGGCACGATTCCCTTCAGCTGAATGGAGTTCCCGCTGGGGGTGTAGTATCTCGCCGTAGTCAGGCGAAGACCGGATCCATCCGAGAGCGGCAGGATGGTCTGAACGGATCCCTTTCCAAATGTCTTGGTCCCGAGAATAAGCGCCCGCTTGTTGTCCTGCATGGCCCCGGCGACAATCTCGGAGGCGCTGGCGCTTCCCTCATTCACCAGCACGATCATGGGGTAGTTCCGGCTTGAACCGTTGTGATGAGCAGAAACCTCCATGTTCTGAGAGGGATCGCGGCCCTTGGTGCTCACGATCAGGCCTTTGTCGAGAAACAGGTCCGAAACCTTGATCGCCTGATCCAGCAATCCTCCAGGATTGTTCCTCAAATCCAGGATGAGGCCCTTCAGTCCCTCTCCCGACTCCAACTCTCTCAGTGCGGATTTCAAGTCCTCTTCCGTCTTGCTCTGGAAATTGGAGATCCGTACATAGCCGATGTCCGGGCTGATCCTGTAAGACCGAACGCTCCGGAGGGGAATGACATCGCGAGTAATGGAAAAGTCCAGTGGTTTCTCGCTTCCCTCCCGGGATACTGTCAGCTTGACCTCGGTTCCCTTGGGGCCCCGAATCCTCTTGACCGCGTCGGACAAGGTCATGTCATTCGTGAGTTCGTCATTGATCTTGATGATGCGATCCCCGGCCTTTATCCCGGCCTTGTATGCCGGGGTGCCCTCGATGGGAGAAACCACAGTGATGACATTGTCGCGGGTGGTAATCTCGATCCCCACGCCGGTGAAGCTCCCCTTGGTCTCGATCATGAGGTCCTTGTGTTCCTGCTTCGTCATAAAAGCGGAATGCGGATCGAGGCTCTCCACCATCCCCTTGATGGCTCCGTAGATCAATTCCTGGGGATCCTTGGGCTCCACGTAGTTCTCTTCGATCTGCCTCAGGACCTCGGCGAATACTTCAATATTCTGGTACACCTTGTCGGTGCCTGCCTTCACATCGGCACCGCTTCCTTGAAAGAAAAACAATCCTAATACGAGAAGGCTCAACCACAGGACGTGGGGCGCGGCCTTCCTGCTTAAACGCTTCATATTCGTGCTCCTGATGAAATCGTTAGGGATGTTGAAACTCCCCGTCGTCCCTCAACCTTGGGGCGGGGGATACGCAGGCGGTGTTTTTGACGGTCTTGTAAAAAACCACTCGACCGCTGTGGACTACGCTGTAAGGCCTTGGAATCGCAATGGGCAAATCTGTGGGTCACGGCTTTTTTCGATTCCATCATCCTTTCAGTCCATTCCATTCGAAAACCGCCCGAGCCGTTCGCTCGATACCTCGGCAACGATCTCCGGGGATACCGATGAATGCAGTGTTCTCGCCGTAATCTTTAATAATACCTCTGATCAACTCATGGGTCAATGCACTTTTATCCATGCAAGAGGATCCAGGGACTCCCCCCCTTTTCGAAGCTCGAAATAGAGGCCCGGTCCGGAAAGCGACTCCGTATCCCCTGCCGAACCGATGACGTCCCCCTTTCGAATCACGTCCCCCTCATCACATTTTCGCTGGGATAGGTGTGCGGAAACGGAAAAGAACCGCGAACCATGGTTGATGATCAGTATCTGCCCGTACCCCTTCAACCATCCTGAGTAATCCACCCGCCCGTCGTAGATCGCCTTGACATCGCCACCGGCCTTTCCCTGAATGAAAATCCCACGATGGGTCATGACGGACCCGGCTCCCAGCGGATGGTAGTCGCGGATGATCTTCCCTTCGTACGGAAGAGGGAGCATGCCTTTAAAGTCACTGAAATCCGAAGTAAGATTGGACCGCTTTTTCGTTTCTGTCTCCAGGTTTGCAAGGGTATCCTTGAGGTTCCGCGCCGCAGCCTCCAACTCCTTGACAGCGGTCTCGTAGAACTCCTTTTCCCGATGGATCTTCATCAGGAGCAGGACCTTTTTCTCGATTTCCTCTTCGAGAGAACCGACTTTCCTCTCCTCCTCTTTTTCCAGGCGGCTTACCACATGGACCTTCTCCTCCACCGCCTTCACCTGTTCCCTGTGGTTCCCGAGGACCTGAAGCATCCCTTCCAGTCGCTCCCGATCCTTGCCCATGAGAATCCGCAGATAGTACATCCTCTTTCTGAGATCGTCCAAGTCGTTGGATGTGGCCAGCAGCTGGACGTAACCGCGTCTCGCATACTTGTAATAGGCGACCAGCTTGCTTCCGAGACGATTCCGAACCTTCTGTACCTTGGCTTCGATTCCCAGGAGCCGGTTGCGCATCTTTTCCAGCTCGACCTTTCGAGGCTGTATTTTTTTCTCCAGCTTTTCCACGAGATCGCTTTTTTCCGCGATGCGCTTCTCGATTTCCGCCAGCTGCCCCAGAAGGTTCTTCTCTCGGACGTCGAACTTGACGTACTGCTCCCGTTCCCGGGACAACTCCTCCTCGATCTGCCGAATCTGGTCGCTCTTCTCCGCCTCCGTCTCAGCCGCACCGACCGGAGTCGAACCCGCAATGAAAAGCAAGCCTATCAAGAACCGGGCCGCAATGCCGTCCCAGTGTCTTCTCATCTTTCGTGGCCTCGTGAATGACCTTCTCATGAACTCACCGAAAAAGGACGACACAGGGAGGGACTCGCGGGCCGAACATTTTTCAGGCCCCGGCATGGAAGAACCGCCCAACCGCAATCAGGCCTCCGGCCAAACCGAGCAGAACGCTCAGTCCTGCGAGACCGAGCCAAGCCCAGACAGGGAGAAAGACGACATGAAGCACTGGAAACGCAGAGGCATACAGGGGTTTCAAGGACATCAGGCTGTATACGAGGTACAGCACACCCACGGCGATCAACCCCCCGATCAATCCCTGGAAAGAGCCTTCCAGGAGGAACGGGACCTTGACGAATCCGTCCGTGGCACCCACGAGCTTATATATTTCGATCTCGTCCGTTCGGGCATAAATCGTGAGCTTGATCGTGTTCGTGGTGATGAATAACACGGCCAGACAAAGCAGTCCCCCCACAATGAAGCCACCTGCCTTGATCAGAGACAAGATGCCCTGAAACCGATCGATCCACTGCTCGCTGTATTGAACTTCCTCCACCCCGGCGATGGACTCCAGATCCTCCTTGATTTTTTCAGCGTGAAGGCTCTGGACGTCCGCGTCCTTGAACATGAGTTCAAAAGAGGCCGGCAGGGGATTCCGTTCAAACCCGTCGAGCAGTGCAGCCTGCGACCCAAAGGCCTCCCGCAGACTCTCCATGGCCTCTTCCTTGCTGATGTATCCTCGAATCTCCGCATTCGGCAGCCCTTTTAGGGCCTCATGAATCTGCCTGCGCCCCTTTTCTCCGATGTCGTCCTCCAGGTAAACGGACATGGATAGAGACTGACCCCATTCCAGGAGCCAGGCGTTGAGATTCACAATGAACAGGAGAAAGGCCCCGAACAGGAGAATGGAGATCGTGATGGTCCCCATGCTGATCAGGTGAATCAACCGTTGCTCCAGGATATTCGAAACCGCCCGTTTAAAAAAATATGTCCAGAGTCGCAGAGTCATGGGTTTCGTTCCTGGAGGTACACTTCATTCGGGTTTGGTCTCCTGAACCACCTGTCCGTGTCGGAGATGGATGGTTCTCTGATCAGTGTCCCGAAGAAGTTCCCTGCTATGGGTGGCAAAAAGTAAGGTGGTGCCGCGAAGGTTGATGGTCCGAAAAAGGAGCATGATCTCGTTGGTAATGTCCGGATCCAGGCTCCCGGTGGGTTCGTCGGCCAGCAATATGATGGGATCGTTAATAATGGCCCGCGCTATGGCGATCCGCTGCTGCTCACCTCCCGAGAGCTCCTGCGGGTAAAGCGTTTCTTTCCGGCTCAGGCCCACAGCGCGGAGCATCTGGTGGGTTTTTTTTCGAATGACAGCCTGGCGTTCGCCCGTGACCTCCAAGGCGATAGCCACATTTTGAAACACCGTTTTTCCCGGCAGCAATTTGAAATCTTGAAAGACAAAACCGATTTTTCGTCGCATGAGGTCAAGCTTGGCGCGACGAATGCGAGATAGATTGATGTTGCTGATCAGGATCTGTCCGTCGCTCGGCCGCTGGGCACCGAAGATCAATCGCAGCAGCGTGGTCTTGCCCGCCCCGCTCGGACCGGTGATGAAAACAAACTCCCCCTGTCGAATCCGGAGGTTGATGTCGGCCAAGGCCACATTCTGGCCGTATCGCTTGGAGACATTGAATAGTTTTATCATGCCGGAGGCGTATTGAATCTCCCTGCGTTCCCGCTTCAGCGGGATGAGGAATACGCGAGCGAAGCATTTTCAATCTCCCCGCAGGATTGTGCGAGGAGTCCCAAATGATAAGGCATTCTGCTCACATGAATGTCGCTCGCTCTCCCCGGACTCCCGTGCGGGGAGCGTGCGAGCGAAGCATTTTCGTCGCCCACGAGATTGGCGGAGCGTCTCGGTTACACCCTGCGACCCTATTGGACCTGCGGGGTCAATACGTCCCAAGAGCCCGCTCCAGCCTAGCCCGTGCAATGTGATGGCTGTAAAGCGCGCTATAGTAGTTGGTCAGGGCACGAGTGAGCAGTGTCTGGGCATCCAGGACCTCAGTAGAGGTGGCCACCTGCGCCTTGTAGCGCTCCCGGCTCACCCGTAGATTCTCCTCGGCCTGCTCCACCGCCTTCGTGGTCGTGGGGATGTTCTTCTCGGCCTCGTCCAGGTCCAGATACGCCTGCTTGATCTCGAGCCGAATCTGGTCCTCGAGTGCTGAGCGCGTCTGCAAAAGCTGCAAGCGCACACTGTCTACTTCCCTCACGGCACTTCGCGTCTTTCCCCACTCGAAGAACGTCCACGAGAGCACTCCCATCACCTGCCACCGGTTCCCCTCATGGACCGGGCTCCCATTGAGGTCGAACTCGTCCCCCTCCTTGATGTAGTCGTACTGGAGAGAGATGTCGGGCATGTAGTCGCTGCGAGCCAGGCGACGGCTCTGATCGGTCTGCTCTAGCTTCACCATCAGTGCAGCGATCTCCGGCCGGCTCTCCAGGGCCTCGTTCACATACTCGGTAAACTCTCCGGTTTCGGGACGATAGTCTTGAATATCCTCGAGGGTCACCGGAGCGTCAATAGTCCGGGCAAGTGCGACATTGAACGACGCACGCGCAATGCGCGCCGCGTTCTGGGCCTTGATCAGGTCGTATTCGGCGTTTGACAGTTCCACCTCCGCCTTGAGCAGGTCATTGATGGGAATCATGCCCACGTCGTAAAAACTGCGTGCGACTTTCACATGGGATTTCAGTGATTGAACCGCCTTCTCGGTGACCTCCACACCGCGATCCGCCCCGAGCACACCGAAGTAGGCCTGTTTGACGCGTAACGCCAGATCGAGCTTTTCCAGCTCGAGCCCCAGCTCGGCCTCGTCGATGCCGAGCTTGCCCAGCTCATACTGGCTCAGGAGGGCAAATCCGGTGAAAACGGGCTGCGTGATGGTGGCCTTCCATTGGTAGTTATCCTCCAGGCTGACCGGCGATCCGGGGATCGTGATCGCACCGAAGTTCATCGGCTCGGTATACCTGTCCTCATCCAGACGCGTGTAGCTGTAAGTCGTGCTGAACTTGGGCAGGAAGTCCGCCCTGGCCTGCTCTTTGACGGCCTTGGACTCGTTGATTTTCTCCTCCTTGGCCTTCACATTCCAGTTGGTTTTAAGGGCTTCCTCAATGCTCTCGCGAAGGGTAAACACCCTTCCCTCTTCCCCTGCGTTCACCTGTGGAGCAACTCCCAACAGAATCGCCGTTATTCCCATGAGAAACGTACGAATCACTGTCTCGTGTTTCATTCTCTCACCCCTTGAAATCGCAGGACGACCCTTCCTGGTCACCCTTTCACGGCGTGTCGAACGGATGGTTCCCCTTTTCCGACAATCCGGTTTCTCGAAGTTCCATGGAACGGAATACGAACCCTTTGACCAGGGCAAAACAGCCGGTCAAAACACGCGCATCCTTACATGGAGTGCATAAACTCTGCATGTTGAATAGAATAGGGCCCGGCAGATGTCAATCTCATTCGAATCCGAACCACGCGATGGACGTGATTCGAATGCCCCGGAAGATGATTGCGCCCGAATCCTTGGAAGGAACCAGCGCGTTCGGGTGAAGCAAGAAAACAGCTTACCTCATTCGGGATCTTCATGCCCCAGAAGGATCATGCGGTTTCTCGCCGCTTCAATCCGCTTTGCCTCCCAGGTCTCCCACTCTGTGCGCAATCGCTCCAGCTCCTGCTGGATATCGCTTTCGCCTTCGGAGGCGCTCTCAGCCGGCTGGGGCGCGTGGGTTCCCTGCCGCGCCTTCAGGGCACGAACCCGCTCCTTGATCGAACGAAGCGCATCCAGGGCCTCTTTCTCCTCGGCCGACGGCACCTCTTTGGGCCCACAAGTCCCTCCGCATGATTGGCCACACTCCTTGCCTTTCGTAAGCTCATCCATGACCTTCCTCCTCCTGAAACAATCGGGTTTTCGTCTTTAAAAACATTTTACACAGCACGTGTTCAGGCGGAAAGCCCGAATCCCCGGAAGGCAGCGCCCCTCTTAGGATACGAGAAAGCACATGCGATGTCCTCTTGAGGGTGACTTTATATATCGCACACAGAGAGGACAGAGGACACATGGGAAGGCGCAGTGAAACCATTCCCTTCGTTTTCTTCAGGATCTCTGTGGTGAAAGATCCATGTCATCCGTGTTTACGAAAAGTTGCACTTCACCATGAAGATAGATCCTATCGTCTTTCTGTCAATCGACACCGAGTACGGTGACAATGCCTTGACACGTCCTCGCCATCCGAATATGTTCTAGGATCGATGAGTTCGTGTCCATTCGCAAACCGAATCAGAGTACGGCTGCGTTTTCAGTGTTGGACAGGAACGAGTCAGGAATCGTTGCAAGGGGGCACGCGGATGAAACTTTCCACACGAGGCCGCTACGGAATGCGTCTCATGGTGGAGCTGGCACGCCATTACGGCCACGGCCCGCTCAGCATGAGATCGATTTCCCGAAATCAGAACATCCCAGTCAAGTATCTGGAGCAATTGATTATCCCCCTGAAAAAGGGGGGGCTGATCCAAAGCGCCCGAGGACCCAAAGGCGGTCACATGCTCACCAAGCCCCCTAAAAAAATCAATGTCTGGGAGGTGCTGAACCTCCTTGAGACCCGCATGCTTCTAGTCAACTGTCTGTATGAGCCTTCCATCTGCGAAAACTCGGACGAATGCCTGATCCGGCCGGTCTGGGGCGAGGCGCACACCGCCATGCAACGGGTCTTCGAGCAAACCACCCTGGAAGACATCCTGTTGAAAGAAACAGGCTGAAACGCTGTCCGGTCATCGCAAGGGGCATCATGGATCCGATGGAGCCGACTGACGGCCTGTTCGCATTTCTCTGGACCGATCCGGCTGTCAACAACTGCAACACCTACCTGATTCAAACCGACCGAAATATTCTGCTGGACCCCGGTCACCTGCACTTGTTCGACCGCCTGAGGAATCGGCTTGCCCGAAGATCCCTCAACGAGGCCGACATGGATGTCGTCCTCGTCACCCACGGCCACCCGGATCATTTGGAGGCTATTCAGGCCTTCTCCCGAACCCAGGCACTTGCCGCACTCCATGTGGCGGAAAGGGATTTCCTCCGGGAAATGGGAGCACAAAGCGGCAACGGTCTGACGCCGGGTGGAGGCGAACCGGACTTCCTTCTGGAGGAAGGGGAGCTTCGAATCGGCGATGAGCCCTTCCAGGTCCTGCACACGCCGGGACACTCGCCGGGCTCTTTTTGCCTGTACTGGCCCCGTCGCAAGGCCTTGTTCAGCGGAGATGTGGTGTTTTCCGGAGGTCTGGGTCGAACGGACCTGCCGGGAGGAGACGGTCACGCCCTGAAGGCAAGCATTCAGCGTCTCTCGAGCCTCGAGGTGGATCTCCTTCTCCCGGGGCACGGGGAAATCGTCTCGGGATCCGATGCCGTGAAAAGGAACTTTCAGGAAATCGAAGAGGTCTGGTTTGCATACCTCTAACGCTGATATGCGACCTTCAAGGACCACAGGCGCCAAGATTGAGCGCCCAGTGCATCCGCTTGCCGGGATTTGATTTCTTCGAAACCGATATCGTTATCGGGTTTGAAATCGAATTCCTCCGATTGGAAAGCAGTAAACGTCGGTTGCTCGTGGCCAGGATTCCTCTTTTTTTTGATTTCGATAGCGATTCCGATTTCGATTTGGATGATTTCCTTTACTTTTTGAACCAACGGTTTCAAAAGGGACCCCAACCATGAAACGCGCGTTGCCGACCCACTCTCCCTCCATTGACTTCGATCTGCGACAGATGGAGATCTTCTGCAGGGTGGTGGAACTCGGGAGCTTCTCAAAGGCCGCTAAGGAAGTCTACCTGGCCCAGGCCTCTGTAAGTGAACGGGTGGCCAACCTCGAACGCATGGTTGGAACCCGCCTCCTGGACCGCCTGGGGAGACAAGTCGTACCGACACGTGCAGGGGAGCGTCTCTACCAGCGCGCTCTCCCCCTTCTGAGCATGAAACGCTCGATCTGCCTGGATATGGAAGGGTTCCTCGGTATGCAAAGGGGCGAGGTGCACGTAGGCGGTAGCACGATTCCAGGCGAGTACCTGCTTCCCGAGGTCCTCGGTCGCTTCTGTAAGACCTATCCCGGAATCTCCGTGCGTGTGGAAATCGCCGACACCGGCCGGATCACGGAACGCGTTCTGGAAGGGGCCCTGGAGTTGGGGGTCGTTGGAACCAGGGTACAGGATTCCCGCCTGGTTCAACAGAATCTGTGGGAAGATGAGCTCGTCCTCGCCGTCCCTTCGAACCACCCTTGGGAAAACCGGCGGGAGGTCTCCCTTAAAGACATTTACGAAACAGAGGCCTGGATCCTGCGAGAGGACGGCTCCGGCACCCAGAAAAGCCTGGACGACTTCCTCCGGAAGGCCGGTGGTAAGGGAATCGACTCCCTGACAGTCGCCGCCAGGCTGGGAAGCTCCACCGCCGTCAAGGAAGGCGTGAAGGCGGGGCTGGGCGTTGCGATCCTCTCCTCCCGTGCCATGGAAACCGAGCTGGCGAGCGGGGACCTCATAGCCCTGCGCGTGACGGACATTCCCATGAAGCGATGCTTTCACCTGATTCACGATCGGAGGCGGACCGCATCGCCCCTCTGCCGCGCCATGATGGACTTTCTACTCACAACGGCCGACTGCATCCAGGCACCGGCGGCTGAGGGGGACCCCTCACAACAAAAGGAGACCTCACCATGATGACCGGAGAAGACATTGTCGACTACCGGGGGGACTGCTGAAAAGCCTTTCTGGACGTAGGTTTATGTCTACGCATTCTTCCGGCGGGCAGACGGTTCGAGTTCATTGTCGAGGCGGACAAGCTGGATCGAATTTACCGGGTCGTCGCACACAACGGCGGTGAAGTCGTCAATGAAACGCCTCTGGGCGACGACGTGCAGGTCTGTGTCCGAAAAAAGAGCCCATGAGCCCTTCGGCTACCGTGAAACGGCCTTTGTTTCCGCTATGCCCTTCTACTTCTTGAGCTTCTCGATCATCTCCTCGACCTCACCGTAGCCCTCCTTGTAAAAAGACTCCTCTTCCGGATCCAGCTCCCGGAGAAGCCGCAGAAACTCTCCGGCATGCTCCTTCTCCTCGTTCGCAATATCCAGGAGCACCTCCCGGGCCAGGGCGTGATCCGTACTTTCGGCGGTCTGCTGGTAGAGCTGAATCGCCTCGTACTCCGCAGCGATCATGAACCGAATCGCCCGGATGAGCTCCTGATCCGTGAGCTTGCGGTCATTTTTCAACACGGCAAAGGGCATACTGAATTCGGGCATCGAAAACCTCCTTTTCAAATCCTTCCGTTCGAATGAATTATAAATCTTATTCCTCTTCGTCCCGGCAAAGCAACTGTCGAATCCGTTCGCTCAGGAACATGATGGATTCGATATCCAGATGGTCCACGATCGTTTCGTCAAAAAGCAGCTTGACTCGGGCGCCGTACCCCTCTTCCGGATCATCGTCCCAGAAGAGAAGCATGACCGGAATCCTCGGAAGGGCCTGAAACTGAAGCGCCACATCCACCTCCGAACCCTGACCCGTTACGTCTTCGCCCCCTAAGGCTTTTCCGGCCTCCAGGAGTTCCTGTGCGCGTCCCTGGAATCGTTGAATCAGCGGCTCCTCCACGTGACGCTTCATGGACTTCACCTTGCTCACGGTGTTTGGCAGCTCCACCAGGCCCTTCCAGGTGCCCGTCGGCTCCCTTCGTCCGCCCTGGGCCAGATGGTTGTAGATGAACACCTGCTCCCACCGGGTCAGGGGCTCTCCATTGCCCTTTTCCACGGAGTCCGCCGTGATGCGGATCGTGTCCCGAAAATACGGAAGCTCAAGGGTCTCCTGGCCGGCTCCGGGGATCAGCCGACCTCCAATGCGTTCCGGAAGATCTGCAATGCGCATGGAAGCGGCGCGCTCCCGGGCCCACACAAGGGCGTCCGCTGCCATGTCCTTTCGGGTCCATTTGCCCGCTGCATATTGCTCGTCGAGTTCCTTCTGAGCCCAGTTCAGGGTCTCGGCATCCACATACGGACAGGTCTTCAGAGGAAGCCTCTCCGAGACCACCATGCTGGCAAATGCCATGCAACTCGGGTAACCGCACTCCCCGCAGTTGGTCTTGGGCAGCACCCGCTTGTACACGTCCAGGACGGACAAGGCCATGAATCAGGCCTCCCTTCTTCTGGAAGGAATCCCAACTCCTCCAGGAACATCGGCGTGCAGAACCGCTCGCCGAACGTCTGACCGAAGTCGAACTTCTTATACCCCTTCAGACCCAGGGGCTCCCATGCGCCATTTTTCCAGATCGTCGGGTTGAAGTCACTCAATTCCTACGCAAACGTCTGAACCGTGGACCCGGAAATGTCCAAATCCTTCCAAATGATTCTCACACCTCCTGCGGCCCCCTACCCGTATCCGAGTTCCGCCAGCCTCTCCTCATCCATTCCAAGGAAATGCGCAACTTCGTGAACTACGGTAATCTCGATTTCCCGTTCCATTTCTTCCACCGTCTCACAGATCGTTTCCAATGGCTCCTGGAAAAGGACAATCACATCCGGGTAAAGGGGCGGTTCCGCCACCGAGCGATCCCCCAGGGGAGTGCCCTGGTATACGCCCAGCAGAAGCTCGTCCGGCGGCAGGCCCATCTCGTCGAGCAACTCCGCGGAAGGACGTGGCTGGACAGAGATCAGCACGTTGTCCAACCCTTTACGGATTTCACCGGGAATACGATCGACCGCTCTTTTCACAATTCGGTCGAACGCACTAGGGCTCAGCTTGGACGATTCCGTACGCATACGTTTTTCGCCTCACTATCGTGCCAAAGGAAGCGCTCGGACTTTTCCATCCCTTATCCCCATTCGTGTACGCGGCTCATTTCGTCATCAAGGACCACGGACACGAGGATCGAGCGTCCAGTGCACCCGCATATTGAATCTCCCTGTAATCCCGCTGAAAGCGGGTGAGCAATGCGCGAGCTAAGCATTTTCAACAGGCTACCGAACTTCCACCCGCTCGATCAGCTCGAATCCTTCGATGCGCCGCTTCGCATTCGAGATCGTCCGCAGCCAAGTGATCCCCCGGGGAAGGGGCCGGGAGAGCGCTACATCCGTAGCAGCATAGTGAACGACGATCCAGTAGTACCCGTCCGGGGAACCAGGGGTCTCCAGCTTCCATGTCGTGATGGTTCGCCCCCCCCTTGAATCCATTTGAACCCCCCGGAAGCCGAATCGTAGAGCCAGTAGAGGTAGGGCGTATTGGGACCGGCCGGGACAAAGGCCTGGACTCGAAAATCCACATATCCGTCAAAGTTCATGTCTTCCAGAAAAAATCCCGCATCCTTTACATCCGATGTGGTGGCTCCCCCTACGGTGATCACCTGGGCGGGCTCTCTTTTTGAGACGACGTATACGGTAATGCGTTCAATCGTGGCAAGCGCCCCATCCACGCTCCCCTGGAGCACAAATCGGAATTCGGGCAAGTCAGGGTGGACCTTGGCGGGGACCTCCCGCAGGACCTGTCCTTCGGCCGCGCACTCGATGCCGGGCAGCCCTATCAAGAGAACGCCCAGCGCCAGCACGAAAGGGACTCGCAATATCCTTCGGCACATCCACGCGCAGACTCCCCAACCTCGTCCCTGGAGTGCCACACGCCATCCCGTCGAAACGCAAATTCCCGCCTTGAAGCTTTCCATCTTCTCCATGTGCTTCCCCGGGTTTCCGTTTTTCCCTCGGTGTCACAAAAATCCGCTTGTCCGCTGTTTGCTGCTCAATCATCCATTTACAAATGCTTCGCTCGCGCATTCCTCAAGCTTGCTGCGGGGAGATTCAATTCCAGGGGTAAATCTCTTGTTTGCCAACCCCTCTATCTTACGACTCTTTTGACTTGCGACATCGGACGAGCCTGCTCTTGCCCGTGGGCGTGTGGTCGAGCGAGACATAGGGAAAAACCCGCTCAAAAGGAGTCAACCCGCCACCCATGAACTCCCGGGCATCCTTCGAGCCCATAGCCCGCATCCTCAGGTGAAAAAGGAACCGGACAAATGGACGTCTGGGTACTTCATGCTCCATGATGAGCACGACCCCTGTAGGCCGAACCACCCGCCGCATTTCCAGGAGAGCCGCCTCCCGTGCACTGCCCTTGAGTTCATAGAGGGCATGTGAACAGGTCACCACATCGAATTGCTCATCCCTGAATGGAAGCACGGCAGCGTCCCCTTCGACGAACACAGCCCCTGTTTCGCCGGTGCGCTTCCTGGCCCGTTGAAGCATGCCCCGGGAAAAATCGCACCCAACAGCCAGGGAACCGGCGTAAGAGCGCGCCAAGGCATGGATCACTGCGCCGGTACCACAGCAAATATCCAGGATTCGCCCTGCCGCGTTCGCGGGCAGGGCTGCATTCCGCACCAGAAACTCCCGGGTGCCCTCGCTTTCCCCGCGGGCATGGAGCCTCACGAAACCGTCGTATACATGAGAAAACCAGTTGTAGTACGTGCGTCTGCCTGTGCGAAGCTCTGTCATGACGACGTCCTTGTCTCACTGGGGCCCGACCCGTTCTCCCCGGGCGAGGGAGGGGCCTGTGAAGTTGTCGGGCTTTTCTTCCCTGGACGTTCGGAAGAAATGAATGGGCATGACCGGCACGGCGAGCCAGGGGCTGATTTTGGATTCGACCACTTTTCGATATGTGTATACCATAGTCTGATTCTCGTCCGCCACAGAATTGCGGACCCGCTAAAACCCGCTCGTCCGCTGTTGGGAATCATATATCTATTTGATTTTAAGCGAAATATTCTTCACAAACAATCATTTCGCAACACCATTAAAATGGACCGTATTCGCGTACCCGATGCAGGCAGACCTTCCTGAATCGAATCAGAGCCAGCTCGTGGGCGCGTTCCCCTACACATGCCGTCACCCCGCCTCCCCGTCCGGATCCCGTGCCGGGAATGGCAGACTCCCACAGCTCTTCCCGCCGTGAATGATAATAGGATGCAGAGCCCGTCTTCAGGGCAGCTTGAATGGCATTTTGAATTGACTTTTTTGGCATTCTCCTATAGGGGGAGAAGGCGCATAGATTTTGCTATAGCCATTGTTGTTCGTTCCCAGATTTTATCGGTCAACCTTTTGCAAAGGGAGGAGGGAACATGGGTGCTTTAGCGATCATGGTCGTGGCATTTTTAGGGTACATTATAATGTATAAGTTATACGGCCAGTTCATTGGCCGCAAAATTTTTCAGCTATCCGGGGCATGTAAGACACCTTCCTGTGAATATGAGGATGGGATCGACTTCGTCCCTACCAAGAAAGAAATCATTTTCGGTCATCATTTTACCTCTATTGCAGGTACAGGCCCAATTGTCGGACCTGCCATCGCCATTATTTGGGGCTGGGTCCCGGCCTTGCTGTGGGTTTTCATCGGCAGCATCATCATGGGCGCTGTGCATGACTTCGGTGCACTCATCATTTCCATGCGAAACCAAGGAAAATCCATTTCCGAGTACACCGCCAAGTACATCAACAACCGCACCAAGATATTCTTCTTCCTGATCGTCTTTCTGGAACTCTGGATCGTCATCGCCATTTTCGGGCTGGTGATCGCCATTGTCTTCGCCATTTACCCCCAGTCCGTGCTGGCAGTCTGGGTGGAAGTACCCATCGCCATCTACCTGGGGCACCTCATCTATAAAAAGGGAAAAAGCCCCCTGGGTTGGTCCATTCTTGCCCTGGCGATCATGTACTTCTTTGTTTTCATCGGTCCCTGGACGCAGTTCAAGATGCCTACTATCGCAGGGATTCCGCCTACAGGCATATGGACCATCATTCTACTCGCCTATGCGTTTATCGCGTCCACGTTGCCCGTTACCACTCTGCTCCAGCCCCGGGATTTCATCAACTCCCACCAGTTGGTCGTGGCTATGGCCCTGCTGATCCTCGGTGTCTTTGCGGCCTCCTTTGGGGGCAAGCTGGAGATTGTGGCTCCGGCCATCCAGGCGTCTCCGGCCGAAGCCCCGTCCATGTGGCCGTTCCTCTTCATCACCATCGCCTGTGGCGCGATTTCCGGATTTCACTCCCTGGTTTCCTCCGGGACCTCGGCCAAGCAGGTACGGGATGAAACGGACTCCCTGTTTGTGGGATACGGCTCCATGCTCATGGAGGGCGCACTGGCCACCCTGGTGATCATCGCGGTGGCCGCAGGCATCGGCATGGGGTACACCCCCAAGGGAGGGGAGACCCTGACCGGGGTGGCTGCATGGACCACCCATTACTCCTCCTGGGCGGCCGCTGCGGGCCTGGGCTCCAAGGTCACGGCGTTCGTGGACGGGGCAGCCAACATGATCGGGGCCCTCGGTCTTCCCAAGGTCTTTGCTCTGGCCATCATGGGCGTGTTCGTCGCGTCTTTCGCAGGGACCACCCTGGATTCGGCCACCCGGATTCAACGGTATGTGATCGCTGAGCTCGCCGGGGATTTGAAGCTCAATTTCTTGACGAACCGATATGCCGCAACCACCATTGCCGTGGGGAGCGCCCTGGTCCTGGCCTTCATTGCCGGCCCTGGTGGAGCCGGTGCGCTGAAGCTGTGGCCGATGTTCGGCGCGGTCAATCAAACCCTGGCGGCGCTTGCCCTGGTCATCATCACACTCTACCTGGAAAAGCAGGGCGGCCTGAAGTGGCTGGTCGCCGGGATCCCCGCGATTTTCATGGCGATCATGACCATCTGGGCCGTGATCGTCAATCAGATCAAGTTCGGCGTGTCCCAGAACGCCCTGTTGCAGGTGATCAACCTCTGTATTCTCGTGATCGCCGTCTGGATCGTGGTGGAAGGGGTCATCAAGTTCTTCAGGGTCTTCGGGAGCCCGCCCGAGCAACCCGAGCCGGTTACGACCTGATAACGAAACCGCGAGCCGGAAGTACCGCTGGAAGCGGTGCTTCCGGCGTTCCTTCTTTTCTTTCGTGTGGGGGTATGATTCTCTGAATACCCCCTTGATCCTGTTGTGAAGGGCGAACAAGGCGTTTTCAACAACCCGCGCGCCGATCCGCCGGTCGATTTTCCCAGCCGAGCATTCCTGCGCAAGGCGGATGGCCACATGGCAAAAGAACTCAAGCGAAACTACTTGCTTCTTCTGATCCCCGCCGTGCTGGCTCTTGCTTTCCTGATAGGAATCGAGAAACTCGGCGTGGTCTCTCCCAACACCCTCCATTCCTTGGGCCCGCTGCCCTTTCTTGCGCCGATTATCTTTGTATTATCTGTATTTTTTGGGGTTGGATTACCCATTTTTTATAGGTCTTTTTTTGCGCACAAGGTGCGAGATGAAAAGAGCGTGCCGGAGAATGAATGGTTAAAGTTCGAGCGCAGGCTCATTCAGATTTCCCTGGTGACGCCGTATCTGATTCTCCCTGCCTATCTGTTCCAACTTCCTCGGTTTTATTTTACGGGCACGGTCTTGATGGCGCTTTATGCAGCATACTACTTCTACCCGTCCAGAAAACGTATTCAATTCGAGCGGCGCATGTTCCGGGTTGGATGACGACTCCCGGCGCCTTCCCGGCATGGAGCCATCATGATGCGTATCCTGAAAGGCATAAAGGACAAGGTCGTTGAATTTCTGAAAATCTCCGACGAAGTGGCCAGAAGCAACGCAGTGGAGACCATTGAAACCGAGGTGGAAGAGCTCGAGAACATCTTCGGTGTGCTGGTCCTGGGATCCTATGTGGGCATGCCGTCCCCCCCCATGCAGATTTCCCTGGACCTGATGCCCTTCATGGAAAAAGAGCTCCTCCTGATGATGGAGAAAGTGGACACGGCAAGCCAACCCCTTTCCCAGCTCTTCTCGGTGCTGGACATAGGATAGCCATGGATCGAGCAACCCATTTGTTTTTCATGGGAAAAGGCGGTGTGGGGAAATCGACCTCAGCAGCGCTCTTTTCGACCTTCCTGGCGCAGAAGGGGGCTCGCGTGGTGCTGATCTCGCTCGACCCTGCGCACAACCAGTCCGACATCTTCGAGCAGAAGCTTTCGGGCGAACCCGTGGATGTGGCGCCTCATCTTCGGGTTATTGAAATCGACGAGGATTCCTGGATTCGAGCCTACCTGAAGGATGTGCGACAGCAGATCAATAGAACCTATTCCTATTTGACGGCGTTCAATCTGGATAAGTACTTCAGTGTCATCAAGCACTCACCGGGCCTGGAGGAGTATGCACTCATCCTGGCTTACGAACACCTCCAGAAGAAGTACTCGGATTGGGACTACCTGGTCTTCGACATGCCACCCACCGCACTCTCCCTGAAGTTCTTCGCGCTCCCGTCGCTCTCCCTGGTCTGGGTCAATCACCTCCTGGCGCTGCGCCGGGAGATCATTGAAAAACGGGAGTTGATCACCAAAATCAAACTCCTGAAAAAGGAGTTCGAACGGGACAAAGTCCTCAAAAAAATCGAGGAGCAGCGTCAGCAATACCAGAATTTGAAAGACACCTTCACCAATCCCGAAAAAACGCAGATTCACCTCGTCTTGAACCCGGACAAGCTTTCACATGCCGAATCGCTGCGGATCTTCTACTCACTGAAAGAAATCGACATCCGTTTGTACCGGACCATTTACAACAAACGACCCTTAAACGGATCCTGCGCGGACATCGATCCGGCCTTCGCCGACACCCCCATGCTCAACCTTCCCTTTTCCGAGACGCCACTCATCGGGATTCAGCAATTGCAACGATATCTTCAGGCCAATGAGAACGAAGTCCAGAACCAGATGAACATCTGCTGAGATCACTTCCACACGCCGGGGAGCTCCCTGCCGCAGAACGTGCAGCATCCCTTGCGGACATGGGCTTCCTCGACCACGTAGCCCTTCCGCTGAATGACCCGTGTACCGCAGGCCGGGCAAACCGTGTGCCACGCCTCGTGATCAGGCACGTTGGCAATGTATACGTAGCGCAAACCGCAAGCCCGGGCCGCACTGCGGGCCCGCTCCAGAGTCGGAACCGGCGTGGGGCTCAGGCGTGTGAGGCGGTACAGGGGATAGAACCGGGCGAAGTGAAGGGGGGTTTCGGGGCCAAGGTACTCCACAATCCAGTCACACATCGCGCGAATGCCCTCAGGGGCGTCGTTTCGGCCGGGAATGACGAGGTTGGTGATCTCCACGTGCACCCTTTCCGCCCGGAGCGTCTTCAGGGTGGCAAGGACCGGCTCCAGGCGTCCCTGGCAGAGCTCACGGTAGAACGTGTCGTCAAAGGATTTGAGGTCGACCTGGACAGCGTCCAGATCGCTGCACAGGCCGCGGAGGGGCTCGGCTCGAATATAGCCGTTCGTGTGAGCAACGTTGATCAGGCCGGCATCTTTGGCCTCACGCGCCGTATCCCGCATGTACTCGAAAAAGACCGCGGGCTCCACATAGGCATACGCCACGCCCTGAGCGCCCAGGGCCAGGGCCCTTTCCACGACGCTCCGGGGCGGGAGATCGTGGGTGTACACCTCCTCAGGGGCGGCCTGCGAAAACGCCCAGTTCTCGCAGAATGCACAATGAAACGTGCATCCTGCCGTAGCCACGGAAAGAAACCGGCTGCCGGGCAGGACGTGAAGAAATGCGAGGCGCTCTACAGGGTCCAGGTTCACGACACAGGGATTGCCGTAGGCCAGGGTGTAGCCCCGGCCGTTCCGGTTGAAACGCGTCCTGCAAAAGCCCCTCTCTCCTTCGGGTATCTCGCACTGCCTCGGACAGAGGGAGCACCGTACAGTCTTGTTGGGAAGCGGCGTCGTAAAGGAGGCTCGTACGGGGTTCACCCTGCCCTTTTGAACCGAGCCGACCGCCCGCGCAGGCGTAAGTGTAGAAAAGGTCCCCGCACCCAGAGTGAGCAGACCGACCCCACAGCATCTTAAAAACGCCCGGCGGCCCGGATCATTCAGGCAATCTGATTTCGAGAAAGAACTCGACATGGGGAATTCGTGAGAGAGGCGGGGAATACAGGCGTAGGCAGGCGCAGCCCTTCTCTCCCCCTTCGGAAAAAATCGCGCATTCGAATGGAGTGGGCATCAAGGCGTGTCAACCCGGCCTCTTCAGCCCAATCCATGGCCTCCAGGAACTCGCCCCGCGTAATGCCCCGGGCGATCTCCGGGTAGTCGAAAGCCCGGTAGGCCACACGGTACTGGGCCATGATGTTGACGTACGTGGAACGGGACAGATTTCCGGTCACCCATCGGACAAAGGCCCGAGTGCCCGCCACCCGGTTCGGCATGACCAGGTGGCGAATCATGAGCCCCCGCTTTGCCCTTCCTTGCTCATCCGTGACCAGGTCGCTCACCTGGCGGTACATCTCCCTGACCGCGGCCTGGGTGACCTCGGGGTAGTCTCGGGCTCCGGCCGAATAACGGGCCGCCTGGTCCCCGTCCATGTACTTCATGTCCGGCAGGTAAATGTCCACGATTCGGTCCAGGACCCGCAGGACCTCCACGCGCTCGTATCCGCTCGTGTTGTAAACCAGGGGGATGCGGAGTCCCTTTTTCAGGGCGATCCGGGTTGCAGCCACGATGTGGGGCATCACATGGGTGGGCGTCACCAGGTTGATGTTGCGGCAGCCTGCCCGTTGCAGGTCGAGCATCCTATCGGCGAGCTCCGAATCCGTGAGCTCCCTGCCGCGGCCTTCATGGGCAATCGGCCAGTTTTGGCAGAACACGCACCGGAGGTTGCAGTTGGAAAAAAAGATCGTGCCGGATCCGTGTTTCCCTACGAGTGGAATTTCCTCCCCGAAGTGAGGGTGTGCGCTGTAGACCACAACCCGTTTCGGGCTGCGACAGAAGCCCTGCTCTCCTGACAGACGGTCCACACCGCACTGTCGCGGACAGAGATCGCAGGACCGCAGGCGCTCATAGGCCTCCTCCACCCGACATGCCAGCGCCCCTCGAGCCTCTAGTCGGGCGTAGGCCGGGCCTTCGCCGTGTTCTGCGCTGAGCTTCCTCCTTCCCACAGGAAAAAGCAGCGCCCCGGCCGCCAACAACGAAGAGCGAATGAACTGCCTTCGCGAAAGATCCATGCCGCCTCCCAGCGAGCCTCCGATGTCCTGAATCTTGCTGGAGTCGCAAAAGCTGTGACACAGAGATTTGCC
Organism: Desulfobacteraceae bacterium; assembly: GCA_050115555.1. Classification (GTDB taxonomy): domain Bacteria; phylum Desulfobacterota; class DSM-4660; order Desulfatiglandales; family HGW-15; genus JASFQI01. Next base: position 21,341 of record JASFQI010000029.1, read on the forward strand.
TCTAGCAATTCCAAGTCCTCACAGAGTAGCCAACAGCGGTCGAGCGGGATTTTTCGAGACCGTCAATATTCTATCGAATACGTGCTGAAAAGGAAGGAAAAGAACCGGGGTTCCTGTGGATGGTGACGGATGGATCAAGAAGGCCTTTTTGAAGGTATTCGAATCATCCAGATCGAAATGGGGATCGAAAAAGCCAATTTTCTATAATGTGAGTTCACTGGATGCCCATTCTCACGGCCAGTGTTCTTGGAAGATCTACTCAAACAACGGAGGAAGGACAGAGAGGAAGAGGTTGGACGGTGTGCTTCTCCCTCTGTGCCCTCCATAGGATGAATCCGTGATTTCGCCGCCTCTGGTTGAGGTTTCCTCTCACAGTTTATCTCTTTGGGGAAACCTCGGTTCCGTTTTATGACGGGTACGGGTACTCAAGCATCTCCGCCTGAGGCGAGGAGCAGACCTTTATCTTTATCCATCCCCTCGCCTTCCAAGGCGTCTCTACGAACCGGTTTTCGAGCGGACTCTTCCCCTTTGGCCTCCAGGCGATCTGCACTCCCGTCCACCAGCTCTCTCAAGGCCTCCACCATGTCGCGCATCCCTCTTGCCTGGGCCCGAAGCTCCTCAGAGGCGGAAGCGGACTCCTCCGCATGGGACGCGTTCTGCTGGACCACCCGATCCATCTCATTGATCGCGCGGTTGACTTGCTCGATCCCGTTGGCCTGCTCGTCCGAGGCCGTGGAGATCTCGGTCATGAGCTCGTCCACCTTGCCTGAACTCTCCTCCACTCGGCTGAACTCATCCAGGGACCGGGAAACCTGGTCCATGGACCCGCGAATCTTTTTTCCGATGTCCTCGATCTGGGTGCCGGTATCCCGGGCGGCCTCTGCAGCCCGCATGGCCAGATTTCGAACCTCATCCGCCACCACGGCGAAGCCGGCCCCGGCCTCTCCGGCGCGTGCGGCCTCTACGGCTGCATTGAGCGCCAACAGATTGGTCTGGAATGCGATCTCGTCAATCGTCTTGACGATCTTCTGGGTCTCCTTGCTGGCCTGATCGACTTGAGAAATGGACTCCGCCATCTCCTGCATGGTGTGCGAGCAGGCCTGCGTTGTTTGCCGGTTTTCCGATGAAAGCGCACTGGCCTGGCTTGCGTTCTCGGCATTGCGCCGGGTCATGGCGGACATCTCCTCCAAAGAAGAGGAGGTTTCCTCAATGGAGGCCGCCTGCTCGGACGAGCCTTCTGCCAGCGAATGGCTTGAGGACGAGACCTGCGCCGAGGCCCCTGCCACCTGCTCCGAGCTCTGCGTCAACCTGTCGATGGTGCCGCGAAGCGAACGGTTCGTGGAGCGCGACACGAAGAATCCCAACAAAAGGAGCAGAAGAATGCTGCCCGCACCGAAGATCAGCGCAATGAGATCGCCCGTTCGATCCCCCTGCTCGATGCGCTCCTGAGTCTGACCTACGACCCTCTGGGCGATATCCTGGACCTGCGATCCGGTCCCTTTGAGTGTGGTCATCAGGTCCTGGCTCTTCTCCCAGGACGAAACAACGGATCCCTCCAAGCGATCGACCTCGGTTAGAAACACTCCTGCCGCTTCCCATCCGTTTGTGTACTCATCGACACCAACCGCCTTGATCACGGTATCGATGTTCTTCATCGTCTTATCACGCCGTTCTTGGAGGAGCGATTTGTCTGCCTGATAGGCTTCAAGGTCCGTGAAAAGAAGGAGCCGAAGTATGCTGAGGATTTTTTCACTTCCAAGACCCAGGAAATCTTTGAACTCCCTCCGAAGACCTGCACTGGAGTTGTCCAAGTACTCTCCTTCGATCATTTTCATGCTTTCTTCATAGTCGATCGCGTCGACCATTTCTTTGATTCCCTCGTTCATTTGCTGAATGACCTGATTCAGGGCTTCCAAATCGCTGTCCATTCCTCGGATGAGCTCCACGACCGTCTGAAAGGCCTGCCCGTTCTCCCTCTCAATGCGCGAAATGTCGTCAACCAGGGATTCGATAAGGGGATCGTGAGTCTCGTCACGCAACCTCGTGATGATTTGGGTCAGTGAGGCTCGGAGCGTTTGATAATTTTCCAGCACAGAGGCGTCGTGATGATTCATGAACGCTTCTTCCATTTGAATCACCTCGAGGATGCCCGATCGAATCTGCTGACTTTCATTCCCCAATTGAATATTCAAATGTTTACGTACATCCAAATACTTGTTTACTCCTACAAGGACGCCCATCCCCAAAACGCCCACGCCGATAATCAAGATGATTCTCGATCGCACCGTTGCCAGCCTGATTCGTTGAAAAAGCGCCATGTCATTCACCCTCATTGCATGTGGCGAGTGGGAGCGCTCCGGACCTCGTCCGGGCGCTCCGGACGCCGTGAACTTTCATTACTCCTCATAGATGCCTGCCAGCATGGCCACATTTTCGCCGGGCACCTTGTACACATACGTGACCTTGGGAGAGGGCTTTTTCTCGCCCGGCTTGGGCCACATGTAGCTGACCCATCCCTCCCCCTCATTCGCCGCCTTGTTAATGAACTCTGCAAAAAACATCTTTCCGTTCACATCCTTGATGCCCATCAGGTTCTTACCGATCAAGCCGGGCTTGATGGGGTGGGCGATGTTGTACTGCTTTTCCAGGTCGACACAGAACACGTATGTGTCCTTCCAGACAAAAGGTCCGCCCTTGTCGTTGAGCGTCTCCAGAGCCGACTCAAGGCCAACATCCGCCACCAGCTTTGCCGCTTCTTTGGTTTTGGCCACACATTCCTCTTTGGTGGCCTTGTCTCCGGCCCATGCGGAAACGGCAAACACCATGGCGACCCCCATCACGAACATCGAATACAGTACCTTCTTTTTCATGACTCCTTCTCCTTTCCCTTTGGTAAATTTGTTGCGCCTCTGCGCAATCCGCTATGGTTTTCGAAAGGCCTGCTTCGAGGCCTTTCGGGTTTGATCACGCCCCGTCCACAACGGCATGCACGGGGTAGAACAGGATCAAAAAAATGCCTTCGGGGTCCTCCAGAGGCACCACACAAATCTTCACCTTTCCCTTTTCTTTTCGACCTTTTTTGATATAGACTTCGTAGTTTGTGGGGACGTCCGTGCTTCCCAAAGCCCGGCGCCGAATGTTCGATATGACCCGCTCCAGGGAGTCCGCGTGAAAGACGCGTTCAATGCCCAGACCGGGTATCTCCGCCTCCGAAAAACCGGTCAACTGCCGGAATCGCGCGTTCGCACCCCATATGTGGAG